>CANIWJ010000151.1 GCA_947471035.1 Verrucomicrobiota bacterium
GGAGCAAGGTGAAGGCCCTCCTCCGCAAAGCCCAGGCCCGCAACCACCCCGATCTACTCGCCGCCATCGCCTCCGCTTTGAACGCCGTCACACCCAACGACGCCCTCGGCTGGTTTGCCCATTGCGGCTACAGTTTTATTTAAAATGCTTTAGCCTATCCTGAAACTTCTGCTATGCCGGCCCATACCGCCGCCCCCGACCTTTTCATGCGGTAAAAATGTCTGGTTCCAGCGCGCCCGGGCTCACTCGCACATCCACCACACCCTGATTACCTTGCCTTGGTGGCGACGCTTCGACGGGCGGCTCGCCGCTATTTTCGGCGGCATTTCCCTGCTGATCATCTCGGTATCGGCGATTTCCACCTACGAATTGATCATCGACGCCCGAATGGACTCGTTCCGAAAACGACTCGAACGCTCGCCTTGGGACTCGCACAAACCGCCGAGGTCGATGCCATTCCCCGCCTCGGCACCATGCCAGATCAGGGCGCAGCCTGGCGGGAGCGTTGGCAGGAAAAACCACTCACCATCGTGCGCAGCGAGCCAGACATTGATTCCATTTACATCCTGCTCGCCACCGATCAGCCCGCCAAACTGCGCTTCCTGCTCGACGCCTCCAAAGTTTCCCGGGGGGCCACTCCCGGCGAGCTCTACGACGCGAGCGAATACCCGTTCATGCTGCGCGCCTTCACCCAGGTGCAAGTCGAGGATCGTGTTTACGCCGACGACTTCGGTGCCACCCAGTCCGGCTACGCGCCCTTGCGCACGTCCTCGGACGAAGTCGCGAGCATCATCGGCGTGGACGTACTCGCCGTGCGCCGCGACGAAACCCGCGCCCAAGTCCTCCGCTTTTACTTTGTTCTCTTCGGCTTTAGCGCCCTCGCCATCTTGGCCGTGGCCGCCTTGGTGCGCCATCTAGTCCGTCGCCCCATTTCCCGTGTCCTGATCGCCGCCGACGACATCAGCGCCGGCCGCTACGAGACGCGCACCGCCATCCTCAGCCGCGACGAATTCTGCCTCCTCGGCCATCGCATCGACACCATGGCCGGCCAACTCGCCGAACGCGAACGCATCCGCGCCACCCTCGGACTCTACGTCAGCAGCGACCGCGCCCAATACACCCGCATCAGCGAATGCGTCACCCCCGCTGAAATCGTTACGCTCATCAACGAATACCTCGGCGCCATGACCGAGGTCATCGAAGCCCACGGCGGCTGCGTCCTCGACTTAAACGGCGACGGCATCATGGCCGTCTTCGGTGCCCCCATTACCCACCCCGATAATGCCGAGCGCTCACTCCGCAGCGCCCTGCGCATGTAGCAACGCATGAACCGCTCAACGGTGAATGGAAAGCCCGCGATCTAGACCTGCGCTGGCAAAAAATCGGCGTCGAAGAAATCGTCCTCCGCATCAGCATCCACACCGGCCCATTAGTAGCCGGCAACATCGGCAATCACTCGCGCATACGCTACTGCGTCATGGGCGATACCGTAAACGTCGCCACCCGCCTCGAAGAGATGAACAAGGAACTCGGCACCCGTCTCGCCCTCAGCGAAGACGTCCGCCAGCGCTGCCCCAACGAACTCGTGCACGACCTCATGTACTGCGACCTGCGCACCGTCCGCGGCCGCCAGATCCTGCTCCGCGTCCACGCTCTTTAGGCAAGCTGCAACATCGCTCGGTTGCACACTAAATTACCCTCAAATTACCGGTTTTACCCCAGGCAACTGGTGAAACCACGAAATCAAATTCTGTTTTGTTGCACACTTTTCTTGTAACCCGGTCGGCTTTGTGCCTTGGTCTCTGGCAACCCCATGCGCGCCCCGAGCCAGCACCAGATAGCCCGACAGCTGAAACTGTCCCGCGCCACGGTGTCCCGTGCCTTGGCCAACCATCCCGCTCTCAGCGCTGAAACCCGCGCCCGCGTCCAGGATCTCGCTCGCCAACTCGGCTATCGCGGCACTCCCGCGCGCAGCGTCCGCCGTCCCGCCGACGCCCCTCCGCTTCGCCTCGGCGTATTGATCGGAGACCCGCTCGTCGCCGCCGATCAACTAGCCCTGCCCCAGATCATCGAAGGCATTCGCGCCCGGGCCCGCCTTGACCGTGCCGAATTGGATCTCCTGCCCTTCGCCCCCGGCGAGACCACCCCGCTGGCCGGACGTCGCCGCCTCTTCGGCCATCTGCGCTCGGAGGCCTGGCGCGGCGCTCTTCTGCTTTACCCCTTTCCCGAGGCCACCGTCTCCATGCTGGCCGATAAGCTCTCCGTCGTCTCCGTCTTGCACGAATGCGGCGACGAACGTATCGACACCGTGGACACCGATCACGGCGCTGTGCGCACTCTTGTTGGCCGCCTCATCGGTCTCGGCCATCAGCGCATCGGTTTCGCCACCTGGAACTACGCCGTCGGCGGCCTTTGGGCCTCGCGTCGCTTCGCCGCCTATGCCGAAGCCCTTTTCGCGCACGGCCTCCAGCTCAACCCGGCCTGGATTTGCAACATCGGCCCCGCCTCGATTTCCTGCCCCGACCCCGCCAAACTCGCCGCCGCCGTGGCCAAAATCTCCCGCCGCGATGGCGTCACCGCCTGGGTCTGCGCTGCCGATCACCAAGCCTACCAATTGATCACCGACTTGGCCACGCTGGGCCTGCGCGTTCCACGTGACATCTCGATCACCGGCTTTGACGGCCAGGCCGTGCCCTCCGGCCTGCCAGAACTCACCACCGTGGCCGTGCCCAACGCCGACATCGGTGCCTCCGCCGCCGCGCGCCTCGTTAATCGTCTCCTCCAGCCCAACTCGCAACGTCGGCTCACCCTTGTCGCTCCCCAGCTCGTCCCCGGCGCCACCACCGCCGCCGCCCGCCCCCTTTCCCGTTCGTAAACCCTAACCCACCCAACCCGTAATCACCATGGCCAAAGCCACCAAATCCAAGTCCGCCGAACATTTCGCCGGCTTCTCCAAAATCGCCTACGAAGGCCCCCAGAGCGACAACGCCCTCGCCTTCAAACACTACAACGCCAACGAAAAAGTCGGCGGCAAAACCATGGCCGAGCACCTCCGCTTCGGCATCGCCTACTGGCACTCCTTCCGCGGCACCGGCGCCGACCCCTTCGGCCCCGGCACCATCGTGCGCAAGTGGGAATCCTCCTCCAAGGACCCGGTCTCCGTCGCCAAGGTCCGCATGGACGCCGCCTTCGAATTTTATCAAAAGATTGGCGCGCCCTTCTGGTGCTTCCATGATCGCGACATCGCCCCCGAGGGCACCACCCTCGCCGAGTCCAATAAGAACCTCGACGCCATTATCGCCCACGCCAAGGGCCTCCAAAAGGCCACCGGCGTGAAGCTCCTCTGGGGCACCGCCAACCTCTTCAGCAACCCGCGCTTCATGTGCGGCGCTTCCACCAATCCCGACGCCCACGTCTTCGCCTACGCCGCCGCGCAGGTAAAGAAGGCCATGGACGTCACCCAGGAACTCGGTGGCGAAAACTACGTGTTCTGGGGCGGCCGCGAAGGCTACGAAACCCTCCTCAACACCAACCTCAAACGCGAACAAGACCACCTCGCCCGCCTCCTCAGCATGGCGGTCGATTACGCCAAGAAGATCGGCTTCAAGGGCCAGTTCCTCATCGAGCCCAAGCCAAAGGAGCCCACCAAACATCAATACGATTTCGACTGCGCCACCTGCATCGGCTTCCTCAAGACCTACAAACTCGACAAGCACTTCAAGTTCAACATCGAGACCAACCACGCCACCCTCGCCGGCCACACCTTCCAGCATGAGATCGAGGTCGCGGGCTCGGCCGGCATGCTCGGCTCCATCGACGCCAACTCCGGCGACCTCCTCCTCGGCTGGGATACCGACCAGTTCAACACCGACGTGAAGGAACTCACCCTCGCCATGATGAGCATCCTCAAATTCGGTGGCCTCGGATCCGGCGGCTTCAACTTCGACGCCAAGCTCCGCCGCCCCTCCACCGATCTGGCCGACCTCTTCCACGCCCACATCGGCGGCATGGATGCCTACGCCCAGGCCCTCAAGCTCGCCTACCGCATCAACACCGAAGGCAAGTTCTCCAAGCACGTCGCCGAGCGTTACAGCTCCTACGACAGCGGCTTCGGCAAGGACATCGAGACCGGCAAGGCCGACTTCGAAAGCCTCGAGAAGCTCGTGCTCACCAAGCTCGGCGAGCCCACCATCAAGAGCGGCCAGCAGGAGAAACTCGAAAACCTGCTCAACGCCGAACTCTTCCGCCAAGGCTAATCCAGGCCGGGCCCTCTCCCGGTTTCATCGAAAAGCCGGTCCGCTTCACGCGGACCGGCTTTTTTATTCTCCGCCCGTGTTTAGCGGCCGTAGCTATTTGCGCCGACTCAGCCCAAATCCGGCACCGTTAAACTATGCCCGTTGTCCTTCCGCCCGAGTTGCAGCATAAACGGTGCGGCCACCTTCGCCCACGCCGCCGGCTTGGGATACGCGTCCGCGCCATCCTGGTAACACAGCCGCAACATCGCGGTATCGATCACGCCCGGGCTCAATGGCACCGCCGCGAGCGGCGCAGGCAGCTCTTCCGCCAGCGCCTTGGTCAGGCCCTCCACCCCCCACTTGCTCGCGCAGTAGGGCGCGAAATCTCCCGATACAGAACGCCCCCACCCCGAGGAAAGATTCACCACCACCCCGCTGCCCCGCGTGATCATCGCCGGCACGAAGCCCTGCACCACATGCACCAACCCGGTTAAATTAACTTGAAACAGCTTCGCCACCGCAGCGCTGTTTTGCTTCCAAAGTGGCGCAGGCTCGGTGAGCAGACCCGCATTGTTGATCACCAAATCCGGCGCGCCGTGCACGGTGAGCATGCGCTCGGCCCAAAGCGCCACCTTCATCGGCTCGGCTACATCGAGCACATCGAACGTGCTGGGAGCCGACACCCCGAAACGCAGATCCAGAATCGCCTCCGGATTCCGCCCGCAACCAATCACCGTGTGCCCCAAAGCGACGAACTCATCCACCAGCGCGCGCCCGAGGCCTTTGGTGCAACCGGTCAAAACGATTTTCATACACAACAAAGCCATGGCGACGAATCGCCATGGCGCAACCCTGTCGCCGCGAACGACGGCAAAAGTTTCGTTTCAAAAACTACTTCTGCGCGCTTTCCAGCGCGGTGAGCTTGGCCA
>CANIWJ010000152.1 GCA_947471035.1 Verrucomicrobiota bacterium
GACTGATAATGGCGGTAGCTGGACTCCATTGGCCTATAATGGCGGGGAACGCAACAATCCGGGCAGCCCAACAGACAGAAACGGTGTTACCGTTTCAAATCTCAGTCAGGTTTTTAAGTTCCGTATGCGGTCTACGGACTCAGCCGGTGCGGTCGCGGGCTGGATTGAATCAGGGGCTTACCAAGCAACTAATAGAGCGCCTGGCGTTGCCTGGCAAACCTTACCTCCCGGAACATTCTATGTAGGCCAGCAAATTTTCGCTCGCGCTTACGGCAGCGATCCAGATAATAACCTGTCTTCCGTTTGGGTTGATTATTCGACCAACAATGGAGCTAGTTGGACTCCGTTAGCCTATAACGGCGGTGATCGAAACAATCCCGGCAACCCTACGGATAATAATGGTGTGAGTGTTACCGCCGTAAGTCAGATTTTCAAATTCCGTATGCGATCCACGGACTCAACCGGAGCGGTCGCCGGTTGGATTGAATCAGGTGCCTACCAGGCAACCAATAGAGCGCCTAGTGTAAATATAAATGCACCGACTACGACCGTGCTAGAGGGTGGCACACTTTCGTTTTCGTCAACTGCTTCCGATCAGGACAATAACCTAGTTTATCATAATTTCGATGTCTTAAGCCCAGGAGGCCTTTGGAATTGGCAGGGCGGAACCGGCTCCACCTTCGTTTCTGGCGGTGCTCAAACCGCCCCGGTTAGTGGCGGATCATCTTCCCGCAATGTCACACTTCGTTTTGATGCAGCCGGGACTTACCAGGTCATGTTTACGTCGAGTGACGGCTACGGTTGGTCCACCTCAAATCAAATACAAATTAATGTCATCGCTCCTCCACCGGTATTTTCATTACAGGTTTTGGCCAATCCAGCCGAAGGCGGCACGGTTTCAGGATCTACGAGCATAGTTTCCGGGGGCGTTACCCCTATTAACGCTGCACCGAACACCGGTTGGCAATTTACCGGATGGAGTGTTAGTGGCAACTTAGGCGGTATTTCCTTAAGCAACCCGAGTAATTCCGTTACGGTAAACTCAAACGCTATCGCCACGGCGAATTTCAGTCGGTATATTTACACCCTTACGGTTAATGCTACCGGAGCAGGCTCCACCAGCCCAGCAGGCTCTAGTAATTACTATTATGGCGACATAGCGACCGTATCGGCCACTCCTAACGCTACCAGCCGCTTCGTTTCTTGGGCAGGGGACGTGATAAGCACGGCCAACAATATAAACGTCACCATGACGTCGAATCGGAGCGTTACCGCGATTTTTCAGGCGAAAAGTCCGCAAGTTATCACGTTCACGCTGCCGACTCTCTCTATTACCTCAACGCCGTTCACACTCACACCCTCAGCAAGCTCTGGTTTGCCTGTGACTTTGACGCTTAACAGCGGTCCGGCAACCTTGAACGGTTCCCCTGGTTCCTATGCGTTATCGGTGACGGGTGCTGGCACTATTCAAATCACTGCGTCTCAGCCCGGCGATGCTTATTGGCTTCCGGCTTCTCCGGTAACGCAAAGCAGCACACTAGCTCCACAAAAAATCACTGTCCGGGTAGATACTTCTTCATTGAAGATTCTACAAGGCAACGAAGGTGAAGTTCCGGTTTTCACTCCCTGATATGCGCGCCTTAAACGAGTCACATGCTGCGCTTGACGCAGCTATTGAAGCAAAGGCGTCAGACGTCCACGTAAGCCAGGGCGGTAAACCTTGGATGCGTATAGGTAATGATCTTATCGAAAAGGATTATGAGACGGATACCTTGCTTGGCGCATTAAAAAAAATATCCAAAGGTGTTGCAGACTTTGCCATTGTTTATAAATCCCGCCGCTGGCGCGTCGGTTTAGGGACCGCTGACGGGGCGGAAGACGCCGTATTACGGCTTATATCAAACGATCTTGTTCCCTTTACGTCCCTAAACCTACCCGAACCATTCATAAAGAAAGTGATGCAAATGGAGGGTTTGGTTTTGGTTACTGCACCTACCGGTTCAGGAAAATCAACCACTCTCAATTCCGTAATCGACTATATAAATAGTCACCTAACTAAGAAAATCATCACGCTGGAAGACCCGATAGAATATTTACATACCTCGAAACAATCTCTAATCCGTCAGCGCGAATTATATACAGATTTCAAAACTTTTGATCTAGCGATAGCTCAAAGCTTGCGGCAAGACCCCGATATTATTGTTGTCGGCGAAATTCGCGACCTGCCGACCATCACCGCGGCTTTAACAGCCGCAGAAACCGGCCATTTGGTTTTCGGCACGCTTCACACGCGTAACGCCAGTTCGGCGCTAACTCGTATTCTGGACATGGCACCCGAACGCGAAAGCGCCCAATTACGCGCCCAATTAGCTCAATCGTTGGCCGCTGTTTTGGCCCAGCGTCTCATTCCTAAGGTTAGCGGTGGTCGCGTCCCGGCATTTGAATTGCTGTTACAATCCCCTGCCGTGTCTTCTTTGATTTCCAACAATTCCTTGGGGCGCATCCAAGGGGAGATTACAAGCAGCGGTAAAAACTTAGGCATGGTCTCCATGGATCAATACATAGCCCGACTGCAAAAACGCGGTACAATCTCCATGGAGGAAGCCTTACGCGCCTGCGAAGATCCCGCTAAACTTAAAGAAATTCTACCTTATGCTTAAATATACATGGTTCATCCTAGTTTCGCTATGCAGCGGACTGGTTCTAAATGCCCAAGTGGCCATTGAAGCCGACCAACCGGTGACTTTGGCGCTTAATCAGCCAATTTTGAAACCTTTCCGGGCTGACAATGAAGACATTAGTAAAATTTTAAACGCCTTAGCTCGCACCTATAAATTCACGGTTGCCCTGGACAAGGACGTTCAGGGTAAGACCAGCTTGGAGGTCAATTCAGGAACGGTGCGTGATATTATAAACACCCTGACGGAACCGAACGGGTTTTTCTATGAGGAAAGGGCGCGCTATCTGGCGATTAAGAAGACCAAGACAGTTCCTTACATCGTTGAATATTCCAAGGCACAAAGGACCGCCCAATCATCGAGCACGGTCAATCTTTCCGCTTCCAGTAGCAATTCGAATTCAAACAGCGGCAATGGTGTTACCCAAACGTCGGTTTCTCCCAGCAATGGAGGCAATCAGTCAGGAGGTCAAAACGGCGGGAATGGCAACGGAGGATCTCCCAACGTGACCATCGGAACGCAGAATGATAACGATGCCTGGACCGATTTAAAAGCCACGCTCGATAGCATGAAGGAGGGTGATGAAAAATATACGATTAATTCCTTTTCCGGCATTATCAATGTAACGGCTTCCGTGTTCCGTCAGAAAGTCTATGCCGACTTTATCCAAAACTTTAATCGGCGTGCCAATCGCCAGGTAGAAATTCAGGCGCAGTTTGTCGAGGTGGCTGTGAACGACAGTTTTAAATTCGGTGTCGATTACTCGCAGGCCGCAACTAAGGCCGGAATCTCTATAAATTCTATGACCGGGGCCACTGATATTGCATCCGTTGGCGGTCAGGCACTCTCGCCAAATACTTTTGTCGGCTCATTTTCAGCCGGGAAACTGACTGCAATGGTGAAGGCCCTGGAGGAACAAGGCACGGTCAATTCCCTTGCTGTGCCTCGCATTACCGTAATGCACAATTCCACCGGACTGCTTAATGTATCCGACTCGATAACGATCTTCTCTCTGGCAAGCACGACGACGAATAGCACGGGTTCGACTTCATCGCCTTTTACTAACACAGTAGAAACTTACTCCAGACAGTCGCAGAGCTTCGGTACCTTCCTCCCTATCACCGTGCATCTTTCGGACGATGGGTATGCGACGCTCACGCTTGAGCCACGTCGCTCCCGCTTAACTTCAATTACCTCGTCACCAGATGGTAAGCAAAATGGCGCGAATATTGGCGAGCAGAATGCTTCGACCCAAGTCCGGGTGAAGATCGGCCAAACCGTGATTCTCGGCGGGCTCATCAAAGAAGAAAAATCCACGTCCAATCGTGGTATCCCGGTCCTGAAAAAAATCCCAGCCCTTGGGAAACTTTTCCAGACAGACGCAAAGACGAATACAAAATCTGAACTTACGTTGATTATCACCGTAAATGAACCGACGTCGTTAAACACTAATACCGCCGTGGTGGAAACGCCGCTCGTAAAAGAGTCTCCCGCCAAGGAGACTGCAACGACGGCTAAGGAAGAACTTCCGTCTTCATCTGAGAAGTCAATCTAATGGCCGTTCAGCTTACAACATCACCTTTTGCCGGGACGACTCGCACGCCTTACGTGCAAGATCCGTTTTGGTTAGGCGAAGCCTTGGTTACGGATGGTTCAATCACCCGTGACCAGTTTAAAAAGGCGTGCGAGTCTCATAAAACCGGGACGCCTTTCGTCGATACCCTGCAAGCTCTGAGTCTGGCGACTCCGACCAAAATTGCCGAACTCATCGCTCAAAAGCATGGTCTACCGACCGTCGATTTTTCCCATGAAACTTTCGACCCAAGTATCGTCAGAAAACTGCCACAGATCCGCGCGACCAAAGTTTGCGCTTTACCGTTCAAGCTACGCGATGGTGTTTTATCCATAGCAATAGCCGACCCGTCCCAATACCCGGCCGTTCAGGCAGCGGCCGACCTCAATCACCAGAAGCTTGAATTCTACGTTGCTCCGAGGCGCAACGTGCTCGCGCTCATCGCGGATGCCTGGAGAAATGACCTGCCCGCATCAAATACACGCGAATTTCTCGAAGGCATCCTTA
This sequence comes from Verrucomicrobiota bacterium, assembly GCA_947471035.1. GTDB lineage: Bacteria > Verrucomicrobiota > Verrucomicrobiia > Opitutales > Opitutaceae > IMCC26134_A. The sequence continues at coordinate 4,759 of CANIWJ010000152.1, forward strand.
ATTTATCCATTCGCCGAGGCGCATCCGATATTCATTTTGTGCCGCGCGAATCTTCGCTTGTCGTCCGCTTTCGCGTGGACGGTGAAGTGCTTGACGAAACCTATGTCGGCAGTGAATTCCGCCGCTTGCTAGTAAACCAGGCGATTACGAATGCCGGGTTGGATACGATGGAGTCACGCAAACCGCAGCACGGCCAAATTAAAAGCGATTTTGCCGGCCGGATTTATACCTTCCGCCTAGCCACTCTGCCAACTTTTCACGGCTTGGCCGCTTACCTTCGCGTGCTCGATGAATCCGCCCACAGCCGGCCTTTGTCGGCGCTTGGGCTTCACATGCAACAAGCGAAGCTTGCCACCGCTATTCTCGATAAACCCGATGGTGTTATCATCGCC
>CANIWJ010000153.1 GCA_947471035.1 Verrucomicrobiota bacterium
GGCTCCTCGGTGAAGGGGACGCCGAGGGTGGCGGCGGCGGTGCGGCAGGCGGCCTCGGCGATGTCCCACTTGGCGGGGTCGCCGGTGAACTTGTTGCCATCGGGATCGCGCAGGCCGACGCGCACGCGGTAGTCGGCCATGCCGAGGGTGGTGAGCACGGTTTTCACCAGACTGAGGCAGCCGAGGACTTCGGCGGCGACTTGGTCTTCAGTGCAGAATAGGTGGGCGTCGTCCTGGGTGAAGCCGCGCACGCGGGTCATGCCGTTGAGTTCGCCGGATTGTTCCCAGCGGTAAACGGTGCCGAACTCGGCGAGGCGCACGGGCAGGTCGCGGTAAGAGTGGGGCTGGGAGGCGAAGATCTTGATGTGGTGCGGGCAGTTCATCGGCTTCAGGAGGAAGCCGTCGAGGAGCTGGGTGGGGTCCATGATGCGGTCTTCGCCGATCACGGTTTTGCCGGCGCGCTCGTTGATGCCGGAGGCGAAGGAGGCGGAGACGGCTTCGAGGCGGGCGGTCATTTCGGCGCAGCCGCAGCCGGCGGCGGCGATGGAGGCGAGCTGGTCGGGCTCGATGATGGCGGGGAATTGCGACTCCTTGTAGTAGGGGAAGTGGCCCGAGGTCTTGTAGAGGGCGAGTTTGCCGATGTGCGGGGTGAAGACCTGCGAGTAGCCCTGTTTGCGGAGCTCTTCGGAGATGAAGGTTTGCAGTTCCTGGCGCACGACCGCGCCCTTCGGGGTCCAGAGGATGAGGCCCTGGCCAACGTCTTCGTCGATGTGGAAGAGCTGGAGGTCTTTGCCGAGTTTGCGGTGGTCGCGCAGCTTGGCTTGCTCCTGGCGTTCGAGGTATTGGGCGAGCTCGTCCTTGGAGGCGAAGGCGGTGCCGTAGATGCGCTGGAGCTGTTTGTTTTTCTCGTCACCGCGATGGTAGGCGCCGGCGATGGAGAGCAGCTTGAAGGCTTTGACGCCCTTGGTGTAGCGGACGTGGGTGCCGGCGCAGAGGTCGGCGAACTCGCCGTTTTCGTAGAAGGAGATGGCCTCGCCCTCGGGGATGTCGGCGAGGCGGCCGAGTTTGTAGCGTTCCTGGCCGCGAGCGGTGATGATGGCGGCGGCTTCCTCGCGGGAGACTTCCTTGCGGCGGAAGGGCTGGTTTTCCTCGATGACTTTTTTCATTTCGACTTCGAGTTTGGCGAGGTCGTCGAGGGTGAGTTTGTGGTCGAGGTCGATGTCGTAATAAAAGCCGGTGTCGGTCGGGGGACCGATGTCGAGTTTGGCGTCGGGGTAAACGCGAAGGATGGCGGTAGCCAGGATGTGGGAGGCGCTGTGGCGGATCTCTTGGAGGGGGGACATAGACATGGTGGAAAGGGATTAAGGATTATAATTTTAACGCAGAGGCGCGGAGACGCAGAGATCGCAAAGAGGAAGAGAAGCAGAGGCAGTTGATGCAGGGACTTTTCTCCGCGTCTTCTCGTCTTTGCGTTAATTGATTGGGTTTTTATTTCTTGGTGGGTTCGAGGGCGTAGCCGTCTTTGCGGTCGAGCATGGTCCAGCCGAGGGCGGCGATGGCGCCGCGCAGGCGGTCGGCTTCGGCCCAGTTTTTGGCGGCTTTGGTGGCCCAGCGTTGTTCGGCCAGGGCGGTGACTTCGGCGGGGATTTCGGCCTTGGGCGAGGCGGGCTCGGTGAGGTCGAGGCCGAGGGCAAAGAGCAGACGGTCGAAGGCGGTCGGGTTTACACCAGCCGGGCCGGCGTGGAGGGCGGTGAAGACGATGCCGAGGGCTTGGGGCGTATTCAGGTCGTCTTGGAGCGCGGCGAGGGCGGGGGCGAAAGGATCGGCGGTGCCGCCGGGCTGGAGCGCGGCGCGGTAGGTGCGGAGTTGGGCGAGGGCTTTTTCGGCGGCGTGGAGCGAATCGAGGGTGAAGTTGAGCTGTTTGCGCGGGTGGCCGGAGAGCAGGGCGTAGCGCAGGGCGGCGGGGGTGTGGCCCATCTCGCGGAGCTGATCGAGGGTGTAGAGGTTGCCGAGCGACTTGCTCATCTTTTTGCCGTCCACCAGCAGGTGTTCGCTGTGATACCAGTGGTGGGCGAAGGTGGTGCCGTTGCAGCACTGGCTCTGGGCGATCTCGTTTTCGTGGTGGGGGAAGAGCAGGTCCACGCCGCCGGTGTGGAGGTCGATGGTGTCGCCGAGGTGTTTCTTGCTCATGGCGCTGCACTCGATGTGCCAGCCGGGGCGGCCCTGGCCCCAGGGGGAGGGCCAGAAGTTGTCGCCGTCCTCGGGTTTGTGGCCTTTCCAGAGGGCGAAGTCGGAGCCGTCCTCTTTTTCGTCGTCGGCCTGGCCCTGGGGTTTGCCGGAGAGGGCGGAGCCGAGGCGAAGTTCGCGTTCCTTGACGCGGGAAAGCGCGCCGTAGCCGTCGAAGGAAGTGACTTTGAAGTAAACCGAACCGTCGTCGGTGCGGTAGGCATGGCCGCGTTTTTCGAGGGCGGCGATCATGTCGATTTGCTCAGGGATGTGGCCGGTGGCGGTGGGCTCGACGTGGGGCGGCAGGCAATTGAGCGCGGCGCAGTCGGCGTGGAATTTATCCGTCCATTGCTTGGTGACTTCGGCCAGCGGGCGGCCCTCTTCGCGGGCGCGGCGGATGGTTTTGTCGTCCACATCGGTGAGGTTGCGCACGTGTTTCACCTTGGCCGGGCCGAAGTTGAGTTCGAGCAGGCGGCGGAGGAGGTCGTTGACCACGAAGGTGCGGAAGTTGCCGATGTGGGCGGCGGCGTAAACGGTGGGGCCGCAGTTGTAGAAACGATAGACGCCGTCGGCCTGGGAGGGGGCGAGGATTTTGGATTTACGCTCTAAAGAGTCGAAAAGTTGAATGGGCATGGTCGGAGCAGGGAGCTGGGATCAAGGAGCAGTGAGCTTGGAGCGGGAAGGCTCCGGGCGAAGGCGCGCTTGGGAGGGCGCGGTCGCGAAAAACCAGGTCGCCGAAAGCGGGCTTACACGGCAACCGCAGGCCGCGTAGTTCGCCAGGTGGCGACCTCCCGAGCGCAAGCAGTGTAAAATCGTGTAGCGAGTGGGCGCATGGCGTGCTTTAAGTGGGTGATAAACATGCCTACACCCGCCCCCTTCAAGCTCGATTTGCCGGTTCGTCCACGTCGCCTGCGTCGCACCGCTGCCCGGCGCGATCTGGTGCGCGAGTGCGCGGTAAGCGCGGACGATCTGATCGCGCCGCTTTTCGTGGTTGAGGGCAAGGCCCCGCCCGAGGAGATCGCGTCGATGCCGGGACAGTTTCGGCTTAATGTCGCGGACCTCGTCAAAGAGTGTCGCACGCTGTGGAAACTCGGGGTCAAGGCGGTGGCGCTTTTCCCCAAGCTGGACCCCGCGTTGAAAGACGCCGAAGGCACGGAGGAGTTGAACGAGGACGGGTTGATTTTGCGGGCGGTGCGGGCGGTGAAAAAAGCCGTGCCGGAGCTGGTGGTGATCACCGACGTGGCGCTCGACCCCTATACCACCCACGGACACGACGGCGTTTTGAATGCGGCGGGTGATGATGTGGACAACGACCGCACGGTCGCGCGTCTGGCGGCCATGGCGGTGCGGCAGGCTCGGGCGGGCGTGGATTTCGTGGCCCCGAGCGACATGATGGATGGGCGGGTGGGGGCGATTCGCACGGCGCTGGATGCGGCGGGTTTTACCGAGACGGCGATTCTGGCGTATTCGGTGAAATTCAACTCGGCCTACTACGGGCCGTTCCGCGATGCGGTGGGCAGTTCGCAGGCGGCGGGCACCAAGTTGCTGAGCAAGGCGACTTATCAACTCGATCCGGCGAATCGGCGCGCCGCGCTGGCCGAGGCGGTGCTGGATGCCGCCGAAGGCGCGGACATCCTGATGGTCAAGCCGGCGGGCGCGTATCTGGATATTATCCGCGATGTGCGGGAGCGAAGCGACAAGCCCTTGGCGGCTTACCAGGTTTCGGGCGAATACGCGCAGATCCACGCGGCGGCGCGGCTGGGGTGGTTGAACTTGGAGCGCACGCGGGACGAGTCGCTATTGGCGATCAAGCGGGCGGGCGCGGATCTGATTTTGACCTATTTCGCCAAAGACGTGGCGCGTGCGCTGGCGTGATGGGCTGGGCATTCGGAGGGCACCGGTCGGCGACCGTTGCTACATTGGGGGTGTCAGCGGGAGGCTAGGGGTTTGATCGCGCTGGCGAAGCCTTGGCCGGTGTCGGTGGCGTAAAGGGTGTTGGTGGTCGCGACGTAGTAGGTCGTGAGGCCGCCGGACGGGGTTTGGCGGAGCTCGCCGCCACTCGCCGTAGCGAGGTCGGGGAACCAGGCGGGGGCGGGTTCGGCGGAGTTGGCCAAGCGGGGCGTGCGGGTGGGCAAGAGGCCGAAGGTTTCGGGGTTGCGCAGGGTTTGCAGGAGCTCGGGGCTGGGCTTCACCACCACGAACCATTGCCAGCGGGCGATCTCGCCGGGGGCGTGGTCGGGCGTCTCGCGGCGTTCGGCGTGCAGGATTTGGTCGGCCTTGGTGGGCTGGCGCCAGAAGGCGCGGCGGAAGACGTCTTCGGGGGCGAAGGCCGGGGCGGCTGGGGCCGGGGTGGAGGTTGAAGGCGATGAAGCGTTGGCGGACGGGGACGGAGCGGCGAGGGTCGAGCGGGCGGGGGAGGTGAGGCGGTTGTGGAAGGTGAGCGCGAGGGCGGCGGTCACGACGACGAGGAAGGCGGCGGTGGCTTTCATGGAGCGGGAAGGACGGTGGGGCGCAGTTAAAACCGATTAAGCTGAATTTTTGACACAGAGCCGAGCCGGAGCGCGGACACAGAGTTCACGGAGGGAAAGGCAGGGCGGCAGGGATTGGCTCGGTGTTCTCTGTGTCGGAGCTCGGTGTGCTCTGTGGCTAAAAAACATCTCAGTTCCCGGAGTTGGAGTAGGTGCGGAGGAAGAGTTTGATGTCGTCCACCGTGCGCACGAAGCGGTCGAGGCCGTCTTGTTCGTTGTTGAGCAGGGTGTAGGCGGGGATGACGAGTTTCCACTGGCTGTTCCAGACGCTGCGGCCGATGAGGCGGCTGTTGGTGAACTCGCCGGGCAGGCTGCTGTAGAA
>CANIWJ010000154.1 GCA_947471035.1 Verrucomicrobiota bacterium
CCCATTCCGACGAATTTGAGCTCAGAAAAAAGCCGAGCCCCCAAAAGGGAGACGCGGCTGAAAATCGGAACAACTACAGGCTGGTTAGCGCTGCAAGAACCAAGCCGCCAGCGGCCCTTGGTAGATACCGAGAACCACGCTACCTGTTGCCAAAAGTCCGAGCGCGAAGCCCATAGGCAAGGACACGGGGGTTGCCACCGGACCAGCCGCTTCGGCCTCGCCGGAGGGCAAGGGCGGACGCCAGGAGCTGAAGAAGGCGGCCTTGATCCAACCGAAGTAGTAATAAATCGAGATCACGACACCCACGATCGCGATGGCCAGCAGCGGGTAGAGCCCGGCATTAAAAGCAGCGATGAAGATCATGAGTTTACCCATGAAACCGGCCAGAGGAGGGATACCCGCCAGCGAACCTAGGCCGATAGCCAGCACACCGGCCAGATACGGGCGTTTCTTGGCAAAGTCCGTGTAATGATCGAGATCCTGCTCGGCGTCGTTCGGGCCGGCGACGTGGGTCATCACGCCGAATACCGCAAAGGAGGCCAACAGGTAGGCAAAAAGGTAGAAATAGATACTGCCCACCGCTTGCGGCACGTTCAGCACGGCAATCACGCCAAGCATGAGATAACCGGCATGCGAAACGCCGGAAAGACCGATCAAGCGCTTTACGTTGTGCTGGGTAAGCGCGGCCAGGTTGCCAAAAAGGATGGTGGCACCCGCCATGAGCGAAAGCACCGTGGTGACCAGTTTTTCGTAGGGCGAAAAAACGTAGACGAGGCTGATCAAAACCGCGAAACCGGCGGCTTTGGAAGCGACCGCGAGGAAGGCAGTGACCGGAGTCGGGGCACCTTGGTAGACGTCGGGGATCCAGATTTGGAAGGGCACCGCGCCGATCTTGAAGGCGACGCCGGCGAGCACGAAGACGATGCCCAGGGAGGCGAGAAAGTTCTCGGGATTGGCGGCGAGAAAGGTGCGGATCGCCTGATAAGCCATGGGATTGGAGCTGCTGCCCGCCAAGGCCGGGTTGCCCGCGACGCCGTAGAGCAAAACGATGCCAAAGAGGAGCATGGCCGAGCTTAAGGCCCCCATGACCAAGTATTTGAGACCGGCCTCGAGTGAGAGCGGATTGGTGCGGGTGTAACTTACGAGAATATAAAAACCGACCGTCACCGTCTCAAGCGCGACAAAGAGCAGCACGAAGTTGGACGCTTGCGCCAGCAGCATCATCGCCGCCGTGACGACGAGAACGATATGGAAAAATTCGATCTTGGGCATCTTCTGCTTCGCAAGGGCGACCACCCCGAGCATCGAAACCAGAATGGAGCAGGTTAGGAAAAACGCGCGCAAGTATTGCCCGTCGGAGGAGTGAAACAACAAACCGCTGAACGAACTGGTGCCGATATAGGCGGGTTTGAAGTTAAACAGCAGGCCGATCAAGAGCCCGAGTTGGGCCACGATGGAGATAGTGGGGATGAGCGCCTTCTTTTTTGGCAGGAAAATCTCCAGCACAAGGAGAAGCAGCGCGAGCACGCCCAAGGAGATCTCGGGCTGGATGTTGACCCAGAGATTGTCGGCGGCGGCTTGTCTAAGTTGTTCGATGGTCATGGTGGCCGGAAAGAGGAATGAGTAAAAAATGGGCTATGCGTTGCGAAGCGTCCGAAGGGGCGGGCTTATTTGTGATAGAGCGCGGAGACGGCCGTGTTTACTCCCTCGGAGATACTCTTGGGCCAGAAGCCGACAAAGAGCAGGGCGGCGAGGAGCAGCAGGGCGGGGACTTTTTCGCACCAGCAGAGATCGGTCGGTGGCTTTTCGGCGATGACTTTGGCGAGGGCCGGGGATGTCTCCCCGAAGAACACCTTGGCAGAGGAGCGCAAGCCGTAGACGGCCGAGATAATCACGCCGGAAATCGCCAGCGTGGTGTAAACCGCCGAGAACTTCCAGGCACCAACGAAGATGGCGAGCTCGCCCCAAAAGTTCGCCAGGCCGGGCAGACCGATGCTGGCGAAGGTGGCGGTGACGAAGAAGGCCGCGAGGACGGGCGTCTGTTTTGCGAGGCCACCCATGTCGTCCATATCAAAGGTCTGGGTACGGTGGTAGATGCTGGTGGAGAGCATGAAGAGGAGGGCGACCGAGAAGCCGTGGGCGACCATCATCAGGACCACGCCGCCAATGCCGACGACGTTGAAGGCGGCGATGCCGAGGAACGCATAACCCATGTGCATAACCGAGCTGTAACCGATCATCTGCTTCAAATCGCGCTGGGCGATCGTGACGAAACCGATATAGAGCACGTTGCCGCCGACCGCGAGCAAGGCCAGCCAACCGGACCAATGTCCGACGCCCAAGGGCAGCAAGGGCGCGGCTATTTGCACCAGGCCGTAGAGACCGAACTTCTTCAACACACCGGCATGGAGCATGGCGGCGGAGCTGGGCGCGGCACCGTAGCCAAGCGGCGCCCAAGTATGGAAGGGGAAGAGGGAAACGAGAATACCGAAGCCAAGGAGCAGGAGACCGAAGATGACGTTTTGATTAGAGCCGTTGATGGCACCTTCGGAAATGATGCGACGGAGTTCGATGAGGTCGAAGTTTTCCGCGCCGCTCTGATGATAGAGCGCGATCAAGCCGATCAGCGAAAGCATGGCACCAAGCGTGAGGTAAATGGTGAGCTTCATCGCCGCATAACCGCGATCACGACCGCCCCAGACGCCGATCATGATGAAGGTAGCGATCAGCGCGAACTCGTGGAAGAAGTAGAAAAAGAACACGTCGATGCTGGCAAAAACACCCATCAAGCCGGCTTGCATAACCAGCAACAAACCAAGGTAAAGCGCAGGGCGCTCGGCCTTGGATTGAATGGCGTAGAGCCCGGCCGCCAAACCGACGATGCCGGCGAGCACGAAGAGCGGAAGCGAGATGCCATTGAGACCAAGGTGCAGGCTGATGCCCAAGACCTCCTTTAGGCCGGTGTCATAGCGAGTTACGAATTGATAATTCGCTGCGTCCGCGACCGAAAACTGCGCCCAGACGACCAAGGCCAGCAGCGCCGGGATAAGAAACCCGAGGCCGGCCACGATCTTGCGGGCGATGGCGGGCATCGGAATCAGGAGCAGGAGCGCGGCGGCCAAGGGCGACGCGATGGCGGTAAGAAGAAGGTCAAACACGGCGGACAAAAGTTAGGTGAGCGATTAAGGGAAAGGTTTCGGGAGAAATCGTACGCGCTTAGCGGGAGGCGAGGAACCAAAGGACGACTGCTCCGCCCAAGAACCAGTAAACATAGGCGTGCAGGCTGCCCGTGTGCAGGGAACGCGTAGCCAATCCGACCAAGCCGGTGACTCCGGCCGTGCCACGCACGATGATACCAGAGATACCGATCAAGTCGATGTAGTTGAGCAACATGGCGAAGCGTTGCTGCACCTTGGCCACGTAGTAATCGTAAGCGACATCGAAGGACATTTGCAGGGCGGCCAAAGCAGCGAAGGCCCCCGGGGCCTTGGACTGCAAAGTGTCGTCAGCGGCGGGTTTATAAAAAAGGAACGCCGCGCCGGCTCCGCTTAACATCACGAACAGGGAAACGCCCAGAATCGTGGTGTGGTCGCCGCCATGCGGATGGGCGATTTGTTTGAGCACCCCATCAAAATGGCCGCCGTAAATCGCTTCGTAGCCGCCAATAACGGAGAGCGCGCCGAGCACGACCAAGGGTAAGGTCATGCTGATGCCGCCCTCGTGGGCGTGCGCGGCGTCGTCAGAGCGGGTGGCTCCGAGGAAAACCAGTTTCCATAGTCGAACCATGTAAAACGCGGTTAAAACCGCAGTGACGCACAACACCACGAAGACGGCGGTGTTTTTCTCCATCGCGAGATAAAGAATGGCGTCCTTGGAGAAGAATCCGGCCAGACCGGGGCAACCGATGATAGCGAGCACGCCCAGGCTAAACGTGACGAAGGTGAGGGGCATCTTCTTGGCCAGACCGCCCATCTTGAAAATGTCCTGTTCGTGGTGGCAGCCATGAATGACCGAGCCGGAACCGAGGAACATCAGCGCCTTGAAGAAGGCATGGGTGGTCAAGTGAAACATCGCCGCGCCTACGCCGGCGGCGAGTACGACCTCGTGCGCGGAGGCCTCGCCGTGGGCGACTTTTAGCGAGCCGAGACCGAAGGCGGCGACCATGTAGCCGAGCTGGGACAAGGTGGAATAGGCCAAAACCTTTTTAATATCACGCTGGGTGATAGCGCACAGAGCGGCATAGAGCGCGGTAGCGGTGCCGACCCACATCACGATGGTCAGTGCCTGAGGCGCGATTGCGAACAAGGGCTCGATACGACAGAGCATGAAGATACCCGCGGCAACCATCGTGGCGGCGTGAATGAGGGCGGAGACCGGCGTAGGGCCTTCCATCGCGTCTGGGAGCCAGACTTGCAGCGGCAGTTGGGCGGATTTGCCGACCGCGCCGCAGAACAGCAGCAAGGGAATCAAGTTATGGACCGGCATAGTGCCGGCGGCAGACTGGGCGGCGAGTTCGCTCAAGTTAACGGTGCCGTAGAAATGATAACAGAGCAGGATGCCGCAGAGGTAACCGAAGTCGCCAACGCGGTTGGCGATGAAGGCTTTTTTCGAGGCGGCGGCGGCACTGGGCTTGAAGAAATAGTGATTGATCAACAAGTAGGAACCGAGACCGACCAGCTCCCAGAAGATAAACATCATGAACAAATTGTCGGCAAAAACGATGCCGAGCATGGCAAACATGAAGAGCGAAAGACCACCGAAGTAGCGGGCCTTGGCATCATCGTCGTGCATGTAGCCGAGTGAAAACACATGCACGCACAAGCCGATCACCCCGACGATGCTGAGCATGAGGGCGGAGAGATCGTCGAATTTGAGTCCGAGCGACAAAGTGAAGCTACCCAAGGTCAGCCAATCGACTGAAGCGGTGAAGCGTTGCCCGCTAAAGGCCAGATAGAGACCACCGGCCGCGACCAAGGTAGC
>CANIWJ010000155.1 GCA_947471035.1 Verrucomicrobiota bacterium
CCCACCTGATTGTAGGGCGTCGCCGAGAAGTCCACCTGCACGAAGCGCCGACCCTTCGGCTCCGCGATCACCCGCAGGCTCTTTTGCCACTCCACCTCCGTTATCTCGCCCTCGCTTTTCACCTCATGGATGTGGTGCGCCTCGTCGTTAAAAACCATCAGCGAAGGCAACGCGCTCAACCACGCCAACGTGCTCCCGCGCTCGTAGCGGCGATTCAGCATTTCCAGCGAATTACCCGCCGACACGCCCGGCGCGAGCGGCAACAACGCCGCCGCCACCCGCTGCGCATCAGGCGCGATGCCGGGCGCACTCACTCCGTCGTCGGTGTCGTCGAAAATCTCGTCTTCCTGCTCCTTGATCCGCTGCCAGTTCGTGACCGCGATTACGCCGCCACCCGTGACCTTGCGGCCCACTTCCTCGCGCTCGCACACCGACGCCTGCACGAAACGAAACACCTCCTCGCGCCGCGTCTCGGGCACGAACAAGGCCGCGTGCCTCGCCAGATCCGACGTCCCAAAATCCCGCCGCCCTTCCCGCAAACGCCCGAGCAACGCGTCCAGCAACCGCGCGTAAACGATGTTGCCCGGTGCCACCACGAGGAAGTTCCGCGTGAAACGCCCATCCTCAATCGACTCCGCCGCATTCAGCGCCTGCCATACCAGCAAGGCCTGCATCACCCAGGTTTTGCCCGTGCCGGTCGCCAGCTTGAGGCAGTATTTCGGATGCTCCCCGCCGCGCGTCACCTCTTCCAGCCGCCGCGCCGTCAACAACGCCTCGGCCGCGAGTTCGCTATACAGATCCCCGAGCGATGCCGCCCCCAGCACCTCATGTGCGTAAATCGTGTGCAAAATCGCCTGCCGCTGCCCGTCGTGAAAGTTCACCGCCCGCTCATCGCAGCAATCCTGCTGAAACCACCAACGCAGCAACTCCGCCGTCACCGGCGTCACTTGCTCCAGAATCGGTGCCGCCCCCGACTCCAATCCCGCGCAGGCGGTCGCCACGCGGTCAGCCAGCGGTTTCACGAGAGGCAGGGAGGGATTAGCGGAAGTTGCCATGAGATTTAAAGTGGGTTTTGTGGCAGACATGAAACTCAACGAAATCGTCCTGGTGGATCCTGAGCTGATGAGCGGAACCCCCTGCCTCACTGGCACCCGCGTGCCCGTGAGAACCTTGCTCGATTACCTTGAGGAAGGGGACAGCCTCACGGCATTTTTGGATGATTTTCCCACCGTGAAACGTGAACAAGCGGTCGCCTTTATCGAGCGCGGGGGCGAACTCATAATCGGAGTTGCCCTCTCCGCCGCCTAAATGCGCTTCCTTTTCGACGAGTGCCTGCCCGGTCGTCTGCGTCGCCACCTGCCGGGCCATGGATTTTCCACCGTTTAGCGTGGGGGCTGGGTCGGCGTTAAAAACGGTCGCCTGCTCGCGCAGATCACTTCCTCCGGTCGCTTCGATGTCTTTGTAACCGTGGACAAAAACATGCAGCACCAGCAAAATTTGGGCGGCATCCCTTTCGCCGTAGTCGTGCTGCGCGCCCGCTCCAACAGTTACGAGAATACTGCACCACTCATGACCGAACTGCTCGCCCGACTTCCCGAGCTGACGCCGGGCGCGCTCGTCACCGTCTCTGCGAATTGAACCGTCGCGCCTCATACCGTGCGCACCACCTCGGCCTCGAAACCGAACACGTCCACCACCCGCACGCACACCCGGCGCGGCCCCGCCTTTACCGGCAGGCCCGTTAACTCCGCCTTCGTCACCACGTGCAGCGCATCGTCGTCGTTGGCCGTATTTCCCCGGTAGTCCTGCCACCGCGAACGGAAAACCAGATTGCCCGCCGCGTCCGCCTCGTAGTCGGGATCGACGCTCCAATACTCCACCAGCGCCAGCGGATCACGCGCCACCACCGCTTGCAGCCGCTCCTTGTCCTTCGGCTCCAGATTCAGCGCATCGGGCGACAGTAAAACGTAATTGGCCAGCTCCACCGTCAGCACCTCGCCGCTCGGGAGCGTGCGCCGCGTCGGCGGCTTGATCGTCACATATTGCAGCGACGAGAAGCGCACCTCGCCCGCCTTCAGCTTGTCCCCCTTCTTGCGCAAGCGGTCCAGCAGATCGGGCGGGATTACCAGCACCTCCAGCCGCTTGTCATCCAGCCCCGCGATGGCCTCGCCGATGTCGGGCGTAAAGTTCCAGCCCAGCACCACCACCTTTTCCCAGCCGCCAAGATGCGAACCGCGCAACTCCTGAGCCTTTCGCAAGGTCGAGAGCCCCGTCAGTTTCGTCGGCGAATCGACGTAAACCAGCGTGCCCGACTGCGGGATCTTGCCGAGATTGCGCTGCGGCGCGTCCTCCGGCGCGAGCGGCAAAGCCCCGTAAAGCCCGAGCACGATATGCGCGAGGTCGCCGACGCGGAAATTGCGCCCCAGATTGGAGCGCGCCGCCTCCACCTGATAGTCGCCAATCGCTTGATAGAAAAACGCGCCCGCCTCCTGATCGATCAGCCGCTTCCGCATGATCATGCAGGCCGGCTTTCCCAGGTCCGTCGTGATCCAGCGCCGCCCCAACCTCTCCGCCACCGCCGCCGTCGTGCCTGAGCCACCGAAGAAATCGGCAACGAGGGAGCCTTCGTTGGAGGAGGCTTTGATGATGCGTTCGAGAATTGATTCAGGCTTTTGTGTATCGAACCGTAAATTTTGAGTCTTATCCGCAGGCTGTAGCATCGAAAGACGCCATACATCGTCTATCGTCCGGTGCGTGGATTGTTGATAAATAACATGACCGTCAGCGTCTTTGGCGTTAACTATCATACCCTTTGTTTTATCCCACACCCGTTTGATTTGTTGAACGGGCTTATCTCGCTCTTCTTTTTGTGGGCTAAAGATGAAATCTGCACCCTTCCTGTAGTTCAGGATTACATCATGGTTACGTGGGAAACAGTTCACGTTGCCCTGCATCTTATTGTAATACCACCAAACCAGTTCGTTCGTGAATTGCTTGGTGCCAAAAATTTCGTCCAAACAGATTTTCACATAATGACCCACGTGCCAATCTAGGTGCACATAGATCGACCCTCGATCCGACAGCAGTTCGCGCATTAAACACAGCCGAGGCACGATCATCTTGAGATAACTCGCTGTGCCGTCCGCCCACGTATCCGAGTAAGCGAACTGCTCGATCACCGTCGGCTTCTGCTCCACGTCGCCGCCGGGCAAAGTAATTTTCGTGCGGTAGTCGGCCTTCGAATCGAAAGGCGGATCGATGTAGATTAAATCCACCTTGCCACGCAGCGAAGGCGTTTGCTCGTCGCCCGCCAGCAGCGCCGCCATCGCCAGCAGATTATCACCATAGATCAGCCGGTTCCACCATCCGTCCGCCGCGTCTTTGGCCCGCTGCGCCGCCGCGCCAAAGGCCAAGCCCCCGGCCTTCGTATCTTTGGCCGGCAAGACCAGCTCACGCGTTTGCAGGGCTATGCGGTTGCGGCCGGCAAGGCCGTCCAGCAAGCGTTCCGCCTCGGCCTTTCCGGCGCGGACGATTTCGGGAAGTTGCTCCAACAAGGAGCGCCCCTTCCCCGGAGCGATGATTTCGGGCATGGGCAGCGGCTCGCGTTACCTTCTGCCCTGCCTGCGGGTGTCCTTCTGCGGACTCATCCCATGTGCCCATAAAAGAGGGACGCACTTACTTGCGTCCCCGCATCGGGCACGTAGGAGAGCCCACAAAGAAGACGCTTTCGATGCGCCCCAGCTGGGGCGCGTCTCGAGCGCGGCTCTTTGTAAGTCCTCGAAATTTCCTACGTTTCGATGCGGACAGCAGCCGAAGCTACGCGAAATTGATTTTTAAGTGTTTAGGGTCGGTTCAGTGGGTCGAAAAAAGAGAGTTTCAACAAGGCCAGCACCGTGCCCCGCCCCGCCCCCGCATGGCAAGCTCGCCGTTATATTCGCCGCCGCCAAGACTGTGACGTCGGGCTTGCCGCCGGGTAAAAGCACTTCCAGCTTATCCCCATGATTTTTGCCGAAATTAAGCCTCAGATCGAGCAACTCGACCCCGAGGAGCGCTTGAAAGCCTTGGCCTTTCTTAAGCATCTAGTGCGGGCGAACAATCCCGAGTATCAGGCGGAACTTGCGCGGCGGAATGCGGAGATGGACGCGGGACAAAAAGTCCGCTGGACCGACCTGAAACGCGATCTGGGCATTTCCTGAGCGTAATGTCCTACGAACTGGTTTTCAGCCGCGCTGCTGCCGAGGCTTTCGCGGCCTTACCGAAAACGCGGCAGCGACAGGCAGCGGTGGCGCTGGATGGCTTGCGCGGCCTGGCGCACGCGCCCGGCGATTTTCGGCAAACGGGTGAAGACGGACGAATCCATGAGGTGCATCTTTTGGGCGAGTGGCTGCTGACAACTTGGACCGACCACGCCGCGCGAGAAATCCGCGTGGTGGCCTTAGAACACGCCGACGAGGGTTAACATGCCTGAAGTAGGGGCCGGGGGACGTGATTGCCCGCCCCGCCCAGCCCCCCGGCTTGCCTTCCGCGCTTCGCCCGGCGTGCATTAGCTTTTCCCATGTCCGCCGATCTCGCCGCCCTCGTCCTCGCCATCGCCCAACGCGCCCGCGCCGCCTCTCTCGTCCTCGCCACCGCGCCCACCGCGCAGAAGGACGCCGCCCTTCGCGCCCTCGCCCGCCTCCTGCCCGCCGCCGAGGCCGAACTGCTCGCCGCCAACGCCCTCGATCTCGCCGCCGCCGAGGCCAACGGCCTCGCCAAACACCAGATCGAGCGCCTCAGCCTCTCCCCCGCCAAACTCGCCCACCTCGCCGAATCCGTTTCCCAAGTCGCCACCCTGCCCGATCCCGTAGGCCAGGAACTCGACGCCTGGACCCGCCCCAACGGCCTGCGTTTCCGCCAGATCCGCGTGCCCATCGGCGTCATCGGTATCATCTACGAG
>CANIWJ010000156.1 GCA_947471035.1 Verrucomicrobiota bacterium
GTCTCCGGCCGTGCCGACGGATCGCCAAGCACGCCGAAAAAACGGCCCAGCGCCGTCTCCACTTCGACTTCGTGGTCGCGCCGCGCCAGCACCGTGCCTTCAAAAAAATCCGCTTCGCCGATAAAGTTAGCCACCGTGCGGCACACCGGACGCCGGTAAACCTCGCGCGGCGCGCCAACCTGCAAAATCCTCCCGCCGTCCAGCACCGCCATCCGGTCCGCGATCGACAGCGCCTCCTTCTGGTCGTGCGTGACGTAAACCGTCGTAAGTTTGAACTCCTTGCACACCCGCCGGATTTCCCCGCGCATCTCCAGCCGTAACTTTGCATCAAGGTTACTCAGCGGCTCGTCCAACAACAGGCAGCGCGGCCGGATAACTAGTGCCCGTGCCAATGCGACCCGTTGCTGTTGCCCGCCGGATAACTGATTAGGCCGACGCTCGGCATAGGCTTCCATCCGCACCGAGGCCAGCGCCTCGGCCACCCGCTGGCGAATCTCCGCTTTCGGCGTCTTTCGCTCCACCAAACCAAACGCGACATTCTCCGCCACCGTCATGTGAGGCCACAGCGCGTAGCTTTGAAACATCATCCCGGTGTTGCGCTTATGCGGGGCCAGCCGTGTAACGTCCTCGCCCCCAAAAGCGATGGCACCCTCCTCAGGCAGATAAAATCCCGCCAGACTGCGCAACAGGGTGGTCTTGCCGCAGCCACTCGGTCCGAGCAGGAAAAACAACTCACCCGCCTCGATTGTCAGGTCCAGATTCTGCAACGCCACCGTCGTGCCGAATCGTTTGGTGAGTTGCGAAATCTGGATGGATATCATGCGAATCAGGACACTTCGACTCCCAGCAAGGCTCCCCTCAGTCGCGAGTCAAAGGCTTTGGCTGAGCGTCTGAATCGTAACTTCTCCGTAACAATTCCCGCACTTGCAGCCGCGTTGGAACGACCTACGTTCAGCCATTCGCCTATGCCGTCCTCCGCCGTTTTGCCCGCCAACGATCTGCCTGCCGCGCTCGAATCCGTTTTGGTTTCCGAAGCCGACATCAAAAACCGTCTGCGCAAACTCGGCGCCGAAATCGCCGCCCTCTATGGCGACCAGGAGATCACTGTGGTGGCGGTGATCAATGGTGCCATCCTCTTCACTGCCGACCTGCTGCGCCATATCGACAACCCCGTGCGCCTAGATTGCATCCGCGTTTCCAGCTACCGCAACGAAACCAAATCCACCGGAAAACCCCAGGTGCTCGGGCACCTCAGCCTCGATTTAGCCAACCGTCACGTCCTCCTGATCGACGACATTCTCGATACCGGAAAAACTCTCTCCCTGATCGTCGGGATGATAAAAAAACTCCAGCCCGCCAGCGTGCGCACCTGCGTCCTGCTCGACAAACGTGGCCGTCGCGAAGTCGAGTTCGAGGCCGACTTCGTGGGCTTTCAAATCCCCGATAAATTCGTCGTCGGCTACGGCCTGGATTACGCCGAACGCTACCGCAACCTGCCCTGCATCGGCGTACTCAAGTCGCACCTGCAAAACCCGCCTGAATGGGCCTGAAGGCTGCTCCCTTGCTAGATCTGCATGGACTGACCGTGCAACGCGACCGCACCACCCTGCTGCATGAAATAGCGTGGCGCGTCGATCCCGGCCAGCACTGGGTGATCCTCGGCCCCAACGGCTGCGGCAAGACCTCGCTCCTCAAGGCTCTCACGGGTTACCTCACGCCCAGCGCGGGCCAGATCGAACTACTCGGCCAGCGCTACGGCCAAAGCGATTGGCGCGACCTGCGCCTCCAAATCGGCCTCGTCACCAGCGCCCTCCAAGCCTCCGTACCCTTGGACGAAACCGCGCTGGAAACGGTCATTAGCGGCAAATACGCGCAACTGGACCTGTGGATGAAAATCACCCCGGCCGACCGCCGCGCCGCGTTGAAAATCTTGCGCTTATCCCTGTCCGCGCACCTCGCCAACCGCCTTTGGGGACAGCTCTCCCAAGGGGAACGCCAGCGTATCCTTATCGCCCGTGCCATCATGGCGCGACCCACCTTGCTTATCCTGGACGAACCCTGCGCCGGCCTCGACCCCGTGGCGCGCGAACAGTTTCTCGCTTTTGTTAACCAACTCACTCTCGCCCCAGACGGCCCCACGCTGGTGCTGGTAACCCATCACGTCGAAGAAATCACCCCAGGCTTCACTCACGCCCTGCTGTTAAAGACCGGCCGCGTCCACACCAGCGGTCCACTGCGCGCCACCCTCACTTCAGCCAACCTATCGGCCATCTTCGGCCACCCCGTCAGCCTCACTCGTCGCCAAAATCGACTCCGCCTGCGTCACATCACTCCGCCTTCTGCCGCACGTTAGATTTCGTCCTTAACCCGAACCGACCTTGCAACCTGAGTATAGCAGAAGACGGTTCTGTTCCGCCCGTTGGAGTCCCGCCTTCAGGCGGTCTATTAAGGTAAATCTGCACTGCCAGCGCTGGGTCTGCACAAGTCTTTATCCATTCTAGTTTGTGTGCTCAGTGGTTAGTTTTAACTCCGGTTTTTAAGCTTACTCCAGCACGCCCATCAACTCCGACCCGACCGCGTCCGCCAGCAAACGCCCCGCGCGAGTAAGTCGCACCGCACTCTCGACTCCCGGTTCGACCAGTCCCTGTTCGATCATACGTCCCAGCGCCAGGTCCAGCGCATCCCAACCCGCCACGCCGGTGAAACGCTCGCGCACCGCGCCTAGGTCCACCCCTTCGTTCAGACGCAACCCAAACACCAACGCATCCTCCGCCAGCAAGGCTGAGCTAAGCACCGTTGCATCCTCGGTCATGCGCTGGCCCCGCTGCACCTGTTCACCCCATTTCTCCAGATCGGCCGGATTAGCCCCTCGCCGCCCATCATGCTGACCGGCCGCCGAAGGGCCTATGCCCACCCACTCATGCATGCGCCACGTATTCAGATTATGCGCGCACACATGCCCCGGTCGGGCGAAGTTGGAAACCTCATACTGCGCATAGCCCGCCTCCGCCAGCGCGTCCCAGGTGCGTTCGTAAAGCTTGGCCTCGTGCTCCACATCGAGCTTCACCTGCCCCTTGGAAAGTTTTACCCAAAGCTTCGTATCCTCCTCGAAGGTCAGGCAGTAGGTGGAAATGTGATCGGGCCGCAAACGTACCGCCTCGTTTAAATCCTCAGTCCACGCCTCCGCCGCCTGGCCTGGCAAGGCGAACATCAAATCCAGATTCACACTGGCGAACCCCGCCTCCCGCACCCGTTCGTAGGCGCGATATACTTGCTCGCGGGTATGTTGCCGCCCCAAAGCGTCCAATAAATCGGGCGAAAAACTCTGTACGCCCAACGAGACCCGCGTGACCCCCAGCTCTTTCAACACCGCCAAACGAGCTTCCGTCACCGAGGCCGGTGCCAATTCCACCGACCACTCCGTCGGCCCCCCGCCGCAAGCAGCGCGCACCCTTTCTCCGAGCCGACGCAAATCATCCGGTGCCAGCAATCCGGGAGTGCCGCCACCCCAGAAAACCGTATCCACCGCTTTGCGCCAAGTAACCAAAGCGAGTTCGCGGCCCACGTTATCCAGATAGTCCACCACGCCTTCACGCGTAGGCGTAGTCTGGTAAAACGCGCAAAAATCGCAGGTGCTCGCGCAAAACGGCACATGCACGTAAAGCCCGAGCGGACTGCGTGCGAAGGGCGACGCCAGATCCGAAAACGGTACCGAGGGAAGAGATATTTCGTGCGTTGCCATGGAAGGGTTGCCCATTATCGCTGTAATTTTAACCGATATCCAACTCGCGATGCACCACCAACCTGTTTTCTCCCTCACCCGCGTTCTCCGCGCCGTTTTCTGCGCCGCCGCCCTCGCCTTGCTGGCAGGCTGCGACCTAAAGGTCACCGATCTAACGCCCAAGGTTCTCCCCGAGAACCCTTCGCGCATCTACACCTTCGCCCTGAGCGTCACGCCCAAGACCACCACCATAGCACCGGGTAGCATCGCCGCCCGCATTGTAGTGGACGGCCAGATCCACGAAATGACCGCCGGCAACCTCGGCAAGGGCGTGTTTGAATACGAATTCCAGCTCCCCGCCGGTCGTGACGAATTGGCGTACTACTACATCGTGGACTACGCCATCGAGCACGGCGGCGGCATCACCCGTAAGCAGGAGTACACCGACATCACCCGCACTCGCGTGGTCGGTCGCTACGTGCTTACCATGGAGACCAACCGTGGCCCGGTCGGCTCGCGCATCAGCGTCGTGGGTCGTGGCTTTGGCAGCGCCGACGTGGTAAAATTCGACGATCAGCCCGTGCGCACGTTGAACGAATCCTCCAACGCCCTCAGCTTCTACGTGCCGGCCGTGGCCACTGGTCGCAACTACCGCGTCACCCTCGAAGGTGCGGCCGGCAGCTCGCCCATCGGCACCTTCCGCGTGGACCCCGCCGTGCTTGACGTGAACCCCGCCCGCCTCGCGCTGACCCAAGGCGGCTCCCAGCCCCTCACGTTTACCATTCCCTCGCCCGCCTCCTCCGGCGGCCAGCTGCTCGATGTCACCACCGATGTGCCCGACAGCGTGGTCATGCCCGAAGTCATTGTGCCCGAGGGCCGCAACTCCGTGACGATCGACGTCAAGGGCGGCAAACCGGGCACCGGCAGCCTCTTCCTCAAGGGCTACGGAACCACCGGCGAAATCACCATACCGGTGACGGTTAAGTAAATCGCCTGCTTCAGACGACGCCCCCTTCAAAAAGCGCGGAACCCACTTCGGGTTCCGCGTTTTTTTGGGACCTGAAAATCCAAACACAAAAAAGGCCGCCGGATTAACCGGCGGCCTTTAAAATGGTGGACCCTAGCAGGTTCGAATACGCTGAAGGTCAACCACATGCGTCTGATAACCAAACACAAAAAGGAAATCAGAACATGGCTAAC
>CANIWJ010000157.1 GCA_947471035.1 Verrucomicrobiota bacterium
GCGAGTGTCATTTTTCTGAAGTTGGGAGGCTGCCGCGTAAAAGGCGAGACGGGGAACACGATCAAAATCAAGAAATCGTGTGTAACTAAACTGCCGGCCCACCGTCTTTGGTATTATGCAAGCCGTGGCGCCCGGTTTTGCTGATCTTCTCGTTAACCCAAACCTAATCATAACCTGCTAGAAAAAGACATCCATGAAAACCAAAGTATCCGTTTTAGTATTCAGTGCATTAATGGCCGTCGGCGCAGTGCTGACGACTTCCGTTCGGGCCCAGCCGGCTCCGGGCGGAGAATCCGCCGAGAAACCATCGGCCAAAGAGCGTGGCGAACGTCGCGCGCAACCGGAACCCGGTGAACGTCTCCAGAAAATGCGCGAGCATCTCGGTCTGACCGACGAGCAAGTCGCGAAGCTGAAGCCGATCTTTGCCGCCGAGCTTGAGGAGATGAAGGCCAAGCGCAAAGAGCTGGGCCAGGACGCCACCCGCGAGGATCGGCGTGCTGCCATGGAGGCCTTGCGCGAGAAATATCAACCGCAGGTCGAGGCAGTGCTGACCGGCGAGCAAAAGGCCAAGGTCGCCAAGATGCGCGAGCGCCGCTCCGGTGGTCCCGAAGGTCCTGAACGTGCCGAAGGCAAGAAGGCCAAAAAGAAGGAATCGGTGTGAGTTAAATTCTCTAGTTTGTTTAGTAAATGCCCCGGTGCTTCAGGCGTCGGGGCTTTTTCGTGGACGCAGGCGGGACATTGTTCAGGCATGGGGCGGTGGTATTGCCTGATTACTGGTCCTTGTTGAGTTTGGTTCTGCCCGTATTTGCCGTGATTGCGGCAGGGGCGGGGGCGCGGCGCGCGGGCTGGCTGAAGCCCGAGGCGGACGAGAGTTTGTTGAAGCTGGTGGTGAACTTTCTCTATCCGTGTCTGATTTTCCAGCACGTGCTGGGTAATGACGCGTTGCGCACACCGGGTAATCTGATAGCCGCGCCTTTGCTGGCGTTTGTCATGATGGTTGGCGGTATCTTGCTCGCCTATGTCGTGGCCAAGTGGGCGGGTTTCGAGCGCGGGTCGGGTTTGCGCACTTTTGCCTTTAGTGTGGGGATTTTTAACTACGGCTACATGGCGATTCCGTTGGTGGCCGAGTTGTTTGGCCGGGAGATGCCGGGTGTGCTGGGTGTGCTGTTTGTTTTTAACGTGGGGTGTGAGGCGGCGATCTGGACGGTGGGTATTTTAATGTTGTCGGGGGTTTCGCTGCGGGAGGGCTGGCGCCGGGTGTTGAATCCGCCGGTGTATGCGCTGGTAGCGGCGGTGACTTTGAATCTGACCGGTATGGCGGAGTGGTTGCCTGAGGTGGCGCGGCAAGCGATTCAGATGGCGGCGGCATGCGCGGTGCCGCTGGGTTTGTTGCTGATCGGGGCGACCTTGGTGGAGTTTTTCAACGCGCCGCGCAGCCTGGTGGATCGCAAGGTGACGCCGCTGGCCTGCGCGTTGCGGCTGGGGGTGATCCCGCTGGGTATGTTGGGCTTGGCGGCGGTGTTGCCGTTGCCGCCAGAGTTGCGGGCGGTGGTGATCGTGCAGGCGGCGATGCCGGCGGGGATTTTACCCATCGTGATCGCGCGGCATCACGGCGGCCGGCCACTCACCGCAGTGCAAGTGGTGCTGGGCACGACGGCGGTGGGGCTGTTTATCGTGCCCCTGTGGCTAAAACTCGGGCTGGGGTGGCTGCGCTGAGAGCGGTATCAATGAATCGAACCGCTCTCAGCGGCCCGGCAGGGGTGTAGTTAGCTTATCGGACGCAGTGGGGGAGTAATCACACGGCGTATTGTGTGAAACTCCCCCCTCGCGCGGGACCTTCCTCAGGCACCGGCAAGATCGAAGCGGTCGGCGTTCATCACCTTGTTCCAGGCGGAGACGAAATCGTTGACGAATTTCTCCCCGGCATCGCTCTCGGCATAGACCTCGGCGAGGGCGCGCAATTGGGAGTTCGAGCCGAATACGAGGTCAACGCGCGTGGCCGTCCACTTTATGTCTCCTGTGGCGCGGTCGCGGATCTCAAACAACTCCTCGGTGGGCGCGGTAGGCTTAACCACGTGGGCCATATCGAGCAGGTTAACGAAGAAGTCGTTGGTGAGCGTCTCGGGGCGCGAGGTGAACACGCCGTGCTGGGTTTTGCCGTGGTTGGCGTTGAGTACACGCAAGCCGCCAACCAGCACCGTCATCTCGGGTGCGGTGAGGCCGAGGAGCTGGGCCTTGTCCACGAGCAGATGCTCGGCGGGCAGGGTGAAGCGGGTCGCTTGGTAGTTGCGGAAACCTTCGGCCTTGGGCTCCAGCGTGGAGAAGGAAGCCACGTCGGTCTGGTCTTGCGTGGCATCCATACGGCCAGGGGTGAAAGGCACCACGATGGCGTGGCCAGCCTTCAGCGCGGCGGCTTCGATGGCGGCGGCACCGCCGAGAACGATCAGGTCGGCGAGAGAAACTCTTTTGCCACCGCTGGCGGAAGCGTTGAAGGTTTCCTGGACGTTTTCGAGGACCTTGAGGACCTTGGCGAGGCGGGCGGGCTGATTGGCCTCCCAGTCCTTTTGGGGCGCGAGGCGGATGCGGGCACCGTTGGCGCCGCCGCGTTTATCCGAACGGCGGAAGGTCGAGGCCGAGGCCCAGGCGACGGAGACAAGTTCGGCGATGCCCAGCCCCGAGGCGAGGATTCGCGCCTTGAGCGCGGCGATATCTGCCGCGGCGATCACGGCATGGTCGAGCGCGGGGATGGGGTCCTGCCAGACCAGATCTTCAGCGGGGACCTCAGGGCCGCGATAGCGGATCTTGGGGCCCATGTCACGGTGGGTGAGCTTGAACCAGGCGCGGGCGAAGGCGTCGGCAAATTGTTCGGGATGCGCGAGGAAGCGACGGGATATCGCCTCGTAGGCGGGGTCGACGCGCAGCGAGAGGTCGGTGGTGAGCATCGTGGGGCGGTGCTTTTTCGCGGGGTCGTAGGCGTCAGGCACGGTGGCCTTGGCATCCTTGGCCACCCATTGGTGGGCGCCGGCCGGGCTCTTCATCAGCTCCCATTCGTTACCGAAGAGATTTTCAAAGTAGTTATTGCTCCACTGCGTGGGCGTGGTCGTCCAGGTCACCTCGATGCCGCTGGTGATGGTATGCGCGCCCTTGCCGGTGCCGTAGCTGTTGTTCCAGCCGAGGCCTTGTTCGGCCAGGCCGGCAGCCTCGGGTTCGCGGCCCACATGGTCGGCGCTGGCGGCGCCATGGGTCTTGCCGAAGGTATGACCGCCGGCAATGAGGGCGACGGTTTCCTCGTCGTTCATGGCCATACGGGCGAAGGTCTCGCGTATATCCTTTGCGGCGGCGAGCGGATCGGGGTGGCCGTTGGGGCCCTCGGGATTAACGTAGATGAGGCCCATTTGGACGGCGGCGAGCGGCGTTTCGAGATCGCGCTCCCCCGAGTAGCGCTTGTCGCCGAGCCACTTGTCCTCGGCACCCCAATACACGTCTTCCTCGGGCTCCCAGACATCCGCGCGACCTCCGCCGAACCCGAAGGTTTTGAAACCCATGGATTCCAGCGCGACATTTCCGGTGAGGATCATGAGGTCGGCCCAGGAGATTTTCTTGCCGTATTTTTGTTTGATGGGCCAGAGAAGGCGGCGGGCCTTGTCGAGGTTGGCGTTGTCGGGCCAGGAGTTGAGCGGTGCGAAGCGTTGCTGGCCGGCACCGGCGCCGCCGCGTCCATCGGCGGTGCGGTAAGTGCCCGCGCTATGCCAGGCCATGCGGATGAAAAATGGACCGTAGTGGCCGAAGTCGGCCGGCCACCAATCCTGAGAGGTGGTCATCAGCGCGTGCAGGTCGTTTTTCAGCGCCGTCAGATCCAGTTTATCAAACTCAGCCGCGTAATTGAATCCGGCGTCGAATGGGTCGGACAGAGCGGAGTTTTGATGCAGCACCTTGAGGTTGATTTGATTAGGCCACCAATCGCGGTTGGCGCGGCCCAGACCGGCGGCGCTGGTGTGCGTTGGCTTGGGCGTGGTGCCGTGCAGATGGGGAAAGAGGCATTTGCCGCCGGTCGGAGCGGCCTGAGGGTCGGTGTGTTCCATGGTGCGATAAAGGGGAATGATGGGTTAAAATAGCATGCCGGCCCGTCCATCAAGCGAGGGTTCGAAGCAGAGCACGCATGAAGGGCGATAGGATGCCCTGCTTGAGACTTGGCGCAACTGGCGTTTGCCGTTTCCGCGAAAACGACCAAGATTATCAAGGCGTCTGCGGAAAAGGGCCGGGCGGCGATTCAGGCGAGGATGGCTCCCTCGTGGACGAGCAGCCAGCGTTTGCGCTCGAGTCCCCCGGCATAGCCGGTGAGGGAGCCGTTGGCGCCGATCACGCGGTGGCAGGGCAGAATAAGCGAGAGGGGGTTGGCACCGTTGGCACCGCCGACGGCGCGGGCGACGCTGCCGGTATCGGCGGCGAGGCGGGCGTAGCTCCAGGTCGATCCCAAAGGGATGCGCGTTAGGGCTTGCCAGACGCGGCGCTGGAACGGCGTGCCGATGCGCGGCGCGACAGGGACGTCGAAGCTGCGGCGGGCGTCGGCGAAGTAGGCGACGAATTTTTCGCGAACGATGGCGGTGCGGGCGGGGGCGGGCGCAAGAGCTTGGGCAGTGTCGGTAATGGCGGGCCCCAGGCCGCAGAGCGGCGCTAGGGCGGCGGGCGGTCCAAAGGCGACGGCTACCAGTGCTCC
>CANIWJ010000158.1 GCA_947471035.1 Verrucomicrobiota bacterium
GAAGAGGAGGAGTCGCTCGAACGTCAGCGGCGACTGGCCGAACAATTTGCGGAGTTGGAGAAACAGCGGCGCGAGGCTCGTCGCCTGGCGCAGGCAAACGCCGAGCTCGGGAGCGAGGTCGGAGATCGTCCTGCGCTTGTCCAGGCTTCTGTTTCCGTGGCGGGCGGCACGCGTAGCTTGAGTGCCGAGCTGCGAGATCCGAGAGCCATGCGGCGTGCTTTTATTCTGCGTGAAGTGCTGGATGCTCCAGTGGCGTTGCGGTGAGCCGATGCTTTGCGGCGTTGAATGAGGAAAACACCTTGGCCCGCGTCGGTCGAAGGTCTTGGCTATCGTTTTTATGACTCTTGCAGCACTTGTTAACCCCAGTGTCCTCAGCCAGCCGGTTTACGAGCCGGGAAAACCGATTGAGGACGTCGCTCGCGAGTTGGGCTTGGACCCGTCGGGCATCATAAAACTGGCATCCAACGAGAACCCCTTGGGCGCTTCGCCGCTGGGTATCGCGGCGGCGTCCCGGGCCTTGGCGCAGGCGGAACTCTACCCGGACGGAGGCTGTGTTGTGCTGCGGCAAAAGCTGGCCGCCCGGCTCGCGCTCACGCCCGAGCAAGTGGTGGTCGGCAATGGCTCAAATGAAATCTTGGAACTGCTCGGGCATGTGTTTTTACGTCCGGGCGATGAGGTGGTGATGGGTGCGCCGGCCTTTATCGTTTACAAGTTGGTGACGCTGCTTTTCGGCGCTCGTGCGGTGGAGGTTCCCTTGGTGGATCATCGGCATGATTTGCGGGCACTGGCGCGAGCGGTGACTCCCCGCACCAAGCTGGTGTTTTTACCCAGCCCGAACAATCCGACCGGCACGGCCAATGAAGAGGCGGAGATTCTGGCGTTTGTGCGTGGCTTGCCTGAGAACGTCGTCTTCGTATTCGACGAGGCTTACGCCGAATACCTGGACAGCCCACCCGATATCCGACCCTTGATCGCCGAGGGTCGAAAAGTCATCGGGTTGCGCACCTTTTCCAAAATATACGGCTTGGCGTCGTTGCGGGTGGGTTACGGCTACGCTTCGACAGAGCTGGCCGGATTGCTCAACCGGGTGCGGCAGCCGTTCAACGTTAATGCGATCGGCCAGGCGGCGGCGGTGGCGGCACTGGACGATGCAGGTTTTGTCGCTCGCGCACGTACCTTGAACGCGACCGGGATGCGGCAGTTGGAAACCGCCTTTGGCGCGCGCGGGCTGGCCTGGGTGCCTAGCGTGGCAAATTTCCTTTTGGTCAAGGTAGGCGATGGGGCGCGAGTCTTTGCGGAATTACAAAAACAAGGAGTGATCGTGCGTCCGATGAAACCTTACGGCATGCCGGAGTGGCTGCGCGTGACGGTCGGCACCGAGGCGCAGAATCGGCGTTTCCTTGGCGCACTCGACGCGGCGCTGGCGTCCCGGGCGTGACGCGGCGACGCTTTTAGCTGTTTTTCCCGGTCTGGGTTTGAATCGTTTTGCTCAATTCGTCGAGTAAACCGGTGCGGCCCGGTGCGTAGAAAAAGCGATCACTGCCTAGTTTCGCGTAGGCATCCTGGAGAAGACTTTGCGGAGGCTTGCGCATCGTCATAAGGGTACGGATATGGGTGGCGACGGAGTCGGCGTTGCCGGCATCGAGGTCCAGCTTGATCAGGCCGACCAGCGCGGTTTGGTTGAGGGGGTCGGTTTTGATGGCTTGGGCGAGCACCTGGCGGGCCTGCTTGTTGGCACCCACGCTCAACAAGCGATTCGAGACCGCGACGAGATTGTCCGCGCGAATGCCTGCATGGTTGAGGAAGTTGTTTAAATACAAGTTTGCCGCCTCTTCGTCCTTCAGGCCGTAGTTGGCAATGGATTGAAGTCCGTTGAAAACCGAGGCGTAGCGTTGTTTCCAGTCGGGGTTCTCTTTCATGAGGGTCTCCGCCGCGTTTAAGGCCTGTTGGTATTGTTTGGCAACGAGATGCGCCTCAATCGTCATGAGCGCAGCCCCCTCGGCAGGCAACTGGTTCGCCTTGTTGTAGTCGTATATGCGCCGGGCCAGTTCGGGGCGACCCGTGTTGGCGGCGAAGTCCGCCAAGGCCAGGAGGGTCTCTGGGCTGGCTTTGAAATCCGAAAAAATCTCTTCGATGCCCGTATTCACACTGAGGGTGTCCTGGGTTTTGTCGTAGAGATAGAGTAAATCGACGCGCGGGCGTGGCTGGCTGGGATAGGAAAGCTGACGGAGCAAGGCGAGACGACGTAGTTGGGAATCATTGCCGGCCTCTCTCAAGTAAGTAGCATATTGCGCGTAGATTGATTCGTTTTCAGGAAACTGTTCAGAAATCGCCGCAAGCTTATCCAAGGCGGATTCACGTTCTCCTCTATCCCAAGCAATACGAATGGAGAGCACCTGACCGTCAGGTGAGTTGGTGACTCCATATTTTTTCAACAAGTCCTCGGCTGCATCGTAATTTCCGCGATAAAATTTAGCCGTTGCCTGAGAGATAACGATCAGGCGCAAGCGTTCGTCCTGTGGCGGGTTTACTCCCAGTTTTGCCAAAAGCGAGTTTGTGAGATCAATTACCACAAAGTCGGACTGGCGCTGAAGCAGGAAGCCAAAGAGTGATTTGAGGTATTCGTTGTCTTGCTCATGGAAGGGAAGACCATCGATCAGAAGCTTTTCCGCACGATCAGGTCTTTGCCACGCGGAGAAAAACTGAGAAAGGAGAAGACGTCCGTCCCGATTGCCGGGGGCCAAACTTAACCCGTAGCCTAGGTTGCCGAAAGCGGCGCGATAATCTTGGGCGGAGAGCTGTTTCTTGGCTTCCGCAATGAGGTAATTGCCCTGAGCTTCGCGGTAGGCGGTTTTCTGTGTCGGGTAGAATAACATGTGGACGAAACGCACGTCCGGGAAATTACGTTGGTAGCGGACAAAACAATAGGCCGCTCCCGCGAGGCCGAACCAGCCGAGCAACAGCAAGAGGGCCAGAGATATAAGGGCTTGTTTCCAAGCTATGCGGATACGAGTGCCCTTGCTCGTGCGTTGTCTTCGAAAAGGCAGTAGCTTCTGCCAGCCTTTAGCGGGTGGTAAAGGGATTTGCTGAACGACCTCTAGTTTCAGAGCAGATTGGGACTTGGGCTGAGGTGAGTCCTGGGGCGATGCAGTCATGAAAGGTTAAGGGCTAAAAAAGCGTGTTCTCAATTCGTTAGGTCTAAAGCAACCGTCAACGTATGTTTCGCCAGCTAACGAGTGGATTCAAGAACAGTGAACAGATTTCGTAGAGGTGATGAACTCAAACAACAGGACTGTTGCTGGCGGGATGCGATTACCCAAGCGTTTTTTGGGCCCGAAAAGTTTCAAACGCGTTAACTTCCCTTTCAGCGGGCAAACTAAGCTTGCCACTTACCAATCCCTAGCTCATGTGTCGTCATCTTAATCCCATGGAAAACAAGCGTCGCCTAGCCCTACTCACTGCCCTTTCTGCCGCCCCTGCCTTTGCCGCTCCCTTCCTTGCCATAGGCGAGAATGCCGAGCTTTTTGTCACCGCTTCCACCAGTACCCGCTTCGAAGACAACATCACGCTCAGCAATAAAAACGAACGATCTGACGAGATTTTTGAGTTTACGCCCGGAGCTGAACTTGTATTCGGCAAGGGCTCGCTTACTTCCGGGTCTTTAACGGTTTACGAGCGCTTCATTGCTTATTCGGACCACTCCCAGTATAACGACGAACTCGCCAATGTGCTCTTCAGGAGCAGTTACGAAGGAGCCAAGATCAATTTGCAGAGCAACGCCTCTTACGTCGAGTCCAGTCAGGCCACCCGTGACATCCAAGCCATTATCGCTTCGAAGGAACTTGCAGCCGGGGTTAACGGAGAGATCACCTTGACCGAAAAGTCCAAGATCGGTGCCGGTCTGCAGTTTAGCGATTTAAATTACGAGCCGGTAAGCCTGCCTGACCGTTCCACCTACACGATTCCGGTCAACTATTTCTTTGCTATCCGCCCCAAGCTCGATCTGAGCACGGGTATTCAGTATCGTAACACCAACGTCGACGCTGCAAAAGCAGACTCCGACGACTACTACTTCAATGTGGGCGCACGTGGTGAATTTACACCCAAGCTGATTGGCAATTTCAACGTCGGTTACAACCTCCGCGAGTTCGATGACAGCGCCCTTGATTCCGAGGGATCTTACGGCCTCAAGTCGGGATTGACCTATCTGTACTCGCCCAAGACCCAGTTCAATCTCGACCTGAGCAACGACTTTGCCACCGGTTCTGCGGGTGGCGGTCAGGAAGTGTTGGCCGCTACCATCGGGGGTAGCAGCAACATATCGGCCGATTTTACGGTTCGCGCGTCGCTCTCTTATCAACAAGTCGATTACCTCAACTCCACGCCTTCGCGCACGGATGACTATCTGGTGTTCAGCACCTCGGCTACCTACACCATCAATGAGCACGCCACTCTGACTGCTGCGTATACCTATTTGAATAACGCTTCTGACGTCACGACCTCTGAATTTAGCGGCAACGTGCTGAGCATTTCCGCTTCCTTCCGTTATTAATCAGTTTCGATAAAGTTGCTGTTTACACCTCTGTAAGGAACAAACGGAAGAAGATTTTGGTCTTCTTCCGTTTTTTTGTCCCTATGCAAATAATCCCTTTTGC
>CANIWJ010000159.1 GCA_947471035.1 Verrucomicrobiota bacterium
ATCCCGGTAGTGCCAGAAGCGCAGGTCGGGGTCGGTCCAGCCGGCCTAGGCGATGAGTTCTTGCAGCACATAAGTTTCCAGCAGGTGCTCGAAGCGATCCCGCCGGGCGGGCCAGTCTTCGAGCGTGAGCGACGCCAGCGTGGCGGCCAGTCCGGTATCGATAAAATGAACCTTGGGGGTTTTGATGAGCCGTTTGGATTCGTGCCGGTGCCACGGCTGGAGCCGGCGTACGAGGTAAAGGCGCTCGCAGGCGGTGAGGTGGTGTTCCACCGTTTCGCGGCGCAGATCGAGTTCGTTGGCGAGGGTGGTGAGATTCAGGAGTTCGCCGGTGCGCAGGGCGAGAAGGCTGAGCAGACGAGAGAGATCGCGAGGCTCTTTCACCCGGAACACATCTTGCACGTCGCGCTCCAGCAGGGCCCGAAGATAGTCGCGATGCCAGACTCGCGCTCGCGCCGGAGTACGCAAACGCGGCTCGGGGAAACCACCACTCACTATGCGCGCCGCCAAAGTCGAGGGGGCTGTAATGTTATCCGCCTCCGCCATCGCGGGTTGAAGTTTTCCGGTCAGCCAGGCGGCGAGAAAACCGCCGGGCGCGCAGTTGAGTTCGGCGGAGGTGAGCGGGTGCAGTTCCAGCACGGACATGCGGCCGGCCAGCGAATCGCCGAGCTTGGGCAGGAGGAGAAGATTGGCCGAGCCCGTGAGCAGAAAGCGACCGGGTCGCCGGTCGCGGTCCACCGCGAGTTTGATGGCGCGGAGAAGTTCTGGCGCGCACTGGATTTCATTGAGAACAACCGGATCTGGCAACGCGGCCATGAAGCCGTTGGGATCGCTTCGGGCTAGCGCCAGGGCATCGGTATCATCCAGGCTGACATAGCCATAGGCCCGGCCGCAGGGTGCGGGCTAGAGTGGATTTGCCGCATTGGCGGGGCCTACAGGCACACTACGGGAGTGTCGGCCAAGGCCGCGTGAAGTGCCGGGGCGAGGGCACGTGGCAAAGAAGGAACGTTCATTTGCCGGTTATTGGAGCGTCTGATCGCCGGTTTTGATGTTTAAATCAGATTCTCTTCCAAGGATAGAGACGGACGTCTGGGAAGCTCTTCATGCCTTGATCAAAACTGGCGGCCTCCGCGTTATCTGTAACCGTTGAGGCGGCGAGGTAGGCATCGCCAAAAGAAGTTTTTTGGCCGGTGATACGTGCCAACGCGTCCAGGACGATTTCATCTTCTGGACAGGTGGCCACGCCGGTATGGAGAAATTCGGCGAGCAAGCGGGCCGCCTCGGCGCGCGGGAGACCGTAAACTCGGCTCAGCACATAAAAAACCTCCATCACGGTGATCGCGGAGACGATTAGCTCAATGTCTTCGCTGGCTTGCGCCTGTTGAAACAGGGCTGCGGCTTGCGGTGATTGCAGCGGATCGTCATTGCGCAGGAAACGCAGGATCACGTTGGCATCGACGTGGATCCGTTTCACGGGGCGGTATGTTCCGCAGCGATTGCATCCATGGCCAACTCGCGCTCATCCCGCTTGCGCGGTGGTTTTGAGCCGGCCCGACCCAGCAGCGTCATGACATCGGGGGCTGGGCGCACGGATGCTGAGCCATCTGGGTTACTGGTCCAGATGACGCGTGAGGCATGCCAACGTTTGCGAAATATGACTGGAATGGTGGTCTGCCCCTTACTGCTGACTAAAGTCTTTACCATGCCGAGAAAGTAGGGGGCGCGGGCGTGGCGTCAAGATAGGCCTTGGCCCAGAACGGTGTAGCGGTCTGATTGTCGTTCGCTAAACGGGCGGTAAAAACGAGGACAATTACGACCAAAGAGATTGGGGGGCTCGGTGGGACTTATTATAGGAAAGTGTATTGTGGTTTCAGTGGGCTGCTTATGCGTGGATTACCGCTGCGCTCCATAGGGGTAAACGAGTTATGTGAGTACGCATCTGAGCAAGTTCTATAGCGCATCTAGCGGCCTTGCCCCGTGCTATCGCGGTTCACTCCGAGTCGAAATAATCACTGTCCACGCGTTTTAGGGCATAGGTTTTTACGGCGGACACGCCGACACCGTGCTCGATCATCAGGGATGCCATGCGATCACCGTCGATAAGAACGACTTTTTGCCCCTTTTGGCTGATTTTTTCGACATACTCGTTCGCGGTGTTGGCGAACTCGCCTGATGTGATAAAAACTCCTTTGCTCGCTCCTTGGCCTGCGAGTGCGCCGACAAAGGCCTGAAGTTCTTTACGACCGACCGCGTTTTGCCAGCGCTTGGCTTGCAGGTAGATGGTTTCGAGGCCGAGCCGATCCTCTTTAATCACGCCGTCGATGCCCTCGTCGGCGCTGCGTTGGGTGACTTGGGCGGCCTCTGCCCGGGAGCCACCGTAACCCATGGCCACCAATAGATCGACTACGAGTTGCTCGAAGGCGTAGGGATCCATCTTCCGAACAATATCCAGAAGATCTTGTTTTAAGGCGGACTGCATTTCTTCGAATGCTGCCTCCAGTCGTTCGTTGGCGGTTTGGGATGTGACGGTCTCGGGCTCACTGGACCCCGATTTTATGTCAGTCACTTTGGCGGCCCCCCTGTCCCATTCTAGGAATCCGGCGAACTGCCGTAGGAAAGCGCGATCCAGATTGGCTGGTTTGTCGGCGAGAATCTTTCGCCCGAGGTCGTTAATTTTGTAATGTCCACGTTTGGGTCGATCGAGCAGAGCGGCTTTGTATAAATCGTAACACGCCCAGTTCACCCGATTGTTCCATCGTAGCTGTGTTCCGCTCGGCAGGAGTTCCGCCCGCTCTTCTGGGGTCATGGAAAAATGATCGGACAACGCCGCATAAAGTTCGCGCAAGGGCCGGGTACGTCCATCGGATAACAGGTTCAAGGCGGGAAGTTTTACCTTTTCGTAGTCGGGGATGGGCATGGCGGTGAATGGATTTTCAGGAGACCGATAAGAATTGTTTAAGGTCGTTGCTGAAACGGGCTAAGAAGGAAGGGGCAGGTCGATTTGGTGATTTGCGCAAATGCCTTGATTGCGTGGCCGTCGCCCGGAGCGGTCGTTGACGAGCTACGACGCTATTCGAGGAGAGTCTCAGCCAAGCCAGTCCGCGAGATCGGCGTTTTCCAGGATGTGACGGCCGAATTGGTATTCGGGGGCGAGCAGGGCGGCGTAGGCGGGGTCGGCGAAACGGCGGCAGTGGAGTAGGACTTTGCAGTGCTGGCCTGGGGCGCGGGCGAGGCGGCCGAGGGCCTGGTTTACCTTTTGCAAACCCGGCACGAGGTAGGTCCGGCGGAAGGCTTCGGCGGCGGGCAGGTGGCGGGCGAGGGCGGCTTCGCGGGCGCGTTGCAGGGCGTTGACCTCCGGCAGGGAGGGGCCGATCACCAGTGCGTGCGTGATTCTTCCGCCGAGGTGGTCGATGCCTTCGGCGAAGCTGCCGCCCAAGACGAAACAAAGCACGTCGGACAGTGCGAGGTGCTCCTCGATCCAGGCGGATTGGGCGGCCAGCTCGACCGCGCGGGGTTGGAGGGCGCAACGCATGCCGGGCTCGGTGTCGGCGAGTAGGGCGATTATTTTCTCAGCGTAGGCGTAACTGGGAAAAAAGGCGGCCACCGGAGCGGACGAGGCTGCGCGCAGAGTGGCGAGAGTGGCGGCGGTGGCGGGGTGGTGGCGTTCGCGCTGGCGGAAACTGGTGTCCACCCGGAGGTCCAACGCGACGTCGTAAGCCTGGGCGCGCCAGGGGGCGGGTGGAGCGAGGGTGGGGGGAGGAGTGAGCAGGTCGAGGCCAAGGGCGGCGGCGAAGACTTCGGGAGGCGGCGGGGTGGCGGTGGCGAGGATGACCCCGGCGAAAGCGCGAAGTTGTTCGCCGATGACGGGGGCGGCGTCGAGGCAGGTGAAGCGGAGTGCGGCGGGGCGTGGCGACCAGAGGAGTTTTTCGAGGGAGTGGTCTTCCAGCCAGGTGAGCAGGGCGGGCAGGCGGAAAAGCAGGTCGGCGGCGGGCGGGGGCAGGGCGGCGAGGTCGGGCGGGTGTTTTTCGAGGGTGGCGGCGCAGGTGCGGAGGGCGGCGGCGAGGTCGTCCTCGGTGTCGAGGTCAAGGGCGTCGGCGGCGGGCAGGGTGGCGAGCAGGCGCCAGAGGACTTCGAGGGCGCGGCGGAGGGGGCGGGGAGAGTCGTCGGGGAGTTCGGCGAGCAGGGTGTGGAGCTCGTCGGCCTCGAGGGCGTGGGAGTGGGCTTCGGCGACGCGGGCGGGGAGGTGGTGGGCCTCGTCGATCACGAGCAGGGTGCGGGCGGGGTCCCAGGTGGGTTGATCGACGAAGACGCCGCGATTGGCGGGGGAGAAGAGGTAGTTGAAATCGCCCAACCAGACGCTGGCGGCGGGGAGGGAGGCGCGGGCGATTTCGTAAGGGCAAATCTGGGCGGCGAGACCGGCGGCGCGCAGGGCGGGCAGGTCGCGGGCTTCGGAGGGAAAGAGGTGGAAACGGGCGAGACCTGCGGCGCGGTAGCGGCGGGGAAGGTCGTGCAGGAAACGGCAGCGTTCGCGGGTGCAGTGGAATACGTCGTTGATGCAGTGTTCGCGCTTGGGGCGCAGGTTCCAGGCGAC
>CANIWJ010000160.1 GCA_947471035.1 Verrucomicrobiota bacterium
CAGAGGTAAGGCTGTTGATCGCGATGGTAAACTGGCCGGAGGTGGCGGTTATGGCCAAAGTGGTGGGAGTGAAAAGATCCCAGCCGTTGGAGGTGGAGCCTGCCGTGCCGGTGGCGTCGTTAATTTCAAACTGTAAGGTGCCGCCGTTGGCCCAGGTGGTCGCACCGGCAGTCATGGTGCCGGTGCTGTTGCCCGGTGCCAGGGTCTGACCGGTGCCAATGGAGAGGCTTTGACCGGCGAAATTAGTCCCGGCGAGGGTGCCGCTGGTGAAGGTGAGCGTACCGCTGTAGTTGGATGAACCGTTGTGCGCAAAACGACCGCCATTGATAGTGACGTTGCGGGTGAGTCCGGTGGAGCTGTCGTAGCGGAACGTGGCACCCGAGGCGATGGCTACCCCGGACGTGCTGTTGATCGAGCCGGTGCCGCTGACCAGCAGGGTGCCGGCGTTGACGTTGGTCGCGCCTTGGTAGGTGCCGTTTCCTGTGTTGGTGTTGCTGTTGGAACCCGTGATCGTAAGGGTGCCATTGCCGTTTTTGTTCAGCGTGGTGGCGTCGGCCGCCTGGGTGTTGTCTTTGATTTGCTCGGTCCCGGTCAGGGTGATGTTGCCGTCCCCGCCAAAGGCTATCGAGGTCGCTCCCGTGAAGGTTCCGGTGCCATTGCTGATGGCTCCCGACAGGGTAAGGGTGGAGTTGGCGTTGGAGTTGCGGATCTCGGAAGATGCGCCGCGGCGATCAAATTGAATGGTTCGGTCGGAAGAGGCGGTAGCGCCGCTATAATCCAATGTGCCACTCGTGCCGTTGCCCCCGAGGGTGATCGCAGTGTTTGTTCCACCATCACCAAAGCTGCTGGATTCGCCGAAGTTGCGCAGGCTGGTGCCGATCGCGCGGCCTTGAGCGATCAAAAAGTTATCCGTGGTGTTGGCGTTGCCGAAAGTGACGACCGCAGAACCTCCGTTGACCACGACCTGAGCGTTGTTGAAGACGATGCCATTGCCCACGGTGACGGTGTTGGCGGTGAAATCCACCCGTCCCGCGCCGCCGACGGTGGCAGTGAATCCGCCGTCGGAGATGTTGCCCTGGAAGCCCAGATTGCCCGTGCCCGTGCCCGTGACGGCGTTTACCGTCCAAGATTGATTGGCGGTCAGGATGATGGGGGCTTGGATAAGAAACGTTGATGTATCAGCGGCTTTGATGATGCCACCGTCGTCGATGGAGAGGCTGCCCGTGCTGGATGAAAGCGTGAATGCACGGGCGGCACCACTGTCCGGCGCGGCCGTAAAGTTGACTCCCTTCACGGCTACGCCGGTTCCGATACCGGCGCTCAGACTCGTCCCGGGCCCGGGCAGGGTGGGAGCGTTGATCAGGAGCGTGTGGGACGTGGTGGGAAGCGCGTTGCCCACGTAGCTGGCTGCGGAGCTCAGCGCCGTCGTGTTGTTGGCCTTGGTGACGGTTTGGGCTTGGGCGGTGCAGGCTAGGCCTGAGGATACAAAGGCAGCGAAAAGAAGGCGGCTGGCGTGTATAGGGGTAGGCATGGGGTGGATCCTATTTGAGATCTAAAAGGGATTGTATCGGTTGATTTTGAATAAACTTAAACCAACAACGCCGATTTGGCCGGATCAGGAAAATCTCTCGCTGTTCAACTCATTAAACAAAGAGGCGGCGCGGTTTGGTGCGGGCCTGGCGGAGCCACGGCGTCAACGTATTGAACTCAAAGAAACCTGACTCCGGTGCCGAATTCATCCAGGGTGTGGTCCTGCCCCTTTTACCCCCTATGATTAACTCCAAAACATCCTTCTCCCTGCTGTTACGCGCTCCCTTGGGGGCCTTGGTCGCGGCCCTGGCCGCTTTCGCTCCCGCGCAACTTTTAGCCAACGACGAGCGGGTGCGTTTCTCCAGCGACGCCTACGTGGAAGTAGGCGACATGGAACTGGCGCGCATGCCCAAGGCCGCCCGCGACGCGACCAAGACAGTCTATCCCTTCGGGCCGGCTTCGCCCAAGGCCAACTATTCCGGTCCTGAATTTCTGCTTGGTTATGAAGTGCGGGCCTCGGCCCCCTCCGATCTGACGGTTACGCCGGACAAGGCGGTGGTGGAAAATGACATGGCCAACACCAAAACGGTGAAGGTGGACACGATCTCGATCACGGCGCAGGCATTATGGCCTGCCACCAACACGTATTCCGTCGCTCTGGCGGTGGTGTTTCCGACCAAGACATTCGTATTGGATCGTCTTGCCTACTCGACCTCGAACTGGACCTTGAGCAAAAACCAATACAACGAAAAGTTGCGTCACCGCTGGATCGTGCAGACCGGGGGCAAGTATTACGTGAACACTACTTTTCTGGGTCGCACCGGACGGCCTTCCCCGGATGAAGCGTTTGCGGTCATCGCCTCCGAGCGTCATGGCTCCCTGCCGGACAAATGGGTGGCCTACAATCCCGCAGTCTCGCTTTTCGCTGATTTAAATGCAGAGCCGGTCAAACTGGGCGCGGCCTTGGACAAGGTCACGGCGGTGGGCTTTTACATGGACGCGATGGATTTTAAAGGCACGGGCGTAAACGAGCGCCAATGGCAGTTCAAACTGCTCTCCTTTGTGGCCAGCGGTTTCGTGGACTAAAAACCCGCCCGAGTCGCCTAGGCGCAGCCCCGGTCTTGGGCGCGTCCCGTGTTAAATCTCAATCCCAGTATTCCCATGTCTTCTTACCTGACTCCGCGCATCGCGATCATCGGCCTTGGCGGCTATGCCGTGTGGCATCATGAGGCCGTGCGCCAGTTGGAGCGCAGCGGCGAGGCGCGGCTGGTCTGCACCTGCGATCCGGTTTTGACTGAAGTCGCCGGCAAAGGGCCCGAGTGGAGCCTGGCCGCCCGGGGCATTGCCGTTTACCCGGACTACCGGGCCATGCTGGACCGGCACGGCAGCGAGCTGGATGTGGTGATCATCCCCACGCCCATCGCCCTGCACGCGGAGATGCACCGCGAGGCGGTGCGGCGCGGGCTGGCGGTTTATCTGGAGAAACCGCCCACCCTGGACCCGGTGGAGCTGGAGCAAATGATTGAGTGCGATGCGGCGGCCCCCGTGCCGACCCTGGTGGGGTTTAACTTCATTGCTGAACCGCTCAGGCAGGCGCTGAAACACCGGCTCTATGCGGGCGAGTTTGGCGAACTACGCGCCGTGCGGTTGCTGGGCTTGTGGCCGCGCTCCTCCGCGTATTACGGCCGCAACGGCTGGGCGGGGCGGCTGGTCGGTTACGACGGACGGCTGGTGCTGGATTCCTGCGTGGGCAACGGCCTCTCGCACCATGTGCACAACGTGCTGTATTGGGCGGCGGAAGGGGCCGAGCGCTGGGCCCGGCCCACGCAGGTGCGGGCTTGGCTGGCGCGGGCCAATCCGATCCAGGGCGCGGATACGTTTTTTATCGAGGCCCGGACCGACACCGGCGTGCCGGTGCGCATGGCGCTCAGCCATGCATGCCACGGGCCGGAGCAGCACCGCGAAACCCTGGTGTGCGCCGATGCCGAGATCGATTACGTGACCAAGGACCGGGTGCGGATCCGCTGGCGCGACGGGCGCTTGGAGACGCTTGAGGTAGGTGACTTCGATGCGCAGGTGGAGAACCTGCGCGCCTTACTCGCCTGCCTGCGCGGCGAGCGGAAGCGCCCGCCTACCACGCTGGCCGATTGCCGGGCCTTCGTGGAGCTGCATGCGCTGGCCTATTTGTCGGCGGGCGCGATCCAAACGGTTCCGGAAACCGAGATCGTGCATGTGACCGGACAGCCGGCGGCGTCCGAGTATTGCTCCCTGAAGAACATCCGCGAAACCGCCGAACGGTTTTTGGCCGAAGGCGGCTGGCCGCTAGTCGAACCCCGGCCGGCAGGTCCGGCCGAGATCGGCGGGTTCGAGCCGCTGGTGCGCTGCTTGGCCCGCCTCGCCGAGGCGGAATTACACGCCGAGGCGGCGGGGTGACCCGTTTTTGTATTCCTTCAGGCTCCACGCAGGCCGCTTCGCCCGTCTTGCGGGTTAAGACCAAAGGTCCGCTTAAGAAACAGCTCCAATCGCCGATGGTAACTCTTCCAAGCCTCGATTACCGGCCGACTGGAGTAAACCCCGTCAGAAGTTCGTATTAAGCCAGTTTTAGTAAATCCCCATGAATCCCACCCCGAAGTTTACCCCGCCGGAACGCGATGCGCGTTCTGGTTTCGCCCTGCTGGTCACGGTGGTCCTGGTCGCCTTCCTGGTTTTGATTTTGGTCGGATTGGCGACCTTGACCCGGGTGGAGACGCAGGTCGCCGGGAACAGCCAGAATCTCGCCCAGGCGCGCCAAAACGCCCTGTTCGCCCTAAACGTCGCCCTCGGCCAGCTCCAGCAGGCGGCCGGCCCCGACCAGCGGGTGACGGCCCGGGC
>CANIWJ010000161.1 GCA_947471035.1 Verrucomicrobiota bacterium
GTCGTTGTTGCGGGTTTTGGCGAGGCGGGAGATGGCGGTTTCACAGGCCTCTTCGATTTTGGCCTGGATGAGCGCACGACGGAAAAAGTGGATCGTCTCGAGGCGCTTGGGCTCGATGAGCAGTTCTTCTTTGCGGGTGCCGGAGGCTTGGATGTTGATGGCGGGCCAGAGACGGAGCTCAGCGCACTTGCGATCAAGGATAAGGTCGCTGTTACCGGTGCCTTTAAACTCCTGAAAGATCACGTCGTCCATGCGGGAACCGGTTTCGACGAGGATGGACGCGATAATGGTGAGGGAGCCGGCTTCTTCGGTGCGGCGGGCGCTGGCGAAGAGTTGGCGGGGCTTTTCGAGGGCGCGAACGTCGAGGCCGCCGGAGCCGGTGCGACCGGAGTTTTTGGCGGTGTTGTGGGCGCGCGACAGACGGGTGAGCGAGTCGATGAAAAGCACCACGTCGCGTCCGACCTCGACGAGGCGGCGGGCGCGCTCGATGGCGAGGTCGGCCACGCGGATGTGGTTTTCCACCGGGTCGTCGTTGGAGGAGGCCCAGACCTCGGCGCCGACGCTGCGGCGGAAGTCGGTGACTTCCTCGGGGCGTTCGTCGACGAGCAGGATCATGACGTGACACTCGGGGTGGTTTTCGATCACGCCGAGGGCCATGTCGCGCAGGATGGTGGTCTTGCCGGTGCGGGGCGGGGCGACGATGAGGCCGCGGGTGCCTTTGCCGACGGGGCAAAAGAGATCGACGGCACGGGTGGTCATGCGGCCGTCTTTAGTCTCCAGCTTGAGCTGTTGCTCGGGGGAAATGGTGGTGAGCTGGGTGAAATCGAATTTTCGGATCCGGTCCTCCACGTCGATGCCGTCCACGGATTGGATGAACTTCATCTTGGGGTTGGGGTAGCGGCCTTCGGCGGGCCAGGCGATGCCTTTGATCATGCTGCCTTGTTTGAGGCGGAAGCGGCGGATCATTTCCTTGGGGATGAAGGTATCGGAAGGGCGTTGACGGCCGTTTTTTGAGGGGTCGAGGAGGGCTCCGTTGCCGCCTCCGCGATGGGTATCGATGTCGAGGATGCCTTCCACCGTGACCAGGTTTTCTTGATACGGGGCCGGGGTGGGGGCGCTGGGCGTTGTCACTACGGGCGCAGCGGCGGGAGCCACAACGGGAGCGGAGACTACGGGCGGGACCGGGGCGGTCGGGGTGGAGACGCTAAGTGCTGGCACCGGGTAAACCGGAGCGGCAATCACCGGGCGAGGGTTGGCGACAGGTTTAAAGGTGATGGCTGGAGCGGCGGGAGTGGCAGCGACGGGAGGCGTTGCTGCCACGACTGGGGTGGGGGCGGGCGGCGTAACCACTGGAGCGGGCACTGCGGGTGCGGCAATGGGTGCGGCAACGGGAGTCGGCGGTACGGGTGCGGCCTCCGGCACGAGTGCGGTTTGGAGTGCGAGCTCGGGTGCGGCGGGGCTGGCGTCGAGGGCTGCGGAAGCGGCGGCTGCGGCAGCTTTTTTAGACGGAGCGCGACGGGTGGTGGTTTTCTTGACTGGCATGGAAAAAGGGGGAGTCGGTGTTGGGGGAAATAACCGTGTTGCTGAGCTGCAAGTTGTTAACTCGCAGACTTGACGCTGCTTATTGCGGCAGGAATATGAACCGAGTGTTAATTAATCAGACCTATTAGATACAGGCCTGGCACTTGATCCATAATTCAAAACCACCCCATCGTGTCGGATAAAAACATCACTTCCGTGTCCCGTGAAAAACGGGTGTTCAACCCAACCGCTGAGTTTCAGCGCCAAGCCAACCTTGGCAGTATGGCTGCTTACAAGAAGCTCTATGCCGAGTCTGTCAATGCTCCAGAAACGTTTTGGAAACGAATGGCTTTGGAGCATGTGGTATGGCGAAAACCGTTTAAGAAGGTTTTGGATTGGAAGCCACCCCACGCAAAGTGGTTCGTAGGCGGTGCCTTGAATGTCAGTGAAAACTGCCTGGATCGTCATCTCGGCACCGCACGCGAGAACAAGGCCGCGATCATTTTTGAAGGGGAGCCGGGCGATGTGCGCACGATCACTTACAAACAGCTTCATTTCCACGTCTGCCGTCTGGCGCATGTGTTTGAAAACCTGGGGGTAGGTAAAGGCGACCGCGTGGCCATATACCTGCCGATGATCCCTGAGGCGATGATTGCCATGCTCGCCTGCGCGCGGGTTGGCGCGATTCATACCGTGATCTTTGGCGGGTTTTCACCCGAAGCGGTCAAAGACCGGATTAACGACTGCCAGGCCAAACTGGTCATCACCGCGGACGGCGGCTGGCGGCGAGGCAAGATTGTAGAATTGAAGTCCGCAGTCGACAAGGCGCTCCCGGGCTGCCCCACGATCCAGGCCTGTATCGTGGTCAAGCGCACCGGTCAGGAGGTCACCATGAATGAGGGGCGTGATATCTGGTGGCACGACGCGTGGAAGGGCGGGCCGAATCAGCACAAGGCTAAGGCCTTTGATTCCGAGCATCCGCTTTTCATTCTCTATACATCGGGTTCGACCGGTAAACCCAAGGGAGTGTTGCATACTTCCGCCGGCTACCTGTTGGGCGCGAAGTTGTCTTCTCACTACGTTTTCGATCTGAAGGAGAACGATCGTTATTTCTGCTCCGCCGATATCGGTTGGATCACCGGGCATAGTTACGTGGTTTACGGCCTGCTCTCGAATGGGTCGACCGTGTTTCTCTACGAGGGCGCACCGAACCAGCCCGAGCCCGATCGGTTTTGGGAGATGATCGACCGCCACGGTCTTACGATTCTCTACACGGCCCCGACCGCCATCCGCGCCTTTATGCGCTGGGGCGACAACTATGTCCTCAAGCACCGCCTCGATTCGCTCCGCTTGCTGGGCAGCGTGGGCGAGCCGATCAGCGCGGAGGCCTGGCGCTGGTATCACAAGATGATCGGCAAAGGCCGTTGTCCAATTGTGGATACCTGGTGGCAGACGGAGACGGGCTCCATCATGCTCACCCCTTTGCCGGGTGTTACACCTTTGAAACCGGGTTCGGCCACGCTGCCGTTTTTTGGCGTCAACATCAAGGTGGTGGACGAGACGGGCAAAGAGGCTCCGCGTGGCACCGGAGGCAAACTGGTTATCACCAAGCCCTGGCCCTCGATGCTGCGCACGCTCTGGGGCGACGACGCACGTTTCAAGCAGGCTTACTTCTCGGAGTTCCCCAAGCATCCGGACTGGTATTTCACGGGTGATGGAGCGCAGCAGGACAAAGATGGCTACTTCTGGATCGTGGGTCGTATCGACGATGTGCTCAATATCTCCGGACATCGCATCGGTACCGCCGAGGTCGAGAGCGCGATGGGTTCGCATCCGGCCGTGGCCGAAGCGGCGGCGGTGGGCAAACCCGACGAGCTCAAGGGGCAGGCGCTGGTTGTCTTCGTTTCGCTCAAAAACGGCATTGTCGCGTCCGATGCGCTGAAGGAACAGCTTCGCGCCTACATCGGCAAGGAGATCGGCTCCTTCGCCAAACCGGATCAGATTCGTATCGCGGCGGCCCTGCCCAAGACTCGCTCGGGTAAAATTATGCGCCGTATACTCAAGCAGATCGCGGTCGGCGGCGAGGTGAAGGGCGATACGAGCACATTGGAAGACTTCTCGGTAATCGCGGCATTGCAGGCCGAGGATTGAGACCAGGGCTTGCGGCAAGACCTATATTCCCAGCTCCCTCCGGCTAATTTAAGGGCCGGGGGGAGTCTGGGGCTGTGCCACGCGAGCTTAGTTTTTACTTGAATACAGCGCTACAAAGGCGGCGCCGATGGCTTGTGATAGTTCTCCGAGGGTGGCGGGCACGACTTTAAGTTCTTCGCGTTGCTTGGGGAAAAGGTAGGGCAGGGCGGCTTGGCGGATGCCGTTTAGATAACGCGCGCGGAATTCCGGCGTGGTGCTTTCGGGGTCGATCAGACCGCCGCCGATCACGACGATGCCTGGATCGAGTGCCATGACCAGATTGGCCACGTGGAGGCCAAGCGCACGGGCCTGGGCATCGAAGATTTTAAGGGCGAGCGGGTCGCCTTGTTGGGCGCGGGTGCGCAGCGAGAGCGCTTTGTGTTTAGGAGTGTCGTTCGAGGCGGCGAGTTCGTGGCCGAGGTGTTTGGGTAGGAATAAGTCCAGGTATTGCGGCAGGCCGGAGATGGTCGAGTAGGCCTCGATGCAACCCCAATCGCGACCGCAACCGCAGCGAAAGGCCGGTGCTTGTTCGAGGCCGTGGCCGAGCAAGTGAAGGGGGACGGGCATGTGGCCGGCTTCCATGCCGGCGAAGTGATCTCCGGAGAGCGGAAGGCCGCGCGCGTCGATGTAGGCCGCACCCAGGCCGGAGCCGGGGGCGAGGAGAAGAACAGTCGACGGA
>CANIWJ010000162.1 GCA_947471035.1 Verrucomicrobiota bacterium
GCATCGCCGCCCAGGACCGCCGCGATCTTTTCGACCTCGTTAAAACCAACCCCGAGCTCCTCGAAACCGTCGCCGGCGGCCTCGAACGCATCCTCGCCTCCCTGCCCCCGCGCCACCTCCTGCCGAAAGATCCGACCGTGATCACCTTCGTGCAACGCGTGCCCGAATTCGCCGCCGGACTGCGCGCCCTCGGCACCGCCATCACGATAAACTACGCCGACCAAGTCCTGATCCGCGATTTGCTCCGATTAGTGGACGGCGAAGCCCTGCGGTAAACCTAAGCCCAAAGGGGCGAACGCATAAAAGTTTTTACCTAAGGATACTTAAGCTTATTTTCGCAAAATATTGAAAATTTATTTATATATTTGCTAAAAATGCGGGAATATTCGGTAATACTGATACGTTCGATTCTCTCCTGCGCAGCCATCGAAGTAGTTCAATTCGCCCGCCCCTAACACCCCGCCAGTCCTCGTAAGACGGATTCCTTAAGCCTTTCCCCATCATAAATATGAAGCCCCAGCCCCAAATATCCGTGAAAGTTTCTTCGCGTGCCTCACGCTCCGCTCTTTCCTCCCGGCTCATGGCGGCGATCGCTGCGTTGGCGGCATCAGGTTCCGTTTTTGCCCCTGCGGCGCAGGCGGCTAAC
The DNA here is from genome assembly GCA_947471035.1 of Verrucomicrobiota bacterium. Taxonomy (GTDB): domain Bacteria; phylum Verrucomicrobiota; class Verrucomicrobiia; order Opitutales; family Opitutaceae; genus IMCC26134_A. The sequence goes on from CANIWJ010000162.1 coordinate 647, forward strand.
GGGGGCCTTAAGACCTCAACCAACACGGGCAACTGGTCGGCGGCGACTTGGCTGAGCGGATCCGGCGGCACCACCTCGAGCTGGACCACTCCGGCCAGCGCGCCGACCACCACAAACGCCGGTGACCTCGTGGATCTTATCTTCAACGGCACCTTGAACTTAAATCAGGACATCACCATCGGTGTCATCACCAATTCGGGCGTGGCCTCCAATCAGACCCAGACGATCAGCGGCACCACCAATACCATCACCATGGATGGCACCGGTTTGACCTTGCTCCTGACCGGCTCGGGTACCCCGGGCGCTTTTGTCGCGGGCGAGGCACTCATCGGCGGCAATCAAAACAGCAGCGGTGTGGTCCTCACGGTAAATCCCAATATCGTGATGCAGAACACCAACTTATCCATTTACAACGGATTAAGCAGCAATACGACCAACATCAACGGCAACATCACCAACGGCAGCATCTCGACCCTGCAGTTGAACTTGCGGCAAAACACGCCAGGCACCGGAGCCATCACCCTCGCCGGTACTATCGGAGCCACTACTTCGTCCAACGGAGCGATAGCGGTTCAAAATCTTTCCACCGGTTTCGGCAACGTCACGCTTTCCGGCGCTCTCGGCGCAGCCAGCGGCACGGGCGCAAACGTGACCCTGACCAACGCGGCCACCACCGGCACGGGCGACCTCATCGTGAGCGGTGCGCTTGGCCAGTCGGTTTCCGCAGTCACACAGAACAGCAATCTGTCGCGCATGATTTTGTCGGGCGCCAACAGCAACTTTGCCGGCACCACCACCATTTCGGCGGGCACCTTGCAGGCAAATGATGCGGCGGGTTTGTCGAGCAATAGCTTTCTATCGTTGGATGGCGGCGTTCTGCAGGGCAGCGGGGTTACCAGCCTGACCCGCAGCCTCGGCACCAGCGGCGCTTCCAAACTCCAATTCACCGCCAACGGCGGAGGCTTTTCGGCCAACGGCGGCCAGTTCACCGTCAATCTCGGCAGCGGCACCCCGCTGGTGTGGGGCACGACGGTCGGCACCAACCTGGTCGGATCGCTGCGTTTTGGCTCCACCACCGCCAACAACAAAACCCTGCTGCAAAACGCCATCGACCTCAACGGCGCGAACCGCACCATTAATGTGGTTTCCGGCGCGGGCGGCGATTCGGCCGAAATCTCCGGGGCCATCACCAATTCCGGCGGCACTGCGGCCGGCCTCACCAAGACCGGAAGCGGTTTCCTCAACCTTTCCAGCGCCGACAACACCTTTAACGGCAATGTCTCCGTCCAAGGGGGTGCCCTGCAATTGGGTTCTTTGGGCGGCAGCGGTCGCACCATCACCGTGGGCGCCAACGCCGCAGTCGGCTCGGGCGCCGCCATCGATAACACCTTCCTCGGCCGTATTGTACAGTCTTCCAACCCCTTCACCATCGGCCTGGGTGCGAACAGCGCCAATAATCTGGATTTCACCGGCTTCACCAACGCCAGCCTCGGCGCGACCACGGCCTCGACCTACAGCGGCACCCTCACCCCCAACGGCACGGCGTATCTCGTCGGCGGCGGTCCCGCCACCCTCACCATCAGCAGCGCGCTGGGCAACAACGTCTCCGCCACCACCCTGACCAAAATCGGCGCCAACACCGTGGTCCTGGGCGGAGCCAACACCTACACCGGCAACACCGTGGTCAATGCCGGCACCCTCTCCCTCACCGGCTCGCTCGATAGCACGGGAAGCCTCGTGCTCGGCGGCGGCACTTTCAGCTACGACAAAACCGGCACCAACACCCAGGGCGTGACCGGCCTAACCGTCAACCGCGGTGGCTCGACCGTGAACAACACCGTGGCGGGCAACACCCTCAACCTCGGCGCCATCACCCGCAACACCGGCGGCGCGGTCAATTTCGGCACGACCACCGGTGCCATCACTACCACCACCGGTAACACCAACGGCATAATTGGCCCCTGGGCCACCATCGGCACCGGAACCGGCACCCGCTACGCCGTGGGCTCGGCCGACGGCACCACCTCGACCACGATCACCGGCCTGACCGGCACCACCGCCACGGCGGGCTCCCTGGCCAATCTCACTTCGACCGGCAACTTCGACTACTCCGCCGCCGCCACCACGACTGCCAGTCTCTCCGCCAACACCCTTCGCTACACCGGTGCCACCACCACCACCACGATCGGAACCGGCTTAACCCTCACCACCGGCGGTTTGCTGAATGCCGGCACCGGCACGCTCACCGTCGCCGGAGCCAATGCCACCAGCAGTATCCTCACCACACCTACGGGCGGGGTCATGGTGGTCAACGCCCCCGACTCCACCCGCAACATCACTGTCTCCTCCATGATCGGGGGCACCGGCGCACTCACCAAGACCGGCTCGGGTACGCTTACCTTGAGCAGCGTCAACAGCAATTACTCGGGCGGTTTAAACCTTTCCCAAGGCACCATCAATTTTAACGCCAGCTCCGCCGCCGCCGCCGGTTCCATCACCGCCGGCCCCACCGGCACGGGGACGCTCACCATCGGCGACGGCACGACCATCAACTGGGCGGTTGCCGGAGTGAGCATCGGTGCCAACAGCATCGTCCTGGCGGGCGACGCCACCTTCGCGGCCTCCGTGCAGCGCCTGAGCATCGGCGGACCCTTAGTCTTGGGTGGGCAGACTCGCACTTGGTACACCCCCAGCAGCGGTACCGCTGCGCAAGCTGCTGCTATGGCCGGCACAGGCAATACCGGCATCCGTTTCAGCCCGGTCACCAATGGCCCATCCACGAGCGTTGACAGCGGCACCCTCCGCCTGGTCGGCGCCGGTCCGTGGTCCGGCTTAGGGTTTGGTCCGGCTATCACGTTCACCAACAATTCGGGTATAACGATAGGCAATAATATCCTCACCTCGTTCAGCGCCGCCAACCAACTGGGTGCCGCCGGTGCGACCTCCGCCTCCCTGACGGTGGAATCGGGCGGCTACCTCAATCTCTCCAGCGGAGCCGCCTCGCAAAGTCAGTCCGTCAACTCCCTGGCGGGTGATGGCACCGTCACCAATTTATCCACCACTGCGGGGGCGGCGACCCTCACCGTCGGCAACGCCGCCGGCACCAATGCCAGCACGACCTTCTCCGGCACCATCGTGGACGGGTCGTCGCTCAATAGCCTCACCGGCATCACCGCCCTCGGCACCGTGGCCCTGACGAAGGCCGGTGCCGGCACGCTCACCCTCACCGGCGTAAACACCTACACCGGCACCACCACCATCAGCGGCGGCACCTTGCGCATTGCAGACGGCTCGATCGCCAACTCCGCCAACATCGCCAACACCGCCACCCTGGAATACGCCCTCAACAGCAACGCCAGCACCTACGGCAACGTCATCAGCGGCGCGGCGGGGGCCTTGATAAAATCCGGCACCAACACTCTCACGTTAACCGGCGCCAACACCTACACCGGCGCGACCACCATCAGTGCGGGCACCCTGCAACTCGGCAACGGCGGCACCACCGGCTCGCTGTCCAACGGCAGCGCCATCACCAACAACGCCACTCTGGCCTTAAATCGCTCCAACACCGTCGCCCAGGGCACGGATTTCGCCGCCGTGATCGCGGGCACCGGCTCGGTCGTTCAGAATGGCTCGGGAGCCTTGACCCTTTCCGGGGCCAATACCTTCACCGGCGGAGTGACCTTGAATTCCGGCACGCTGAACATCAACGCCGCCGGCGTGGCGGCCACCA
>CANIWJ010000163.1 GCA_947471035.1 Verrucomicrobiota bacterium
AACCCGCCCACACGCCCAAGTGGAAGGTGAAAGAGACCCGCGAAGAAGCGGGCATGGGCGAAGCTTTCGATTATGAAACACTCGAAGATTAACATCAACGGGGCCGAAGGCCTCCGTCTCGAAACCGGCGCGCTCGCCCTCGAAGTCACGACCAGTGCGGGCCCCCGCATCACGTCCTTCGCCTCTAAAAAGGGCAAGGCGGGCAACCTGTTCTGGGAGATCGAAAACGAAACGCCCCAGGCCACCGGTTTGATTTTCCGCGGCGGTCATCGCCTCTGGCACGCGCCGGAAGACGCGGTTCGCACCTACCAGCCCGACAACGACGCCCTCGCGGTGAAACCGCTCAAACATGGCGTGGCTCTGGCCCAGCCCACCGAGCCCAAGACCGGCGTGCAAAAGGCTATCAAGATCGAGATTTTAGGCGAACGCACCGTGCGCGTGACCCATGCGCTAACCAACCACGGTCTCTGGCCCATCGACACCGCCGCCTGGGCGCTCACCATGCTTCGCCCCGGTGGCTACGGCGTGCTCCCGCTTCTGCCCAAAGGCGATCACACCAAGGGCGATTTCCTGCCCACCTACACGATGGTGCCCTGGAGCTACACCGACCTGTCCGAAGACGTGTGGGATCTGCATCGCGACTACATCGGTATTGATGTTCAGGCCGCGACCTCGCCTCACAAGCTTGGCCTGACCAACTATCCCGAGTGGTCCGCCTACTATTTCGGCGGCACCACCTTCGTGAAGCACGCCGCGATCGTCGCCGGGGCCACCTATCCGGACAACGGCTGCGCCTTTGAGACTTTCACCAACGGCAAGATGTGCGAGTTGGAGACGCTCAGTCCCTTCGTGAAACTTGCGCCCGGAGAATCCGTGCAACACGTCGAGCACTGGACCCTCTTCGACGGCCTCAAAGAGCCCTCGACCGATGGTGCTTTCGCCGCGCTGAGCGCCGAAGTCGCCAAGTGGATCAAGACGCTCTGAGTCGCTTCCCAGTCCCGCTGATTAGTATTTAATGTTCCGCCCCCGCACCGTTTTCTTCGGCTCCGACGCCATTGCGCTGCCCTTGCTCGATTGGCTGGTCGGGTCCGAAGGGGCGGCGCAGGTCGAATTGATTGCGATCTACACCCAGCCCGACCGGCCCGTCGGGCGGGGGCAAAAAGTGCAGGCCAACGCGATCAAGCAGTGGGCCTTGGCGCGGGGTTTGCCGGTTTATCAGCCGGAGAAAATTACCCCTGAGGTGCGTGAGGCCTACGCGGCGTCGGCGCCCGGCCTGGCGCTGGTGATGGCTTACGGGCACATCCTGCGTGATGACTTTATCGCGGTCGCTCCGCTGGGCACCTTGAATTTCCACGCGTCGTTGTTGCCGCGTTATCGCGGGGCGTCGCCTATTCAGACCTCGGTGGCCAATGGCGAGGCCCAGACCGGCGTGTCGCTGATGCGCATCGTGCGTCAACTCGACGCCGGACCGGTCGCCGACCGTGAGGCGGTCCGCATCGACTCGCTTGATACCGCCCTCGAGATCGAGCATAAACTGGCCGCCGCCTGTGGTCTCTTGCTGGCCCGCGCCTTGCCGCTCCTTTTGGCGGGCGAACTGGCGTTTGTGGAACAGGTGCACACCGAGGCAACGTTCTGCCGCAAGTTGACCAAGGAGGATGTGGGGCTGGATTTCACCCGCCCGGCGCGTGAGCTGGCGGCCCGCATAAACGGCCTCAATCCCTGGCCGGCGGCGCAAGTGGAGTGGGCGGGCCAGCCGCTCAAGTTTGGTCTGGCCGACGCGGTTTCTGGCGCGGGTGAACCGGGCGAGGTGCTAGGGGCTGATACTGAGGGTCTGTTAATCGGAACCGCCGAGGGTTTGCTGCGCATCAGAAAGCTGCAAAAGCCCGGCGGAAAAATGCTGCCAGCGCCGGATTTCCTACGCGGCAGCCCGATCGTGCCCGGCACCGTGTTTGCCTCGGTCGCGCAGACTTCTTTGGTGTCCGCGCAGCCGTTTCCAGTCGCGCGGCGCACCACTCTCTGAATACAAAAAGCTCAGACCGTTGACCAGCCCGATGGGGTGTAGCGGTGGGCGGTGTTTCCTTCCAGCGCGATGAGGTGTATCCAGCCATGATCGAAGAGCTGTTTCACGCCGGGTTGCAGTGCGAGCACGCTGTCGATCCGGCTGCGGGCCACGTCGATAAACACGGTCAGGCGGCGGGGCTCGTGCACGAATTTCTGGCCGTCGTGAATAGACTGGAGCGGGAGACCCACTTTCAGGTCGCCGCCGTTGCCTTCCATCACGCCGAGGCCGCCCACGACGTTGTGCAGGACTTTGTTTCCGCTGCCGTAGCGGGCCTGGTCCACGCGGGAGGCGTAGTATTGGAGGTTGATCCAACTGGCGACCACGACGGGGGCGCAGAGGATGAGGGTGAGCACCTTGTTCTCGGGGTCGGCAGAGGCGTCGTAGTTATGCAGGAAGGTGCGGCCATCGAGCTTGAGCGCGGCACTCCGGCTGCGGGGGGCGGCGATGAGGGCGGCGTTGTTGGCCAGTCCCCATTCGGGGCGGACTTGGGAGATGTCGTTAGCCCGGGCGCGCACGGCGGCATCGAGGGCTTCGGGTGGGGTCGCGCCGAGGCCGAGCAAGGGGGCGCGCTCGCGCCGGGTGGCGACGCCAGCCCGCGCCAGGGCGGAACGCAGGGCGGTGATCTCGGTGGCGTGCGAGGCAGGCGCGGACTCGAGGTCGAAGAGGAGGACGTCGTCGGTGGCGGTGTTGTGCAGTGCTGCTACGAATACGGTATCAGCCGGGATAACGATGCCACGGGTGGCGAGCACGGCGCGGACGGCGGGCTCGTTGAGGGTGGTGGCGGCGAGACGGGCGTTGACGTCACCGGCGTGTCCGCCGCAGGCGCCGCAGTCGAGGGCGGAGGCGTAGGGGTTGTTTACACTCTCGCTGCCGTGGCCGCAAATGAGCACCAGACGGGCGAAGTTTTTGGTCAGGCTCATGTTGCGCAGTGCGCCTTCGCAGAGGTTGGCGCGGGCCTCGGGGGTCGCGGCCTGGCCGGCAGCGTAGCCGGGAGCGACGCGGGTGCAGGACGGGCCGGCGGAGGGCTTGGTGATGCGACCCAACACGGCACCGAAGGCGAGACCGGCGGACTCGACGAAGGAGAAACACGAAGTGGCCGAGTTTTGAAAGGCCTTCCATGCTCCGGCTTCGGCGCGGGAGGTGCGGGCGGCGGTGGCGGCTTCGGGCGGCAGGGGTTCGCAGGTCTCCACCGGGGGCACTAGGAGCACAGGGCAGCGGGTGCCGAGTCCATCGGAAAGAGCGGCGGTGGCGGTGCGGTGGGCCACGGGGAAACCGAAGAAGCCGGCGAAGCCCAGAGTCTGCGCGGCGGGGTCGGCGGCTTCAAGTTGGCGGCGGAAAATCTCCGAGCGCACATCGATGCAGAACACTGCTTGGACCGATGGCCGGGCGGAGGGCTCGGCGGAGGGCTGGGCGGTCAGGGCCTGGGCGAGCGAGCGCTGGTAGCCGACCTCAAAGGCGAATTGCCAGCGAACGAGGGCGGATAGCAACTCAGCCGAGGCGACCGGGGTGGCATGGTGGCGCCACTCGATGCGGAGCAGCCGGTCGCTGGAGAAGGCCGTGTAGAGCGCGGCATCGTAGGCCAGGCGGATGGCGAGCAGGTGGCGCAGGGAAGGGTTGGCTTTACCCCGCATCGTGTCTTCGCGGACGAGGTATTGCACATAGCCCGCCCAGCCCGGAATGGTGGCGAGCTGGCGATGCAGGAAATCGGTCAGCTCAGCGTGTTGCGGGGCGAGCAGGCTCAGGCAGTGTGCGATGCAGGCATCGGCGTCGGTGGGCAGACTGGCGACAAAGGCCCGGAAGCCAGTAAGGCCGAAGGCCTCAGGATTGAGGTCATGCTGGGCGGCTTCACGCCAGGCGCGGAAGAGGCCGGAGTTTTTCCAAGGCGAGTTCCAGGTGGTCTGGTTTTGGTCGAAGGTAGTGCCACACCATTTGGAAACTTCCTCGACGACGAAGACACTCCAGTGGGCGCGCGGGCGTTCCTGGTCGAGCAAGTCGGCGACCGTGGCATGGGCGGAATCGGGCAGGCAGGCCGGAGCGGTTTCCAGCACCTTAATCAGACGCTGCGCCGGCCATTCGGCGTCGCTGGCGGCGGCGATATCGGCGGTGGAAATGGTGCCGGCGCGCAAGGCCGCGCGGTAGTCAGCGGGGCTTTGCAAGGGCGCGGCGCCCACGGTGCGCTGGAGCAAGGCGCAGGCTTGGTTGAAGGGTTGGTTGACCAAGCCGACGAAGGGATTGACCGC
>CANIWJ010000164.1 GCA_947471035.1 Verrucomicrobiota bacterium
CCAGCCAGCGGGTCGCGGGTGAAGGGGCGAGCGGGGAAGGGGGAATATCGAGGGCGGCGAGGCGGGGGGCATCAAGCCCGAGCAGACGGGTGGCGAGCGCGCGGCGCAGGCGGGCGGTGCGACGCGGATCAAGAATGGCGCGGAGCAGGGCGTGCAGATCGCGGGCCTCGTCGGTATCGAACACGTCGGCACCGGAATTGACCACGGCGGGAACGCCGCGTTCCTGAAGCGCGTCGGCCATGGCCTCGGCTTGCGCATTGGTGGAGACCAGCACGGCGCAGTGGCGAGGGGTGACGGGCTCTTCCTGAATGAGGGCGCCGGCGCCGGGCTCGATGGTGCGCAAACGGCCGTGCGCGAGCAGGCCGGTGATCGTGCTGGCGATGCGGGCGGAGAGGGCGCGCACGCGGCGGTTTTTAGCCCCGTAGGGGGCGGTATCGGCGGCGGGCACGATCCAGGTTTCCAGACGCGACAAGGGTTGGCCGGAGAGCACCAGTTGACGATCGTAAGCCAGTCCGGATACGGCCGGGGTAAAACTCATGCCAGGATTCAAAAAAGCATGGTCGCGCGAAAAAAGGGAATTGAGCGCGGTGACGAGTGGCGCGGGTGCACGGAAGGTGCGGGAGAGGGTAAACCGGGCGTTTTCGGCGGCGGTGGCGCGGGCGGCGAGGTAGGTGCCCAGGTCGGCTCCGCGGAAGCTGTAAATCGCCTGCTTGGGATCGCCGACGAGGAGCAGGTGGCGTAGGGGCGAGGCAGCGAGAAAGATTCGTTTGAAAATCGCGAATTGGCGCGGGTCCGTGTCTTGCGATTCGTCGATCAGGGCGACGTGGTAACGCTCGGCCAGACGCGAGGCGAGGCGATCGGATTGGGCCCGGCCCTCGGTGCCGGGGCGGTGCAACGCATGGTAAAGCGCACCGATCAGGCCGTCTTGGGTGATAAGCCGGTGGCGTTCGAGCACGCTGGCGAGGCGGGGCAGGCATTCGGCGGCGAGGTGGTGTTGCCAGGCCCAGAGCAAGCGTGGGGTGAGATGGTGGAGCTCGGCGGCGGTGGCGAACCAGGGGTTTGCGACGAGGGCGGCGTGGGCGGCTTTGCCGGGCTTGCTGCGTTTTTCAACGTGGTCTGGGAGCGCGGTGGCGGCGTCAAGCGCGCGCCAGTAGGCGGTGGTGGTGCTGGCAGCGGTGGCGAGCGGGGAGAGAAGAGCGAAGGCCCCGGCGGCGTCGCCCGGGCCGTCTTTGTTCCACTTGGGCACAGTCGAAAGCAGGCTTTGCGCGGCCGACCAGAGGGTGGGATCGGCGAGAGCCTTAATCAAGGCGGGCAGGCGGGCGATCAGGGCGGGGTAGGGCTCGACCGGGGGTTCGAAGCGCGGATCTAGGCAGCGGCGACGCGTATTGAGAAAGCGGAGCGCATCGGGCAGGCTCCAGTCGAGGGCGGTCGCCAGGGCGGCGAGCACGGGGTCGGCGGCGAGGGTCGCGATCCACTGCGCGCGCACCAAGGGTTCGAGGTATTCGGCGTCGTCCGTGATCACCTCGGGCAGCACGGGCAGGCCGCAGAGGGCTCCCTCTTGCTGCAACGTGCGCTGGCAGAACGCGTGAATGGTGGAGACCGCCAGCAAATCGAGATCAAGCAGGGCGCGGTCGAGACGTTGCCGGGCGGCGTGTGCGGCGGGGTTCAAGGCAGGATCGAGCAGACGGCGCAGTGCGGCGCGATCCGGGGCGGAGGCGGCTTCGTCGGCGGCGGGCGCGGCGGCAAGCAGGGTGAGGACTTTGCGCACGCGGTCGGAGAGCTCACGGGCGGCGTCTTTGGTGAAAGTTACCAGGAGCAGTCGGGAAAGATCGGGCAGAGTGCCTTCGAGCAAAAGGCGGGGCACGAGATGGCTGATCGAGTAGGTTTTGCCCGTGCCTGCACTGGCCTCGATCACGGTGAGACCGGGGACGAGCGGGGAGTTTAACAGGTGAAGTTCGGAGGACATGGCGCGTGGGCGGCTCAACGAGCGGATTTCCACCAGATTCCCAGGGGAGCCGCGAGTGCCTCGGCCCAGGAGAGCCACTCGCGGGCGTGCGGTTCGGCGAAGGGTTCGATTTCGCGCCAGGCGAGCTGCGCGCCAGGCTCGGTGCCTTCACCGCCGGGCAGGGAATCGAAGGGCTCTCGTGTCCAGCTCGCCTCGGCGGTTTCGAGGGCGCTTGCGGGGTCGGTTCCGGGCAGGGCTTTGGCGAGGGCGGCGCTGGTTTCGGGCGCGTATTCGAGCGGACGTGACTGGCCGGCGCGATAACCGGCGATCAAGGCCGAGAGGTGGCGGCGGGCTGTCTCGGGATCGATTGGCGGGAGGGTTAAACCGTGCGGGCAATCGAGGCCATAGACATGCGCGCCGACGGGTTGATCAAACGCCAGAGCCGCGGCGAGCACGGCGATAAAGGACTCCAGTTGATATTTAACGGATTTAAACTTGCCCGGGCGATGATGCAAAAGCCAGGAGGGCTCGGGCGGGTTAAAACCGACCCGGACTTCGCCGGACAGGCGGGTAAACGCGTCGATTTCGATAGCGAAGGTGCGGGCTTCGGTTTGGGGCTGAACGCGGGCGATGTTCGTCGCGAGAGGGGCCATTTCCCCGGTGTTTTGTTCCCAGGCGAGGGCACCGAGCGCGCCGGGGGGAAGGGCGCGGTCGGCGATAAGGCGGGAGCCGGCGGCGGTCGCGGCGGGGCCGGGCGAGAGGAAGCTTTGCAGCGCGGTCTGGCGGGCGTGGTAGGCTTGCAAGCCGTCGAGATTGAGGGGCGGGTCGTCGAGGGTGGTGTCGTCGGTGTCGTCGGTGGTGGTTTCGAGATTCAGGGCGCGCAACCAGGCGCAGGCGGGGTCTTTCCAAAAGGCGGCGAGTTCGCTGAGGGTTATTTCCAGCGGCCCGATGGACGCGGCTAAAACGGCGGGCGGGGCGACAAAGAAAGGAACGGCTAAAGTGCTGGCGTTGCGGGAGAGGTCGGCGGAGACGCGGGCGGCTTGGGCGTGGAAAGAACGAGGCAGGGTGCCGGAAGCGTTAAAGTAATCGGTGGCGAAGGGTTGGATACGGTGGGAAACCACCAGACAGGCATTTAGCGAAAGCTCCGGGTCGGGTGCACGCACGGTGGCGGCAGCGGCGCGCAGCAACTCTTCGATGCAGGCGGACAACGGGCCGTCGTGCGCGGAGCGCAAACTACGATTGGCAGCCGTGAGAATCAGGCGATCGCGGGGGGCGAGAAGGGCGTCGAGGAAGTGCTGGCGGTCCTGCGTGCGGGAATCGACGTCCCAGCGCTCGGGCTGGGGCGTGAGCAGGTCCCAGGCGGGGCGTCGGTTGGCCCGGGGGAAGGCTCCGTCTTGCAGGCCGAGGATGGCGAGCACCCGGCAGGGCAGGCCATGGAGCTGGTCGAGGCGTCCGAAGAGGATTTCGCCCCCGAGGCTGGTGCGCAGGCTGGTGGCGTTGTCGAGCTGGGGTTGGAGCCAGTCAAGGAGCGCACCGGCATCGAGTGGAGTGCCGGCGGCGACAGCGCCGAGTTCCGCCACCTGACGGCGGAGCGCGGCGGCGTGGTCGTCGTGGTCACTGGAGTAAAGCAGCTCGGCGATGGCACGCTCCAGCCGCTCGGCCCAGACGGCGGCGGACACGGGCTCGGCCCACGAGTGAAGGTGACGGGCGACGCTGCCTAGCCACGCAAGAAACCGGAGCCGGGCGTGGTCCCGGTTGGGCAAATCAGGCGCAAGCGGGTGAGCGTAGGTTCCATCGCCAGTGCGGGCCTCGGCTTCGGGGCCAAACCAAGTGCCGGCGAGGTAACGGTCGAGCGCGGCTCGCCACGTGCCGGTGGCATCTCCGTGCGTGGCGGCGGTGGCGGCGAGACCATGGGTGAGGCCGGCGCGGCGAATCGTCTCGGCCAGGAGGGCGAGGGTTTGGTTGTCCTCGGCCAGGCCGAGGTGGTGGCGCACGGCGGAGAGGGTGAGCAACTCGATGACCTCGCTGGCGGTCTGGCGTCCGAGGGAAAGGCGGAGCAGGGCAAGCAGGCCGACGGCAACCGGATTGGCCTCGCGGGCGGGTATGGCGGTGAGACGTAGGGGAAGTTTGAATTCGCCGCCGCGCAGGATGCCCTCGGCAAGCGGAGCGTAGGTGTCGAAATCGGTGACGGCGACGAGGACCTCCTCGGGTTGAAGGTCGGGCAGGTCGGCAAAGGCGCGCAGGATTTCGTCGCGCAGGATTTCGAGCTCGCGGCGGGGGCTGTGGGCGCAGTGAACGCGCAGGCTTAAATCGGCGGGATCCAGGACGGGCCGCGAGTCGGGCGA
>CANIWJ010000165.1 GCA_947471035.1 Verrucomicrobiota bacterium
CTCCCGCCAGGCACGAAAGATCAATCCCGGACCAGGTTTTCTACAGCGACACCCCCGCCGCAATTCAAGCACACCCTCGCCGTGCTGCGTCTCCGGATGATGGGGACAATGAAAAATCGCCGCGATCCCCCCGCCCGCCGCCTTCGCCAAATCCCGCAACCGTCCGTGCGCCGCCTCCACCTCCGCCTCCGTGATAAGCCCCCTCGCCACCCCCGGCTGATTCGTCACCACCACACAACGCATCCCCCGCCGCCGCAGCCGCGCCAGCGCCTCGCCCACCCCTGGCAACAATTTCAATTCCTCCGACCTAGTCCCCGGCCCGAGGTCCGGCGTCAACACCCCGTCACGATCCAGCAGCACCGTTCGCACCGGCCCCGGCGCGGCGCGAGCCGCCGCTGCCGCCGCCCGCTCTTCCAAATACGACTCCACCGCCGCCAGACGCTCCGGGGTGCCCATATCTTTTACGAAACCCTCCGGTTCCAACCCATGTGCCCGCACCGCCTTCCCGGCCGAGACCAACTTCGGATAGACCTCCGCGCCAAAGTCCGCCGCCTGACCCGCCGGCACGAAGTCCAAAACCTCCCGCGCCAAAACCTGCACCGCCGCATTCGCCAGGTTCGCATATCGCCGCCCCGGCTCCCGCCCATGCACAAACTCCCGCACCCGCCCCGCCTCGTCCGCCACCAGCAAATCCGAATCCCACGGATGATCCGACGCCCGCGCCAGCAGCGTCGCCAACGGCTGCTCTCGTTCGTGAGCCGCCAGCAAAGCCCGCACGTTGAAATCCAAGAACACATCTCCGTAAGCCAGCACGAAATGATCATCCAACCGCCCCGCCAAAGCCCGCACCGCCCCCGCCGTGCCCAGCGCGGCCGTTTCGATGTGGGTTTCGATTAACAAGCCATCCGTACGCGCCCCGGAAAAATGCTGCGCGATCACCTCGCCCTGATGACCCGCCGCGAGCAAAAACCGCCGCACCCCCGCCGCCGCCAAGGCGTCGATGATATGGTCCAATACCGGCCTTCCACCCACCGGCAGCATCGGCTTGGGCACCGTCTTGGCCAGCGCGCCCAACCGGGTGCCGCGCCCGCCGCAAAGAATCACCGCTTGTTGGATACGCATGCCGCTCAGCTCCCAGCCGACGCTTCAAAACCCTCGCTTCTGGCCACCAGGTAACGCGGACGTCGCCGTACTTCGTCGTAAATCCGCCCGATATATTCCCCAAGTACCGCCGCCACCATCAACTGCACTCCGGCCAGCAGCAACACCAAGGCCGAGACCACCAGCCACCCCCAAGCCACCGCCACGCCGCAAAGCACCGCGACCACCCCGCCCGCCACCACCAGTCCGCTTGACGCCCCCGCCGCCAAGCCCGCCCACCAGCTCACCTGCAAGGGCGCGTGCGAAAAACAAAACAAACCGTTAAAACCGATCCGCAGCGAACCAATCATCGGGTAATGACTCTGGCCCGCCGCCCGCGCCGGCCGGTCGAAGGGCAACAACTTTTGCCGGTAGCCCACCAGCGCCACCATGCCGCGTAAAAACCCATGCCGCTCCTCCAGCGCGTTCACCGCATCCACCGCCCGCCGGCTCAAGAGCCGGAAGTCCCCCGTGTTTTCCGGAATCGGCACCTCCCCGATGCGCCGCATCAAACCATACGCACACCCCGCCGCCACCCGCCGCAACCACGGCTCACCCGCCCGGCTCTTACGCTGCGCCAGCACCGCGTCGAACCCCTCCTCGCGCCAAGCCGCTACCATCGCCGTGATCAACTCCGGCGGATCCTGCAAATCCACATCCATCACCACCACCGCGTCACCCGTTGCCTGACGCAGGCCCGCCAAGGTCGCCATCGGCTGCCCCACCCGTCGGCTAAAGCGCAACAACTTCACCCGCCTGTCCTTCGCCCGCCCCGCCAAAATCACCTCTTCAGTATCGTCCCGCGAGGGATCGAGACAAAAAATCACCTCAAAATCCGCCGTGATCGCGCTTAGAATCGGTAAAACTTTACCCAAAAATCGCGGCACCGCTTCCTGCTCTTGATAGACCGGAACGACGACAGATAGCAGCATGGGATTGGGCGGCGGGATGTTCGTAAAATGAGAAAACTGCGCCGCGATGCCTAGTGCTATCCTCCACCTACCGGCAAAGCTTTTCCCTTCACCCAACCCGCCCGACCTCACCACCACTCAAATAGCTCGCAAAAGTTTACACTTTTTTACCCGCGCACATGGCCCTATCGGGACTTTGGTCCCTTGAGAAACCCTTGTATATTCTGATAAGCTAATGCTCGCCAAACCCCCGCAGATTCCGCGAAAGTCACTTAGACCCGTTTTTCTGTACATGTTCCACCTCCCCACCACTCCCAAGTCGCGCCGCAAGTCCGGCTTCTCCTTGCTGGAGGCGATGATGAGCATGGTCATCTTCTCGATGTGCTCGCTGGGCTTCTTTCAAGCCCTGATCAAAGGCTACCAGCTCACCGCCTTGGCCCGGGTGCACGACAACGCCCGCGCCGCTCTGCGCGGCTACGTCGATCAATTCCAACGCCTCAGCATTCGGGTGCCCACCGCCGGAAACCCCGACCCCGGCGAACCCTTGGCCCTCTTCACCGTTACCGGATCGCCTACCGGCAACGGTCTTCGCGGCTGGGGCCAAATCTCCGACGCCCTTTACAACGAGGCCCAACCCTCCACCGTCTATATACAAATTGGCCCGCAAGACACCCCCATCAATGCCCAGATAACCCGCCAGGTTTCCTTCCTTAATCCGGCCACCGGCGAGACCAGCGGAACCGACGGCCTCTTGGCCGCCGGCTACCTCCTGCAAGCCACCTTCACCATCACTTACACGACTCAAGGTCGCACCTACTCCAAGAGCATCACCACGATGCGTGCCGACGCATGAACGCCCCCCAGCCCGCTTCCAGCCGCCCGCTTTCCGCCCGAGCCATGACTCTGGTGGAAGTTCTCATGGGCATGGCCGTGGGCGTGCTCGTCCTGGGAGCCATCGCCAGCATGGTCGTGCTCAGCGCCAAGTTTACCTATAAAACCCAGCGCCTCGAAGAGGCCACCACCGGCCTGCGCTCCATCCAGGAACACCTCAGCCGCGAGCTCTCCGTTGCCGTCAGTCGCGTACAAGTTGTTAACGATCCGACCAATCCAAAAAATATCCGCCCCCATTTTTACTACCAGGCACAAGTGCCTTCCCGTAGCACTTATTTCTCCGGCGCGGTCAACTCCGCCGCCCGCACCGGCAATTCGATCACCTTCCAAAGCATCCCCGACGGCATCACTCCCGAGGTCGGAGATTTCTTCCTGCTCGACTCCCCGGACCTAGGCACGGGTGTGCGCGTAGGCGCAGTCAGCGATGACCGCACTCCGGGGACCGACGGAGCAGTCACCATCAGCCTAGTAAGCTCCATCCAGGCCGCCACCCAAGGAACACTCTCCGATGTAGCGAGTGGTGCCATCGCCACCCTGCAGCACATCACACCGGCATCGCGCGGTCGTATGCTCAGCTACCGGGTGGCCATCGGCGCTCCCTCCAAGGTCCAAGCCGCCCTGCGCACCAGTAACACCCTCACCCTTCTCGACGTCCCGCCAGGTGTAGTGCCCATGGTCGGCGACTTCGCCCTGATGGACGACCCCGACCTCGGCGGCGGTATCATCATCTCCGGCGTCAGCGACAGCCGCGCCGCCGGAGCGACCGGAAACGTTACCCTCACACTCTCTCAAACCATTGCCGCCGGCACCGTAGGCGCCGCCAATGACGTGGACGATACCGTACGCGTCGAGATTCACCGCCAGCGAGCCTACCTTGTACGCCTTCCAGCTTCCGGTGCGGCTACCACTTCTCTCTATTACTGCGCTAATAGCACATTTGAAGACGCGGATGGCAACTTTCGCGATGATAGTGGAGGCTATATCGCCAGATCTGGCTCCGACCCCGATACCTATCAGGAGCTCTCCGCCAACATCGACGCCGATTCCATCTTCGTCTTTGCCCAGGAGCCTGCGGATCCCTCCGGCACCGAGGCTGCACGCGCCTCGGGCGTATTCTGGGAGTTTACCTATCGAGTCGCCGCCGCCAACGCCAACCTCACCGGCTTGGGGCCTCAGGACTTCTTCCTCACCAACTACGCGTCGGGCATCATCCTCCCGAAATCCGGCAACCCCCTAAGCCTCGGTGCCGTCGCCGCCCCGCCCACCACTTCGACTACCAGCTCGACTACAACGACGTCGCTTGGATCCACCACGCTCAA
>CANIWJ010000166.1 GCA_947471035.1 Verrucomicrobiota bacterium
CCGGCGGCGGCGGTCGCGGCATGCGCATCGCCCACAACGACGTCTCCCTCGCCAAAGAGTTCAACGTCGCCAAAAACGAAGCCGAAAAAGCCTTCGGCAACGGCTCCGTTTATCTCGAAAAATACATCGAGAAACCCCGCCACATCGAATTCCAGATCCTCGCCGACAGCCACGGCAAGACCCTCCACCTCGGCGAACGCGACTGCTCGGTGCAACGCCGCCACCAGAAACTCATCGAGGAATCCCCCTCGCCTTTCCTAACCCCCGCTCTGCGTAAAGAGATGGGCAAGGCCGCCGTCCGCGCCGCCGAAGCCGCCCAATACCAAAATGCCGGCACCATCGAGTTCTTGGTCGATGCCAAGGGCAACTACTACTTCATCGAGATGAACACCCGTATCCAGGTGGAACATCCCGTCACCGAAGAAGTTACCGGCATCGACTTGATCAAGCAGCAGATCCTCGTGGCCAACGGCGAGAAACTCGCCTTCGACCAGGGCGATATCACCTTTACCAAACACGCCATCGAGTGCCGCATCAACGCCGAGGATCCGGCCAAAAACTTTGCCCCCTCGCCCGGCACCATCGGCCTCTACTACGCCCCCGGCGGCCACGGCGTGCGCGTGGATAGCCATGCCTACTCCGGCTACACCATCCCGCCCTACTACGACTCCATGATCGGCAAGCTGATCTGCTTCGGCTCCACCCGAAAGATCGCCCTCGAACGCAGCTACCGCGCCCTGAGCGAATACCTCATCCGCGGCATCAAGACCACCATCCCGCTGCAAAAAGCCATCATGAGCGACCCCACCTTCATGGAGGGCAAGGCCACCACCGCCTACATGGAAGAGTTCTTCGCCCGCACCCCGAGCGACCTCTACACCAAGTAACGCCCCGCGTCCCCCACCTCATCCGTGAGCCTAGGCCTACCGCCTTGGCTCACATCAAAAGCCGAGCCCGCCGCTCGGCTTTTTTGTTCCCAACATGCCCGCATCCCGACTCTCCACCCATGCGTTTTTTGGCATAATTCAGCTATGAATTGAAATACTGCTATTGTGCGCTCTTCCCGAGACAACCTGTGCCGTAATGTAAACGTCCAACCCTGACATTTACCCCCATCCCCCCCGACCGTACCTATGTGCGCCCGTCCCACCCCCACACCTATCACCGGCCGCGAAATCTCCTTCGGCGAAGACGAAATCATCGTCTCCAAAACCGACCCGCGCGGCATCATCACCTACGCAAATTCCGTCTTTCTCCGCGTTTCCGGCTACCGCGAAGCCGAACTCCTCGGCCAACCCCACAACCTAATCCGCCACCCCGACATGCCCCGCTGCGTTTTCCGCCTGCTTTGGCAAACCGTGCGGGACGGTCAGGAGATTTTCGCTTACGTCCTCAACCGGGCCAAAAACGGCGACGCCTACTGGGTCTTCGCCCACGTCACCCCCAGCTACGATCGCCACGGCACCATCACCGGCTACCACTCAAACCGCCGCGTCCCCCACGCCGACGCCCTCGCCAAAGTCCGCCCGCTCTACGCCACCTTACTCGCCGAGGAACGCCGCCACGCCTCCCCCGAGGCCGCCATCCAAGCCTCCACCGCGCTCATCACCGCCACCCTTGCCCAGTCCGGACAAACCTACTCGGAATTCGTCTTCGGCCTCTCCGCTCACACCTGCCTGGCCGCCTCCCTCCGCTAACATCTATCGCCGCCCGCCATGTTTTCCCGATTCCTACCCCGCCCCTCCGCGACCGCCGCCCGCTTCACCTCCGCGACCACCGGGCTCGCCGCCGAACCCGAAACCAAGGACGCCGCCAAATCCGATCTGAGCGACGACGCCGCCCTAGCCCTCATCACCGCCCCCTGCCTGCGCGTCGCCGAGGGCGACTTGGAAGCCCGCATCATCGGCCTCACCGAACACCCACGCTTCGGCCCCACCGCCATCGCCATCAACAACGCCCTCGACCGCGTCGATTCCTATGTCCGCGAGACCGCCGCCTCGATGCAACATTGCAGCGATGAACAATTTCACCGCCCCATCCTCCTGCGCGGCATGACCGGTGCCTACCGCCAAAGCGCCCTCATCATCAACCAGGCCGGCTCCAAAATGCAGGCCAACCACAACCAGCTCGGCGTCATCGCCACCCTCGCCCAGGAAAACAGCGCCTCCGTCAGCACCGTAGCCGCCGCCTGCGAAGAACTCCACGCCACCAGCGGCGAAATCTCCCATCAAGTCGCCGACACCACCCGCCTCACCGGCAAGGTCATGACCGACAGCGAAAGCGCCGTCCAAGCCGTCGCCGCCATGAACGCCGCCGCCACCCGCGCCGAAGCCCTCATCGGCCTCATCAACAAGGTCGCCGAACAGACCAACCTGCTCGCCATCAACGCCACCATCTCCGCCGCCCGCGCCGGCGAACACGGCCGCCGCTTCGCCGTCGTCGCCACCGAGGTCAAACAACTCGCCAGCAACACCGCCGCCGCCACCGAGGACATCCGCCAGCAAGTCTCCGCCATCCAGCAATGCGTGGCCGACGTCGAAAAACGCATCGCCGCCATGAACCACTCCATCGGCGAGATCCACCGCTCCACCGACTCCATTTCCCACTCCGTGCAACAGCAAGTCGTCGCCACCAACGAGATCACCCGCACCATCAGCGACGTCTCCGCCAACACCAAAAAAGTGTCGGATCAAATCAACCACGCCGTGAAGTAAGCCGGCCGCCTCTACGCCTCGCCCACCCCTCGGGACTACTCGCGCGACTCCCCGGCCAGCCGCAGCGAATCCCGGTCATGGACCCAGAACCGGTCCACCACCCGCCCGTTGCGGCACAGATCATAGCCCCACTCGGTGCCGCACACCGCCAGTTCCCAAGCCTCTGCGGTAGGAATGCTATCGGGCGCGCGCGAAAGCACGCAAAGCGCCTGCCACGCCTCGGTCTTGGCCCGCTCAAACGCGGACTCCGGATCGTGAAAACACCCCAAAAACGCGCGCCGCTGATTGGGGTTCCCGTCCGCTTCTTGAACGTAAGTAAACCTCATCACCGTAAACGCCGGAAAAATCGAAGAGTTTATATGCATTAAACGCCTTTCTAATGCTTACGAAGTGCCAAATCCCCCGCCGCACAAACGCACGCATGAAATTTTCCTGAATCCACCTCCTTCGCCCCGCCAGATACACGCCGTAGAGTCCACCGCTGTGAGGCCATTGGCCGACCCTTCGACTCCCCTCGTTTCGCTGCGCGAAACCGCTGCCCCCAGCGGCGCTCATTGAGCCGCCGCATTAGCGGTTAATCCCCCTGCCTCTACCTAAACCGCCCAACCGCGCCGGATCAGGCTGATCGCGATCGCCGCCAAGAGCAGCGACACGATCTTCGAAATCGCCCGCAACCCGGTCGGCCGGATCACCCGCACCAACCGGTCCGCCTGCGAAAACGACAGCGCCAGCAACCCCAGGTTAACCGCCAGCGCCGCCAGCGTCACCGCCAGCCCCACCGTCTGCGCCAGCAAAAGCAGCGTCGCAATCGCCGCAGGCCCCGCGATCAACGGCATGCCCAGCGGCACCACCCCGAAATCCTCCGGCACCTCCAACGGTGCCGCCGCGATAGGCTGCAACAAATCCCGCGCCGCCAGAATAAACAGGATCAGACCGCCCGCGATTTGGAAATCTCCCACCGTGATGCCCACCGCCGCGAAAATCCCCTGCCCGAGAAACAAAAACACCAGCGACACCAGCCCGCCCGTCACCACTCCCTGCCGTGCGATGCGCCGCTTCCTCGCCTCCGGCACCCCCGCCCCCAGCGCGATAAAAATCGCCGCCAGCCCGATCGGGTCCAACGCCACGAAAAGCGGGATAAACGCCTGCAAAAAACGCGGAAGCAGATCGCCCATGCTATCAAACTAGACCCGCTCCGCCCCCGCCGCAAGCCGCCCGCCGCCTGACGATAAGATTATCCGACTTCTCATCATGCAATTTGCGGCGAACCCCTTTAATCTGTACTCTACGTCAGTCGGTTCTGAAAAACGCCATTTCAGGCGAGACATGGCTGGCAGGCCATAAAGCGAGGCGGGAGGAGAGGGGAGAGCAGACGGAGCAAAAAGGCCAAAAAGAAGCCCAGGAGCTTCTTAAAGTTCATGGCGGCGGCGCTGAACAGCGC
>CANIWJ010000167.1 GCA_947471035.1 Verrucomicrobiota bacterium
CGGTTCGCCAGCGCCGCCCACCGAGATACCTTTATCGCCAGCCCCGCCAAGTATGCGCCCGCCTTCGGTGGCTACTGCGCCTACGGCGTCGCCAAAGGTGCCGCCGTCTCCGTGGAGATCGAAACCTGGCAGATCATAGATGGCCGCCTCATCCTCAACTACGACGCCGACGTCTCCAAAAAGTTCAACGCCGACCGCGCCGGTTTCCTCAAGACCGCCGACCAAAACTGGTCCGGCCTGGTCGAGAAAAAGGGCAAGTAATCACCCACACCCAACGTATCCACTCACCCCCACTCCACCCGCTCATCTTCTACACCCACCCACCATGAACCCTTCCTTCCAAAACAAAGTCGTACTCATCACCGGTGCCACCTCCGGCATCGGCCGCACCACCGCCCTCGCCTTCGCCGCCGCCGGTGCCAAGGTCGTCCTCTCCGGGCGTCGTCAAACCGAGGGCGAGGCCGTCGTCGCCGAGATCAAAGCCGCCGGCGGCACCGCCGCCTTCCTCCGCACCGATGTCACCGAAGAGGCCCAGGTGGCTGCTTTGGTTGCCTTCACCGTCCGCACTTACGGCCGCCTTGACGTCGCTTTCAACAACGCCGGCACCGAGGGCGAACTTTCCCCCGTCACCGCCGTCTCGGTCGAAAACTACCGCCAGACTTTCGACATCAACGTCCTCGGCACACTCCTCGCCCTCAAGCACGAGATTCCCGCCATGCTCAAGACCGGCGGTGGCAGCATCATCAACGTGTCCTCCATCGCCGGCCTCATCGGCTTCGCCGGGGCCAGTGTCTATTCCGGCACCAAGCACGCCGTCCTCGGCATTACCAAATCCGTCGCCCTCGAAGTCGCCAGACAGGGCATCCGCGTCAACGCAGTCTCCCCCGCCGCCATCGACACCGGCATGCTCGACCGCTTCACCGGCAACAACCCCGACACCAAGGCTGCCTTTGGCGGCATGCATCCCATCGGCCGCTACGGCCAGCCTCGCGAAATCGCCGACGCCGTCCTCTTCCTAGCCAGCGACCAGGCCAGCTTCATTACCGGCCAGTCGCTCACCGTGGACGGCGGCTTCACCGCCCAATAATCGCCCTGCCTCCGCACCTCACGCCGAACGCCGCCCCACGTCGTCGTTCGGCTCCCTCCTTTGGTCACGCATCCCGTCCCGCCATGAACACGCTCACCACCACCGCCGAGCTCGCCTCCGCCCGCGACTACTACCGCACCCAGCGCATTCCCTCCGCGAAACTCAGAATCATGGACGCCGCCACCGCCGCCCTCGTCGCCTCCGGAGCCGCCCAATCCGCGCTGAGCATCGGCAACACCGCGCCCGATTTCATCTTGCCCGATGTCGATGGCAATGGCGTGCGGCTCTACAGTGCGCTGGAGCACGGCCCCGTGGTCCTCGTGTTCTACCGCGGCGGCTGGTGCCCGTATTGCAACCTGCACCTGCGCGGCTTCCAGCGTCTCCTCGCCGACTTCACCGCCGCCGGTGCGCAGCTCATGGCCATCTCCCCGCAGTTGCCCGACAACTCGCTCACCACTCGCGAAAAAGACGAACTCGCCTTCCCCGTCCTCAGCGACGTCGGCCTGCACACCGCCCGCGCCCTCGGCATTGCCTTCGAGCTGCCCCGACCGCTGCTCAACCTCTACGCCGACGCCGGACACACCTTGGCCAACTCCAACGGCGACACTGGCGCGACCGAGCTGCCTATGCCGGCCACCTTCGTGATTCTCCCCGACCGCACCATCGCCTTCGCCCAAGTCGAGGCCGACTACACCCGCCGCGCCGAGCCGCTCGACGTTCTTAAACTCGTCCAATCTCTGAATACCCACGCCCTCCACGCATGAAAACGCCCACTCTCTTCACTCCGCTGCAACTCGGTGCGCTCACCCTTAGCAACCGCATCGTAATGGCCCCGCTCACCCGAAT
This sequence comes from Verrucomicrobiota bacterium, assembly GCA_947471035.1. GTDB lineage: Bacteria > Verrucomicrobiota > Verrucomicrobiia > Opitutales > Opitutaceae > IMCC26134_A. The sequence goes on from CANIWJ010000167.1 coordinate 1,934, forward strand.
GAGGGCCGGCATGCCGGGCAATATCCCTACCGCCCTCAACGCCACCTACTACCGCCAGCGCGCCACCGCCGGACTCATCGTCACCGAGGCCACACCCATCTCGGCCACCGGCCACGGTTACTTTCATACTCCTGGCATTCACACCCCCGCCCAGGCCGAAGGCTGGAAACTCGTCACCGACGCCGTCCACCAAGCCGGCGGAAAGATCTTCCTCCAGCTCTGGCACGTCGGACGCCAATCGCACAATGACCTCCAGCCCGGCGGTGCCTTGCCCGTAGCGCCCAGCGCCATCGCCAGCGGCGGCCAATCCCCCGTCGCCCCCGGCATTTTTAAAACCCAGCCCGTGCCCCGCGCCCTGGAAACAACCGAGATTCCCACCCTTGTCGACGACTACCGCCACGCCGCCGCGCTAGCCCAAATTGCCGGATTCGACGGCGTCGAAATCCACGCTGCCAACGGCTACCTCCTCGAGCAATTCCTCTCCGACCACGCCAACGTCCGCACCGACCGCTACGGTGGCTCCCTCGCCAACCGCGCCCGCCTCCTGCTCGAAGTCACCGCCGCAGTCACCGCCGTCTGGTCTGGCGAACGCGTCGGCATCCGTCTCTCGCCCGCCAACACCTTCGGCGGCATCCAGCACAAAGATCGCCTCGGCACCTATCGCCACGTAGTCAACGAGCTCAATCCATTCAAACTCGCTTACCTCCACCTGGTCGAACCCCGTGTCGCCGGTAACAGCGATTTAGATACGTTTGACGACACTCTGAGTTCCCACCACTTCCGCGAGCTCATTAGCGGCGACACCCGTCTAATCTCCGCCGGCGGACACTCCCGCGCCAGCGGAGTCCAGACAGTCGAGTCCGGCCAGGCCGACGCAGTCGCCTACGGCCGTCAGTTCATCGCCAACCCCGACCTCGTCGCCCGCCTCGCCACCGACGCCCCGCTCAACTCCTACGACCGCACCTCCTTCTATGGCGGCGCCGGTCAGGGCTACATCGATTACCCCTTTCTCTCCCCTCAACCTTCGGTCACATGAACCACTGGAATCTCCAAGGTCACCGCGCCATCGTAACCGGAGCCGGTCGCGGCATCGGTGCCGCCATCGTCGCCGAACTCCTCCACCACGGCGCCTCCGTGCTCGGCACTGCCCGCACCGCCGCCGACCTCGAACAACTCCGCGCCTCTCACCCGCAAGCCGCCGACCGTTTGTTTACACTTCAAGGCGACATTACCCAACCCGGTGAAGACGCCCGCCTGATTGATCACGCCGTCACCTCCCTCGGCGGCATCGACCTGCTCGTAAACAACGCCGGTGCCACCTTCCGAGCACCAGCCATGGAATCGACCACAGCCGATTTCCAAAAGCTCATAGATCTAAACCTCTTTGCTGCCTTCAACCTCTCCCGTCTCGCGCACCCGCAGCTCCGCGCCAGCTCTCACGCCAGCATCGTCAACATGTCCTCGATCACCAGCCAAGGCGCTTTGCCCAACCGCCTGCTCTACGGCACGAGCAAGGCCGCGCTCGATCACCTCACCCGAGCCCTCGCCGCCGAGTGGGGACCGGATGGCATTCGTGTCAACGCCGTGCTCCCGTGGTTCACCAAGACCCCCATGACGTCCACAGTGTTGGACGACCCCGTTTGGTCGAAACGCATCCTCCATGCGACCCCGCTCGGTCGCGTCGCCGACCCCGAAGACATCGCCCGCGCCGTCGCCTTCCTCGCCATGCCCGCCGCCGGCTACATCACCGGCCAGCTCCTTGCCGTGGACGGCGGGTTTCTCACGAAAGGATTATAAGCCATGCACCCGCACTTCTACGGACTCGATTGGCTCGCGATGATTTTCTCGCTGCTCGCGCTCAGCCTGCTCGGCCAAAAAAATCGCCTCGGCTTCATCTGCTTTATGGCCGCAAACACGTGCTGGCTCTTTGTGGGCTGGCGCGCCGCCAGCATCGCCATCGTCCTCGGCAACCTTGTCTTCTTCGCCGCCAACCTCCGCGGCTACCGCCGATGGAAAATCGGCCTGGCGACCGGGTAACAGCCTTCGCCTCAACTCCGGTATGAGACCGATAGGGTAATAATTCATAGCGCCTTAAACCCTGGAAACTCCGTTTCCACAGTTTCGTGTTCCGACGTGTCTACCGTTCCAACTGTTCGATCACAGCGCCCAAACTTCCGCGCATTCGTTTCGTCTCCGCCTCTCGCCACG
>CANIWJ010000168.1 GCA_947471035.1 Verrucomicrobiota bacterium
AGTGGACCTTCGGCAGCCCGCCCATCCTCGGCACCCAGATCGGTGACGTGCTCTACCTCAACGTAGGCGTCGAGGCCGGCCGCCGCGTTTACGGAACCACCACCGACTCCTCGGAGAACATGACCATTACCGGCGGTGGCATGAACGGTGGCCGACAGAGCGTCACCCTCAGCGGCTTCGGCACCAAGAAGACCTACAACAACATCTCCAGGGTCGTCGTCACCAACTCCGCCAACGGCAACGACCGCTTCGCCTTCTACGCGCTTAACATCCCCATCGACGTCACCTTGGGCGATGGCGACGATACCATCGAAGTCATCGGCGCCGGCCCGACCACCATCCGTGGCGGCAATGGCAACGATACCATCACCACCTCCACCGGTGCCGACTACATCGAGGGCGGCTCCGGCAACGATACCATCAACTCCGAGTTCAGCCCGGATACCTCCCAGGTAAATGTCACCCCGAGCTCCAATCCCCCTCCCGGCAACGCTGACACCATCCTCGGCGGCGATGGCGACGACATCATAGCAGGAAGTCCCTTCAACGACACCATCACCGGCGGCAACGGCAACGATACCCTTACCGGCGCCGGCGGCGACGACACCTACATTTTCGCTGGCGGCTTCGGCACCGATACCGTCTCCGAAGCGGGCACCAACAACGCCGATACCCTCGACTTCGGCTCCGTCGGCACCGCCCTCACCTTCAACCTCGGCGCGACCAACAACCGCATCACTTCCGGCACCAACTCCGTCACCGAGTCCAACTTCCGCATCGAGCGCTTCATCGGTGGCACCGCCGGCGATACCTACAACGTCACCCGCAGCTCCGCCGCCAATACCACCCGCCTGATCGGTCGCGCCGGCACCGACACCTACAACGTCACCCTCGGCTCCCTCGCCCAGACCCTTATCATCGACGACTCCACCACCGCCGCCGATAACGATTACCTCTTCGTCACCACCACCTCCGCCACCGATCTCACCGTCAACGACACCTCTCTCGTCCAAGGCACCCAGCGCATCGAATATGCCGCCGCCTACGACAACGTCGACCGCCTGCGCATCGAAGCCACCCCGGCCAAGGTCATCTTCGGCCCCTCCGCCACCGAAGTGCTCGACCTCAAGCGCGACCTCCGCGTCAACGCCCGCGAGATCACCTGGTCCGGTCGCCTCCACGCCGGCTCCTTCACCTTCACCTCTGTTAACGGCTACACCATCGGCCACGACCTCGTCGCCCGCGACAACGGCTTCATCTCCCTCGTCACCACCAGCGGCAACATCCTCGTCAACGCCGGTCTCTACTCCGCCGCCATCACCGACCTCACCGACTCCGCTCTCAACGGCACCGGCAACGGCGACATCACCCTCTCCACCGGCAACGGCGCCATCACCACCAACGGCGCCGGCTGGGTCACCACCGATGCCGTGAAGCTCGATTGGGCCCTCCGCAACGCCAAGTACACCGCCGGCACGGTCAACGCCACCACCGGCTTCATCACCACCGCCGGTGCCTCCAGCTCCGAGGCCGTCCTCTACTTCGTCGACGGGTCCACCATCCGCAACGCCCGCGGCGCCTTCATCCAGTCCAACGGCGGCAAACTCACCCTCAACGCCACCATCCGCGCCGGCGAGCCCACCACCGGCTACTCCGTCAGCCCTTACGCCCTCTTCACCGACGTCGCTTCCTTCACCGCCAGCGTGCCCCCCGGCAGGGATGTCTACATCGTGGATATCGACGATTTGATCAACGTCTCCACCTCCTCCGGCGGCAACGTCGTGGTCGTCAGCCTCCTCGGCAACCAGACCACCAACCAATCAATCAACACCAACAACCAGGTCATCCTCACCAGCGACCAGCTCAATCTCTCCACCCCGGTCACCACCACCAACAGCATCTACGTCGCTCCCACCAACCCGCAGCGTTTCCTCTACCTCATCCAGACCGAAACCGGCGGCCTCACCGGCCTCATCCTCTCCCAGGCCGAGATCAACAACCTCATCACCACCAGCACGCTCTACTTCGGCAGCGGCACTATTCTCACCCCGATCATCATCGGCAACGGCACCAATGTCGCGGTGAACTTCAACAACCCCACCACCGTCCTCCGCGCCGACTTCGTCCGCATCACCTCTCCTCTGCGCGCCAATCACCTCATCATCTACGGCGACGGCACCACCGTCCACCTCGGCGCTTCCCTCAACGTCCTCTCGGCCTACATCGACGACTCCATCGAGGTCATCGGCACCCAGACCGCCGTGTCCGAAGGCGACTTCACCCTCACCCGCACCATCAACGGCGACGCCTCCGGCACCCCCGCCGACCTCTCGCTCGCCATCGGCGGCGCGCTCGACCTCCAGGGCGCGGTCGGCTCCGTGGCCAACAACGGCCTCCGCCACCTCTCTGTAAGCGCTGGCGGCGATGTAAACTTCGGCTCCACCGTCACCCTCGCCGGCAACCTCACCCTCACCGCCGACGGTGCCGTTGTCTTCCAGGGCGACGTCAACATCGCTGGCGATCTCATCATCGACGCCGCCACCCAGCTCACCTTCCTCGGCTCCGTCACCGTCGGCGGCCAGATCCGCATCCGCAACGCCGGCACCACCACCTTCGCCTCCAACGTCACCGCCGCCGCCCTCGACGTCCGCTCCGCCGGTAACCTCGCCCTCTCCGGCACCGCCAACCGCGCCGGCTCCGCCCTCCTCGTCTCCACCCTCTCCAACGGTCTGCTCACCGTTGCCTCCCTCGCCGTTGGCTCCGGCGGCGCCTCCCTGGTCGCCAACCAAATCGATCTCCTCGGCCCCGTCACCGCCACCACCGCCGCCGCCACGCTCACCCTCCGCGCCTTCGATTCCACCCGCGCCATCGCCCTCGGCGCCAGCGTGGTCGGCGCCCCCGCCACCGCCCTCCGCCTCTCCGCCTCCGACTTGGCCGCCATCGGTTCCGGCTTCGCCTCCGTCCTCATCGGCGACACCACTTCCGGCGCCGGCGCCGTCCTCGTCGGTCGCCTCGGCCTCCTCGCCGGCGAAGCCACCTTCGTCAACCCCACCACCGTCACCGGCGGCTCCGTCACGATTACCCGCAACGTCGACCTCGATACCCGCGCCTCCTCCGTCACCTTCGTCGCCCGCACCGGCCAGATCACCGTCAATGGTTTCGTCAACCAGGACGCCGTCTCCGCCCGCCTCGAACTGCGCGCCGCCACCCATATCGTGGTCAATCGCGGGCTCTACGCCTCCGACTCCGTTCGCTTGCTCTCCGGCACCTCCGGCGCCGGTTCCGTCATCCTCAACTTCATCGCCGCCACCACCGGCTCCATCGTCGCCAGCCGCGTCGAGCTGACGGCCGGTGCCTCGGCCGGCGACTTGGTCCTGAATGACGGAGCCACCGCCGTGACCATCGCCGCCGAGTCCGCCCTTGTGCTTCAAGCCTCCGCCGGCACGGTACGCCAGACCGGCGGCATCGTGGTCACCGGCACCCTCGCCGTCTCCACCGCCACCCCGGCCACCGTGGTCGCCCTGGTCTCCCGTGTTGAAACCGCCCCGGCCGCCCCGCTCGTCCCCGAGCCCGCTTCGCCTGCGCTCACCACGCCTGTCACCACCACCCCCGCTCCGGTCTTCGCTCCGGTCGTCGTCACCGTTTCGGCCACCAGCCTGCAGGCCGATTCCTTGGTCTCCTCCCTCACCGTCCAGACCGCTCCCGTCGACGCCCCCGCCTCCTTTACCTTCGTCGCCACCACACCAGCCACCACCGCCGGCTCGACCCTCACCGTCGCCGCGCCTGCCCGCACCTTCTTCCCCGCCCCGCTCGGCGCCTCCCTCCAGTTCGCCGTCTCCTTCGCCTCTACCTTTGCTCCTACCGCTTTCCACCACGTCTTCAGCCCTTTCGATTTCTTCACCCCCACCGCTTCCCAGACCCTTCGCTCCGGCTCGCGCTCGGCTTCGCTCTTCGCGACTTCGACGCCCCTCGATGCCTTTACGGATAGCCTGTTAGAGCGGGATTTAGTGCTCACTTTTACCGGTCCGGCAGACGAGTATGAAAGCGGTTCAACCGATGCCGATGAAATCGTGTAAATCAATCTCCCTTAAACAAGTTCGGGCTTGCGCGCTCTTCCCGGACCC
>CANIWJ010000169.1 GCA_947471035.1 Verrucomicrobiota bacterium
CGAGACGGAACAAAGGCGGGCGGTGAAGCGGGGGAGGCGGCAGCGGGCGAAGAGAGACACAAGGACAAGGGAGAGAAAAGGGAAGGCACCCCGCGAGCTGGCTGTAGTTATCGGGCCAGTCTACGGGGGCAGGGGGCGGGTGGACGGTGCGTGCTTACTTGAGGGTGGCGATGAGCTCTTGATTTAGCTTGGCGTATTCGAGGTTGAGCGGAGCGGTGCCTTTTTGGGCGGCATCGAGGGAGGCTTGGGCGGAAGCAAGGGCACCGGCTTTGTCGCCGGCGGCGGCGAGGATGCGGGCCTTACGATAGACGAGATGAAAGGCTTCGGGCTGGGCTTTGATGGCGGCGTCCATCCAGGCGGCGGCTTTGGTTAGATCGAGTTTATGATCCAGGTAGAACATGGCGGCGTTCACGTAGGGCTTTTTCTCGGCGTCGGAGGCCATGAGGGCTTCGATCTGAGGCACCAAAGGCGTGACTACGTCTACGGAGACAGGAACTTTAACCCGGGTGGTTTCCCACTCGATAAGCAGCGAGGCGGCGTCATCGCGGAGGTCGTTAAACTCGATGGTGAACGATTCCACCGGGCTGGACAGCGAAGTGACGCTGGCGGAGAGGCGGGCGACGTCGTTGGCCGGATCGTATTTGTAAGCGCCCCACTGCGAAGAGTCTTTGTGGATGATAAGGGTCCAGGTCTTTTCGCCGGGGATGGTAAACAACTCGTAATTACCAGCGGGGATCTGGGTCCCGGCCATCGTAAGGGGGGCGGAGATTTTGAACTTGGTGGCGGAATTGGCACCGGTGCGCCAGACCTCGCCGTAGGGTACGAGACCGCCGAAGACCTTGCGGCCTTTCATACCGGGGCGGGAGTAGTTGATTTCGATATCGGTGAGACCAACGCGTTGTTTGACGGTGGCTGCGGGACTGGGGGCGGGGAACTCGACCTTGGGCGGCGGGGTTTGCGCGCTCAAGTTGAGGGCAGCAAAGTGGAAGCAGGTGGCAAGGCTGAGGAGGTGGATGAGGCGATGTTTCATGAGGGTTAAGATTTATTGTAGAGGGACTTAAGGTGTATAGGTTTTGGCTTATCACTGCCGCGAGCAATGTCGGCGGCATACGTGAAAGCAGCGAAATGAGAAAAGCGAATTGGGCAGAGCTCGGGCGTTGGGGGACAGGGAAAGCAAGCGCCACGCTGAGCAGTTATTGTGCCGTCAGGGGGAGGCCAACGAAACGATTGGGCGCGGCTGTGCCTGATCGTAGAAGGCACCTGTGATAGGGGTCTCCCGGTGTTAATCTCTGCGCGTGCCTGGGGCTTGTGGCGCAGCCGGGTGTTTATCCAGCAGTCAACACGTGCGTCTTACAGGGCAGGGAACTCCGGACCGGGTGGAGCTGGAGTCTGCATAAGCACGGCTGACGTGAAGACGGCGATTAATGGCCGGATGCTCTTGCGGCAGATCAGGCGACTACCGTCGATGTTGTGAAACATCCCGGTCAGTCGCTCTACTTGGGGTTTCCTGCCAGCCTAGCGTCTTTTGCGCCACAGGGCTGAAACTAAAGGAACCCAGCGCAAAACTCCCGCGAAGCGCGTCAGTCGCTCGAGTGCGGCTCGGCGAGCCCACAAACCCAGTGATGCCACGCCCATGCGCGCCAGCGGGGGCAGCTCGCGCATGACGGCGACAGCGCTATCCAGCCAGGCGACCGGTCGAGCTACTTCAATGGCCGCCGCGACGCACTCCGCCCGTTGTCTGGCGATTTCACGCCGCAGCATCGCCTTATGGGCGACGAGTTGAATCAAGGTTTGGCGAGGATACATGCGCGGTCTTCGGTGAGTTCGCTGATCGTAGCCGCAAAGGGCTGGGGCTGGCGGTCTATAAAACGCCGAAACGCCAGCAGCACGGCCAAAAAGACTCCGGCGTAAAACAAGGCCAATCCGCCCAATACCCAAAGCCGGGCGTATTCCCAAAATATATACACGAGCAGCAGGCTGGCGAACGCCACCGCCATCATGCCGCTGAACACCACCGCGCTGATCCAGAAAAAAATCTGAATCAGACGAAGTTTCTCCTCCTGCAATTCGGCCGAAAGCAGGGCTATGCGCTGTTCCGCGCCGACGATGAGGCCTTCGCAAAGTTTGCGCAGCGCCCCCAGAAAACCAACCGAAGATAGCGGAGGAGAAGACATGGCGGGATGGGGTGCCTTATTTGCTCCGGCGACCGAGCAAGACTCCGAGGATCAGCCCCGCACCGGCTGCGATGGCCACAGATTGGTAGGGGTTTGCGCGAATCGCCTCGTCGGTGCACTTGGCCCCGGCGACCGCGCGGGCCTTGGCGTTGGCGTAGAGGTGCGAGACGCGTTCCTGCGCGGCGTCGAAACGGGTGCGCAGTGCGCTGACCGCATCTTCGGTGTGTTCCGTGAGCGAAGCGCCCATCATTTTTTCGGCTTCGAGGACCAGCGCTTGCAGGTCGCTGAGCAGTTCTTTGGGCGAGGAGGTGGAGCTATCGTTTGGTGATTTCATAGTATTATAGGTTCTAACGGAAAAGGGTGGCGCACGGTTTTGCAGACCATGCCGGGGCCGTGCATGAGACCGGTTTTTAGCCGGTCTCGGCCGAATCGTTCTCAATCTGGGCGCGTAGCAGCCATGCGGTTTTCTCGTGCCACTCCATCAGGCCGGTGAGAAAATCCGCCGACCCCGTGTCGCCGTAGGTGACCGCGCACGCTTCGCTGTCGGCGCGCAGCCGGATTACCAAATCCTCATGCAGGGCGACGAGGGCTGCCACCATTTGGCTGGCGGGCATGCCGGTTCCGGCGATGGCCGAGGAACGAATCGTCCTGGCAATCTCGGCCAGGCTGCCGTGGGCGCCGACACCGATGGCGCGGGCCCGCTCCGCTATTTCATCAATCCACTTGGCCACCTGATCATACTGAGCTTCGAATTGTTGATGCAGACTGAGAAATTCATTCCCGGTAACGTTCCAGTGGTAGTCCCGGGTCGTGAGGTAAAGCATGGTCTCATCCGCGAGCAGGAGATTAAGTATCCGGCCGATTTTCGGGAGCTTGTCTTGGTCGATGCCGATATTCGTTTTCATGAAGGCGAAACGGACGATACGGGAATTAGCGAAGGGTAGAAATAGGGCATAACCCTACTAGATAACTTACGCACCCCTGGCGTTAGCGCGGCGCACATCCGGAGCCGGATCAGGTGTAACAGCCCCCAGATGATTTTGCCTTCCTGCGCCGGTGATTCGCGCACAGGGCACAAAAAAGCCTCCGTCTTCACGGAGGCCGATACTATCTCTGGCATACAGATTCTTTACAGGCTGAATCCAACGCCAACCGACCAAAGGAAGGCGCCGTCGTTGAAGTTATCCGTCGCCTTGTGGCCGTCATCGAAGTTCCAGGCGTAGTTAACCAAGGCATACAGGAAAGTCGTGGGCTTGACGTAGAACTTCAAACCCGCCTCCACGCCGGCCGCCCAGGTGTCGTTTGTGTTGTCACCATAGAGACCGCCGAAATTCACGCCGATGAAAGGCCTCAGCCGTTCGACGCCGAAATGATAGTCAAGCGCTGCGAAGGTCGATGCATCGTAGGAAGAGTCGTTGCCGCCGGAGCCGTTGGAATAACTGACCGACTGGCGCACGGAGAGTTCGAGTGAGTCGGTCAGGTAGTTGCCCACCGCGAAATTTACGCCGCCGAGCGAGTTGTTGAAGTCGTTGTCGCTCGCTCCGCTGCCGCCGAGAGTGAATTCCCAATCGGTGGCGCGTGCGCCGTATACGTCGATGCTCCTGGTGGAGTTGCTCGTGTTGGCGGGGGATGTCTGGGCGCTGGCAGTGCCGGCAAGCAGAAGCGAGATACTCGCGAGAATGAGGTGGTTTGTTTTCATAGTTGATTTGGTTTTGGCCTGAAAAATACAGGCGAAAGAGTCCGGCGCATACGCCGGTGATGACGGGGCGCGGCGGATCAGCGCTTCCGCAGTCCGCCGGTCAAATACACGATGAGGACGATCAACAGGATCAGACCTAGCCCGCCGCCGCCGATGGCCGGGCCGCCGAAATAAAAGCCGCC
>CANIWJ010000170.1 GCA_947471035.1 Verrucomicrobiota bacterium
AGGACGGTGACGGCAGTTTCGATGCCGGTACAGGCGGAGGCGAGGTGGGTGGCTTGGCCCTCCGCGCAGGCTTTTTCCAAGGCAATGGCGGCGGCGTTGAGCGGTGCTGCGCAAAGGTTGGCGGACATGCCTTTGAGGGCGTGTCCGGCGGAGGCGAGGGCGGGGCGGTCGGAGGAGGCGAGGGCGGTGCGAATCGTGCTGAGTTGACGGTCGATATCGCTGGAAAAGGTGACGAGGATCTTTTGCACCAAGGGTTCGCTATTCATGAGGCGAATTTTGAGCGCCGGCAGGTCGATGGGCGGAGGGGAGCTAGTAAGCTGGTAAGCTGGTAAGCTAGCAGGATTGGGGTTCACGGGTGGCGTATCTTGTTGGGCTCCCGGTCCTTTGAGCCAGCGCTGGAGGGTGGCGAGGAGGGTGGCGGGATCGAGGGGTTTGGTGAGGTAATCGGTGAAGCCGGCGGAAAGGGCATCCTGACGATCACCAGTGAGGGCGTGGGCGCTGAGACCGATGACGGGGATTTCAGGGTCGCGCAGGCCGGTGGCGGGGTCGCGGATGGCGCGAGTGGCGGAGATGCCGTCCATGACGGGCATCTGGATGTCCATGAAAACGAGGTCGTAATCGGAGGAGGCGAGCGCGGCGATGGCCTCGGCACCGTTTTGGACGAGATCGGCCTGGATGCCGAGGTTGGCGAGCATGCCGAGGGCGACGAGTTGGTTTGTTTCGTTGTCCTCGGCGAGGAGGATGCGGGTGTTGGCAGGAAGGGCGCCGGAGTGCGAGCGAGGCGGGGCGGGGGGGCGGTAATCGGGGGCGACGGGATCGAGCGGGATCTCGAACCAGAAGGTGGTGCCTTGATCGACGATGGAGAAGAGGCCGATTTGGCCGCCCATGAGGGTGACGAGTTCGCGGGCGATGGCGAGGCCGAGGCCGGTGCCGCCGTATTGGCGGGTGACGGAGGCGTCGACTTGGGAGAACTTCTGGAAGAGTCGGGCTTGTTTTTCCTCGGGGATGCCGGGGCCGGAGTCGCGTACGGAGAAGCGGGCGAGGTGGCGGGGAGTGGAAGAGTGGCGAAGGGTGGAGTGGATGAAGGTGAGGCGGAGTTCGATTTCGCCGGCGGCGGTGAATTTGAAGGCGTTGCCCAGGAGATTGAGCAGGATCTGGCGCAGGCGGGCGGCATCGCCGTGCACGTAGGCGGGGAGGTCCTGGGGGATTTGAGTGTGGAAGCGCAGGGATTTGGCGCGGGCTTGCAGGACGAAGGGGGCGCAGAGGTCGCGCAGCTGGCTGGCGAGGTCGAAGGGTTGGGGTGCGATTTCGAGTTTACCGGCTTCGATTTTGGAGAGGTCGAGGATGTCGTTGATAAGGGTGAGCAGGGCCTGGCCGCTGTTTTGAATGGTCTGGGCGTAATCGCGCTGGGCGGGGTCGAGGCGGGTGTCGAGAAGGAGGTGGGTCATGCCAATGACGCCGTTCATCGGGGTGCGGATCTCGTGGCTCATGTTGGCGAGAAACTCGCTTTTGGCGACGTTGGCCAATTCGGCTTGGAGGGTGAGTTCGTTGGCCTGGTCGAGGGCGCGGCGGAGTTCTTCGTTGGTTTGTTGAAGCTCGGTTTCGGCGGCTTTGAGGCGACTGATATCGACGAAGGCTTCGAGGATGACGGGCTGGCGATCAAGGGTGGTGCGGATGGCGGAGTGGACCACGGGGATGCGGCGGCCGGAGGCGTTGAGGAGGATGCGCTCCTGGTTTTCGTTGTCCCGAGTGTATTCGAGGATTGGAGATGTTCCAGCGGGGTCGGGCGGCAGGAAGGACTGGAAAGAATGCCCTAGAAGGTGGTCGAGGGGCAGGCCGAGGAGTTGCCGGGCGGCGGGATTGGCTTCGAGGATTTTCAGGGAAGAGGCTTCGAGGAGCACGATGCCGGCGGGGAGGTGGTCGATGAGGTGGCGCAGGCGGCGCTCGCTATCCTGGAGGGCGCGGCGGGCGGCTAGTTCGTCGGTGATGTCTTCGATGAAGGACCAGGCGGCGGGGCGACCGTCGGGCAGGGTGGTGCTCACAGAGCGGGAGCGGACGGGGTAGCGGGTGCCGTCGGCGCGTTGGTATTCCTTTTCCGCCGGGCCGCAGCGGCCGGTGGTGCGCAGGCATTGGGTTTCGAGGCGGTCCTGACCATGGTTTTCGGCCGGAGCGAGGTCGTGGAACGTGCGTTGCAGGAGTGCCTCGCGACTGTAGCCGGAGGGGCTGAGGAGGGCGTCGTTGAAGGCCAGGAGGGCGCCGGTGTCGAGGGCGTGCAGGGTGATGCCGATGGGGGAGAGTTCGAAGAGGGCGCGGAAGCTTTGTTCCCGAGCGGCGAGTTCGGCGCTTTTTTGTTCGAGGTTGCGGCGCAGCGTGAGTTCGCGGCGGAGGGCGAGCAGGATAAAGATTCCGGTGGTAGCGAGACCGGCGAGGGTGATGGCGGCCAGCAGATAGAGGTAGCGGCGGGCCTGGGAGGTTTCGAGGCGGGCGAGGCGGGTGCTCGCATCGGAATGGCGGAGACGCTCTTCGATCAGCGTAGTGATGGTGCGGGTGAGCGGATCGATGTGGGCGTAGAAGGGGCCGTCGGAGGCGGCGACCAGGGCGGCGACATCGGCATCCGGGGCTTTGATACGCTCGAGCAAGCTGGAAACGGCGAGGTCGGCTTGCTGGATTTGCTGTTCGAGCTGAAGGAGCAGCGGGTCGTCGTTGGTAGCGGAATCGAGCAGGGCGAGCGCCCGGTATTGCGGCCACAAAGCGCGGGAGCGATCAAGGGCAAGATCGAGGGTGGCGACGGTGCCGATGACGGGGGCCAGGCCGGCGTTGGCTTTGTTAAGGGATTCAATGACATCCACGGCGTAGGCGTCGGAGAGGTCTTTGAGCAGGCGTATCTCGGTGGCGTAGTTTTTTTGGTTGAGCGAGTCGGCGTGGCGGAGTCCGCGCAGGCCGAGAAGGGTGACACCGAAAAGCAGCAGGGCGATGGCCGCCAAGGCGGAGACAAGACGTTTCCAAATGGGCCAGGCGGGCATGGGTTTAGGCTGGGTTCGAGCAGAGATGTTCAGGAGTGGCGGGCCGATTCTAGTTATCGGCCTAATCCCTTCTTGTTTTAGCGATTAGCGACCGATTATGCGAAATAAGCCGCAAAGCACCCGTGTGAGGCAGGGTATATAAGCCGAAGGGCTTAAAGGTGTTATCCGCCAAACTCCAGCCGCTGCCCGCTGTGCTTGCCCGAAATTGCGGCTGGACCGGCCGGTTCTGCCAGGCGCCTCAATCCCGGAAGCTGAGGGGTTCCGAGCTTGAGCTGTGCGGCAGGCTCCTGGCGGGATTTTCGGACGCGATGGTGCGAGACTTGGTCGAAGGCGGCAGGGCGCGGTCCTTGGCGGGGTTAGCGGGGTGAGCCCGTTTGGTGGAGGTGGGCGCGGCTGCGGGCTGTGTGGCAGGGGAAGGGTTCTGGGCTTGGCTCATGCCGACGAGTCGGGCGAGTTCTTGGGAGGCGTTGTTCAACTCGGCCGAACGGTTGTTAAGGTCTTGAGCGGCGGCGGCGGTTTCCTCGGCGCAGGCGGCGTTGGATTGGGTGACTTTGTCCATTTGCGACACGGCCATGTTGATCTGGGACAGACCTTCGCTTTGCTCGGAGGAGGCGGTGGCGACTTCGGTGATGAGGCGGTCGACCTCGCGGTTTTGGTTTAGGATCTGCTGCAGGCCGTTGGCGACGCGCACGGTGAGTTCCACGCCCTGTACGCTGCGGGTGTTGGCCTCGGCGATTTTAGCGGCGGTGTCTTTCGCGGCGACGGCGGAGCGCTGGGCGAGCGAGCGCACCTCGTCGGCGACCACGGCGAAGCCCGCCCCGGCCTCGCCGGCGCGCGCGGCTTCGACGGCGGCGTTGAGCGCGAGGATGTTGGTCTGAAACGCGATCTCGTCGATGGTCTTGATGATTTTGGAAATGTCGTGCGACGACGCGGTGATCTCGCTCATCGCTTGGTTCATTTGCTCCATCTTGGAGGCGCCGGCCTCG
>CANIWJ010000171.1 GCA_947471035.1 Verrucomicrobiota bacterium
AGGGCGGCTTGGAAGGCGGGGGCGTCGGTGGGCAGGGCGGGCACGTCGGGCAGGTAGGCGTAAGCGGGCGGGCGGGGCGAAAACAAAAAAGCCCCGGCCGCAGGTGCGGTCGGGGCCTTGAAGGAACGCGGAGCGGTGGCTTAGAGGCGGCCGGCGTAGATGCCGGTGCTGCCAAGCTCTTCCTCGATGCGGAGGAGCTGGTTGTATTTGGCCACGCGGTCGGTGCGGGAGGCGGAACCGGTCTTGATCTGGCCGCAGTTGGTGGCCACGGCGATGTCGGCGATGGTGACGTCCTCGGTCTCGCCGGAGCGGTGGGAGAGGACGGCGGTGTAATTGCTCTTGTGGGCGAGCTCGACGGCGTCGAGGGTCTCGGTGAGGGAGCCGATTTGGTTAACCTTGACGAGGATCGAGTTGGCGGTGCCGGTCGCGATGCCCTTCTTGAGGAATTCGACGTTGGTGACGAAGAGATCGTCGCCGACGAGCTGGATCTGGTCGCCGAGGGCGTTGGTGAGTTTCTTCCAGGTGGCCCAGTCGTTTTCGGCGCAGCCGTCTTCGATGGAGTCGATGGGGTATTTGGCGCAGAGTTCCTTGTAGTAAGAAACGAATTCGTCGCCGGTGAACTGCTGGCCGTTGGACTTCTTGAAGACGTATTTACCGGTCTTCTTGTCGTAGAATTCGGAGGCGGCGACGTCGAGGGCGAGGGTGATGTCCTTGCCGAGCTTGTAGCCGGCACCTTTGACGGCCTCTGCGATGGCGTCGAGAGCGTCGGTGGTGGAGGCGAGCTTGGGGGCGAAGCCGCCTTCGTCACCGACGGCGGTGGCGAGGCCCTTGGCCTTGAGCACCTTCTTGAGGTTATGGAACACTTCTGCGCCGGCGCGGAGGGCTTCCGAGAAGGTGTCGAAGTTGATCGGGCGGATCATGAACTCCTGGAAGTCGATGGGGGCATCGGAGTGGGCGCCGCCGTTCATGATGTTCATCATGGGCACGGGGAGGACTTTGGCGTTGGGGCCGCCGATGTATTTGTAGAGGGGCTGGCCGAGGCTGTTGGCGGCGGCGTGGGCGGTGGCGAGGGAGACGCCGAGGATGGCGTTGGCGCCGAGCTTCGACTTGTTCTTGGTGCCGTCTAGCTTGATCATGAGCTGGTCAACGCCGATCTGGTCGCAGGCATCCATGCCGACGAGGACGGGCGAGATGACGGTCTTGACGTTGCCCACGGCGGCGAGGACGCCCTTGCCGAGGAAACGGGTTTTGCCATTTACGCCCTTG
This sequence comes from Verrucomicrobiota bacterium, assembly GCA_947471035.1. Classification (GTDB taxonomy): domain Bacteria; phylum Verrucomicrobiota; class Verrucomicrobiia; order Opitutales; family Opitutaceae; genus IMCC26134_A. Next base: position 1,267 of record CANIWJ010000171.1, read on the forward strand.
GGCAGGGACTTGGCGGTGACGTCGGCGTCGCGAAGCTCGTGGGCTTCGTGTTCACCGGTGGAGGCACCGGAGGGAACGGCGGCGCGGCCGAGGGTGCCGTCGGCGAGACGAACGTCGACCTCGACGGTGGGATTGCCGCGGGAATCGATGATTTCGCGGGCGGTGATGCTGGTGATGGTGGTGTTGCTCATGTGGTGAGGAGTGCTTGTCGCCGCTGGGGCGGTAAGCGCAGGAGCGAAGCGGTCCGCACCAGGAGAGGGAAGCACAAACCCGCGTGGAAGAGACTTACGAGACGCGGCTGCGGCGTTTTCGCCAAATTGTGCGCCGGTCTGGGGCGCCAGGCGTCGGACGAAGCTCAGGCGTTTTTGGTCAAACCTAGCCAGGACCGCAGGCGTTCGCCCAAGCTAGGGGGACCGGGTTGGACGTGTTCGGGCAACTGGCCGAGGTGGCCTCGATGGCGGGCGACGTGGAGCGGTGTAGTGCCGGCGTAGTTGCGCAGTTCGAGTAGTTCTTTGCTGAAGATGGCGGGTGGGATCTGGTCGAGGTGGCCTTCGGCGGCGGCGGCGTGCATGGGGGTATCGCCGTAGTCGTTGCGGAGGCGCAAAAGGTCGCTGGTGAGGGAAGTGCGGGGAATGGCCGCGAGTTGTCCGCTCTCGGCGGCGGCATGAATGACGGTGTAGCCGGTCTTGCTGGCGGCGCTGAGGGTGTCGTGTACGAGGTGTTCGGCCGGGATGTGGTCGAGGTGGTGGGCCAGGGCGGCGGCATGGAGCACGGTGTCTCCGGCGCTGGTGCGGGTGAGTAGGGCCTGGCGGGTGAGGAGTGCAAGCGGGACCTGGGCGAGGTGACCGTTTAGCGCGGCGGTGTGCAGGGGGGTTTCGCCGGTTAGATTAACCAAGGCGAAGGACGCGGCATTTTGAAAAACCGGGGGCAACGCGTCGATCTGGCCGGTCTCGGCCGCCTCGTGGATCAAGGTGTTTCCGAGGTGAGTGCGAATAGTGAGCAGCTCGGGGGTCAGAATGGAGTGGGAGAGTATGCCGAGGTGCCCGTTGGCGGCCGCGAGGTGGTAAACCGAGAAGCCGGCATTGCTGGTGATGGCGAGCAGGTCGTGAAGCAGGAGGCGGGGGGGCAGCTCGGAGGGCGGCGAAGTAAACTCGAAGGCGCGATGCAGCGGAGTGTAGCCGGCCTGGTTTTTCAGGGAAAAGTTATCCACCGTGAATAGCTCGGGCGGCACAAGGTTGAGGCGTCCGTGGCGAGCGGCGACGTGAAGCGCGGTGTTGCCGCTGGCGTTTGGAGTTAGCCAAAGCTCGGGCAAAGCCAGTTCGGGCGTGTAGGGCAAATCGTCACGATTTCGAAGCGCGGCAAGGAGCGAAGAGACGTCCATGGTGATAGCCGCTATGTGGGCAGGGCGCGCGGCACGGAGCAACCACGGAAAGACTAGGGTTTATTAACTAGCGTAAAACGGTTTGCCATGAACGCGCCGCTCGCGGAGAAAGTACGGACATGACGCTGGCCAGCTCTTCCGCCCCATCTACCAACCCATTGGACGCCGTTCTCGTCGTTGATGACGAGTCACCGATTCTAGAAATGTTTGAGGGGGCTTTGTCGCCGTATTTTCAGGTCGTGACCGCCAGCTCGGTTAAAGAGGCCGAGACGGCCTTGCGTAAACGTGCTTTTCGCGTGGTGGTGGCGGATCATCTAATGCCCGGCGGAAACGGGCTTAGTTTCCTGGTGCATCTTCGGGAGGAATACCCCGATACCGCTCGCGTCCTGGTTACCGGTTATATGAAGCCCGAAATGCTTTTGCGGGCGGTGAACGAGGCGGCGGTTTTCCGCTACCTGGTAAAACCGGTGGCATTGAAGGAGCTGATCTCGGTGGTTCGCGATGCGGCCAAAAGCGTCGGGGCTGCCTGAGTTTGGCGAGTTCACCGATCAAGGAAGTTATGCCCGCTGAAGGTGTTCCTAATCGAGGCGTGTTGTCACATTCTCACGAAGCTCGTTAAGTCGCCGTTGCGATGAAGAATTGGTTCAACGTCGCTTTTTACCGACGCACCGCCGAACAGTTGAATAGGCTGGATTCGCGTTTTGATGCGGATCGCTTTCTCGGGCATGTGCTCCCCGGTTTGGCTGAACGGGAATTGCTCGCCCGTCTCCAGCGCACCGCCGAGGCCTTTCACCTCGCCTTGCCGATACCGTTCCCCGAGCAACTCGCTGTGCTTCGGGCTCACGCTCCGCAAATCGGACACAATTTCACCGCGATCTGGCCTTGCGCCCACGTGACCGCACAGGGACTCGAGCACCCGGATTTGGCTCTACCCGCCCTGCATGATCTTACGGTGCATGGCTCGGCTGAATTCGCGCTTAGGCCGTTTTTGACCCGCGACAGCGCGGGCACGCTGGCGGTGCTGGCCGAGTGGGTGCACTCGCCCAACGAACACGTGAGGCGTCTAGCCAGCGAGGGTTCACGCCCCCGATTGCCTTGGGGTGAGCAGTTACGCGCCTTTGTGGCCGACCCCTCGCCGACCTTGCCTTTGCTCGCCGCCTTGCGTGCCGACTCTTCGCTCTACGTGCGGAAGTCGGTGGCCAATCATCTCAACGATATCACCAAGGATCACCCCGAGCTCGTCTTGGATTTCGTCGCGGGCTGGGACCGTGCCGATCCGCGCACCGCCTGGATCGTGCGCCACGCTCTGCGTACGCTGATCAAGCGCGGCCACCCTC
>CANIWJ010000172.1 GCA_947471035.1 Verrucomicrobiota bacterium
ACCCTTGTATTCACACCGGCGCTACTCGCTTCCGGATCCGCCTCCGTCGTCAACTACTCCTCCGCGTCCGTCGCCCGCGCCGTGACGCGCGTCGTCGGCTACTCCGCCGCCAAGGCCGCCGTGGACAACTTCACCCGCTGGCTCGCCGTGGACTTCGCCCGCCACACTCAGGGCGGCGTGCGCGTCAACGCCCTCGTCCCCGGCTTCTTCCTCGGCGAACAAAACCGCCGCCTCCTCACCCACGAAGACGGCTCGCTGACCGAGCGCGGACAAACCATCTGCCGCCAGACCCCCTTTGGCCGCTTCGGCACGCCAGACGAACTCCACGGCGCCGTTCACTATCTCCTCTCCGACGCCTCCAAATTCGTCACCGGCACCACCCTCGTCGTGGACGGCGGTTTCGCCGCCTTCTCCGGCGTCTAAATCCTCAATCACTCCGTCTCTCTCCGTTTCCGACTTTCGTGTGGTTCGTGTGTTTCGTGGTAACAAATTCCGTTTCCGTCATCCGTGCCTATCCGTGATATCCGTGGTTAAAAACCCCTCCTACCTTCTCGAAGAATGCTTCCGCTGGTTTGGCCCCGCCGATCCCGTGCCGCTCGCCTACATCCGCCACGCCGGAGCGACCGCCGTCTTCACGTCTCTTCACCAGATCCCCTACGGTGAAGCCTGGCCGCGCGAAGCCATCCGTGAGCACAAGGATCAACTCGCCGCCGCCGGTCTCCGCTGGACCGCCGTCGAATCCGTCCCCGTTCACGAGGATCTCAAAACCGGTTCCGGCGACTTGAAGACTCTCCTCGACAACTATACCCGCACGTTGCGCCACCTCGCCGCCGAGGGCGTCACCACCGTCGTTTATAACTTCATGCCCGTCCTCGACTGGGTGCGCACCGATCTGCACCACGTCCTGCCCGACGGCACCGAGTGCCTGCTCTTCGACCCGGTGAAATTCTGCGCCTTCGAGCTCCACGCGCTCCAGCGCCCCGGCGCCGAGGCCGACTTCACCCCGGAGCAGATCGCCGACGCCGCCCGGTGGTGGTCCGGCCTCACCGACGCCGCCCGCGCCGACTTTATTCAGTCCATCATCGATGTTTTCCCCGGCGTTAAATTAGGTCTTACGCTCGACGACATCCGCGCCCGCCTCGCCGCCTACGCGCGCATCGGCCGCGACGAACTCACCGCCAACCTCGGACGTTTCCTCGCCCACGTCGTCCCCGTCGCCGCCGAAGTCGGCGTGCGACTCGCCATCCACCCCGACGACCCGCCGTTCTCTGTGCTCGGTCTCCCGCGCATCGTCTGCACAGAGCAAGACGTCGCGACCCTCTTCGCCCTCGCCGACGACACCGCCAACGGACTCTGCTTCTGCTCCGGCTCCTTCGGCGCGCGCCCCGACAACGATCTGCCCGCCATGGCGCGCCGTTTCGCCTCGCGCATCCACGCCGTCCACCTCCGCGCCACCATACGCCTGCCCTCCGGCGTCTTCTTCGAAGCCGACCACCTCGACGGCGACGTCGATATGCCGGCGCTCCTGCGCATTCTCTTGGCAGAACAAGACCGCCGCCGCGCCGCCGGTCGCACCGACTGGCAGCTCCCCCTCCGCCCCGACCACGGCCACGTCATGATGCAAGATCTGGCCCACTACGTCCCGCTCACGCCCGGCTACTCCGCCATCGGCCGCATGCGTGGCCTGGCCGAACTCCGCGGCGTCATGCACGGCCTCCGCGCCAGCTAGCTCCCCTACCCACTACTTTCGGCCCCGCTTCCCCTATGTCCCCCCCCACCTCCGCCGTAATCGGCCGCCACCGCTGGCTCATCTGCTCGCTGCTCTTCGCGGCAACCACCATCAACTACATGGATCGCCAGATCCTGTCGCTCTTGAAGCCCATCCTTGACCAGGAGCTCCACTGGACCAACGAGCAGTTCGGCTGGGTCAACTCGCTCTTCCAGGGTGCCTACGCCCTCAGCTACGTCGCCTTCGGCTGGTTCATCGACAAATACGGCACCAAGATCGGCTACGGCGTGTCGATCGCCGCCTGGAGCCTCGCCGCCGCCGCCCACGCCCTCGTCAACACCGTGACCGGCTTCGGCATCGCCCGCGTGCTACTCGGCCTGGGCGAGGGCGGCAACTTCCCCGCCGCCGTCAAGACCGTCGCCCAATGGTTCCCCCGCAAGGAACGCGCATACGCCACCACGCTGTTCAACTCCGGCTCCAACGTGGGCGCGCTTCTGGCCCCCGCCATCATCCCGCCGCTCGCCCTCGCCATCGGCTGGCACGGCACCTTCCTGATCGCCGGTGCCGCCGGCTTCGTCTGGCTCGGCTTCTGGCTCTACTATTTTGAACTCCCCCGCCGCGCCCGCGGCACCACGCCCGCGGAAGTCGCCTACATCGAGAGCGATATCGAAACCGACACCGGCGCGAAACCGCTCTCCTGGCGCAAGATTCTCGGTTACAAGCAGACTTGGGGTTACGTCATCGCGCGCGCGCTCACCGATCCCGTCTGGTGGTTTTTCCTGATCTGGCTGCCCGACTATTTCAAAACCACCCGCGGCCTGGATCTAAAGAAGATGGGCCTGCCGCTCATCGCGATCTACGCCATCGTCACCGTGCTGAGCATCTTCGGCGGCTGGGTGAGCAAGCGGCTCGTCGAGCGCGGCTGGGACATCACCCGCACGCGCCGCGTCACCTTGCTGATCTTTGCCCTGTGCGTGCTCCCCGTGGTGCTGGCCACCAAGCTGCCGCTCTGGGGCGCGGTCGCCTTGATCGGTCTGGCCGGCGGTGCGCACCAGGCCTGGTCCGCGACGCTCTACACCACCATCAGCGATCTTTTCCCCAAGCGCGCCATCGCCTCGCTCATCGGCCTCGGCGGCCTGGTCGGTTCGCTCGCCGGCATGATTTTCCCGGTCGTCAGCGGTCGCGTCCTCGACCAACTCGGCGGTGCGGGTTACGTCGTTCTCTTCAGTTATTGCAGCGTCGCTTACGTCATCGGTTTCATCATCAATCGCATCCTCTGCCCCCGCTACGAGCCGATCGATATAAAAGACTGAACAGCCGACCAACGGCGGCGAAGCTCAGCCGCTGCTTCTGACCAACTACCCCGGGGCGGGGGAAGTAAGATCCTGGCGTTTGAAGTTGGAAGGCATCTGCGTCCGGCTTAACCCGGGAGCCTTGCAACCAGGCTCCACCTTCCGGCGACTACGACAAGGAACCCGGCTCCCATGGCCTTGCCGGTGGGTGCCGGGATGCGATCAATCACGGGGCCGGAGTGCCCCAGACCTCGACCTCGATGTAGTGGCTGGCAGGATTCGATGAACTGCCGTTGCTGTAAAGGCGCACGTAGCGGCCCTTGGTTCCCTTCGCGTCGAGCAGGCGGCCCAGGTTGGTCTCGATGTAGGATTTGTCCTTCCCGGCGCCGCGCCCGCTTAGGTTTTTGACGTCGTTATTGTAGATCGTCGTGACCCCGGAAATGAAGTCCGGGTCGTCGGAGATTTGCACCACAACTCCGAGGTAAACGCGCTGCTGGGAATGGAAGCGCCAAACATAAACGGCGTTGATCTCTGCGGTTTTTCCGAGGTCGATTTGCACCCACTGGATGCCGCTGGCCAATTCCACGTAGCAGCCCTCGGCGGAGTCCTTGTCGCCATCGGTGACCAGGTCGTAGTCCCCAAGCAGCGGCGCGGGATCACTGCTGGTCACAGGGCGCTTGAGTGCGAGGTTCGTGGCCGTTTTGGGCACTAAGAACGGCACGGCACCGACTGCGGTCTCGAGGTTGTCGACTTTGATCGGGACCGGCGTGCCTATGAGTATCGCACTGGGCAGTTCGGTGACGAGCGGCACCAAGTCGGCGGCGCGGGTAACGCCGGAAAAGGAAACGGCGGCGAGGAGTACGGCAAGGGCGGGTTTCATGGGAGGGAGCGGGTTAGACGGCGGGTGCGTCGAGGGTGATGAGCTGGCGTTTTTCAATGGCCTCGATCGCCT
>CANIWJ010000173.1 GCA_947471035.1 Verrucomicrobiota bacterium
CATTGAACTTGGCCCGCACCGTTGCCGAGGGCAGGGCCGAGGTTGGCGTTTAATTCGAGCACGCCGCCGTTGAGCTGGAGGTTGGAGTTGGCGGAAACGTTGCCACGAAGGGCGCCGGAGCGGATTTCGGTGGCGCCGGTGTAGTCGTTGGTGCCGGTGAGGTTGAGGGTGCCGGTGCCGGTTTTGATGAGGCCGCCGACGCCGGTGTCGGTGAGGTTGCCGGAGAGGATGGCGTCCACGGCGGCGGTGCCGTTGGCGACGCGGAACTCGCGCTGGCCGCCGTTGAGGTCAAGGGCGTTTTGGAAGTCGAGAGTGTTGTTGGAGACGTCGGAGGAGAGCAGCAGGGCCTGGCCGTTGCCGAGGAAGCTGGCGGTGGAGTTCCAAGTGAGGGCGGTGCCGCCGCCGAGGTTTACGGTGCGGGCGGCGTCGTAGGCGGAGAAGCCGCCGTCTGCCGTGAACTGGATTTGGCCGCCGCCGGTGCCGAGGGCGGCGGTGTAGTTGGCGGCTCCGAGTTCGAGTACGCCGCCATTGAGCTGGACGTTGCTGGAGGCGGAGAGGGCGGAGGTGTTGGCGAGGCGGAGTTCGCCTTCGTTAATGATGGTCGCGCCGGTATAGGTGTTGGCTGCGCCGAGGACGACGGTGCCGGCGCCGACTTTGGTGAGGCTGCGGGCGCCGCCGGTTTCGCTGATGACGCCGTTGAGGGCGAGGCTGCCATCGCGGGAGCCCACGGCGGAGTTGGAGGCGAGCACGACGGTACCGGCGAAGGTGTTGATGCCGCCATCGTTGTGCAGGGCGCCGGCGAGCTGGCCGGTGTTGCGGGTGATGCCGCTGCCGTTTAGCGTGATGGTTTCGTTTACGGAATAAGTAACGTTGTTACGGAAGGCGAGGGTGGCACCGGAGTTCACGGTGGTGGTGCCGGTGGTGTCGCCGAGGGCTCCGACGGCGGTGACCACGAGCATGCCTTGGTTTACGGTGACGTTGCCGGACCAGGTTGCGGAGTTGTCGTTGTTGATCGTGGTGGTGCCGACGCCGTTTTTGAACAAGTCCCCGGTGCCGGAGATATCGCCGTTGAAGTTCACCGCGCCGAAGCCGGAGACGGTGATGTCGTTGCCGTTGGTATCGGTGGTGCCGTTGATGCAGAGTACCGAGTAAGAGAAGTTGCGGATGGCGAGGTCTTCAACGAGGGCGAGGTCGGTATTGATTTTGTGCCTGGCGTAGGCGCCGTTGTAGTCGTTGACGTTGATGGAGGGCAGGCCGGCCTGCGCGGTGTCGCCCAGGGTGATGACTCTGCCGTCGCCGAGGGTGCCGATATTGTAGTTTATGCCGGAGTCGAAGGTGAGATTTCGCACTTCGACGTTGTTTGCGAGGGTGACGGCCTGGGTGTTGTTGGTGCCGTTGTTGGTCGGTTTGTTGCCGAAGAGTACGTCGGAGTCGCGCAGCGGGGTTTTGTTATTGTCGGCAGAGACGGAGGAGAACCAGTTGGAATTGGCTTCGCCGCCGGCGCTCGAGCCCCAGGCGGTGGTGCCGGCTCCAGGTGCGCCGTTGTCCCATTCGTAGGCACCCGTGCCGGTGGACCATGGGGTGGTGGTGACGGTGAGGTTGCGGATTTCGTGAATTTCGTTCGCACCACCGGTGGAGGCGGTGAAGCCGACTTTTAGGGTGTCGGGCCGGGCGTAGCCGGAGAGGTCGGCGGTGAAGGCGGTGATGTAGCTGGCGCTGGCACCGAACTTCATCTCGACGGTGAGTTGGTTGTTGGCGTCGATGACGAGCTTGAAGGAGCGGTAGTCCGCACCGGTTTGCACGGGGCGGGTGGTTGAGGAAGGGAAGTCCATCTGGCCGCCGCCGGAAAGGGTTTCGAGGGGGGCGGAGGCGGCGATGTAGTCGTAGCCGGTCTGGCCGGAGCCGGGGCCACGAACCGCGATCTGGTTGGGCAAAAGGGTGGCGTCGTTGTCGCCAAATCGGCCGCCGTTGCGGCCTTCGCCGCCGTTGGAGTAGTTGCCGTAGTTATCGAAACCGACACCCAGGTAACCGCCTACCATGCCGTCCTCACCGGTGCGGTTGGCGTAGCCGAGGGAGCCGCCGTAGGCACCGGGGGCGAAAGAGGCGGTGTTAACCGCCCCGTCGATAAGGAAAAAGGTTATGCCATCGGCACCGCTGCCGTTAAAAAAGGCATAATCCATCGTGACTTCGAGCCGTGCGTTGACGGAGAAAATCTGGGTGTCGAGCAGAGCGGCGGTGGATTGATTGGCGGTATTGGTGTTCAGGCGAAGCCAACCGGTTCCGGGGGTATCCACGGTGTTGGCGGTCAAGGTCGGCAGCGTGTCGCCGGGAGCGGCATAAAAGCTCCACCCAGGGGCGGTGGTGCCGGTGAAATTTTCCACGAAGTTTATTTGAGCCAGCAACGAGCTTACCAGTAGCGTGGTTGAGCCCGCGAGAAGAGATGCCGTGCGACTCGGGCGGCGGGGTAATCTGGCAGCAAGCGTATGTGGGGGAGGCAGACGCATCTTGTGGGGACGCTCTCCAGCTTGGCATTTTACCTTAGTGGTGCAAGCACCTGTATGGACTTGCGTAATACTACGCCTACCCGGTCTTGGGACCCGATGTTTGACTTGCCTGAAGTGTACGGATTCCTGGGTTTTAACTGATCACAGCCGTTTCCAGGCCATAGCTTGGGTGTCATTTACCAACTATGCAGCCCCGGCAGCTATACGCGTGTTTCCCGTGAAGGTGAGCAACAGGGCTGGCTAGGCGAAGTGTACGAGGATGTGCATGGCAACAAAGGCGATGGGAAACCAGATGACTTCGCGCATCGCTCGCGTCACCGCGCGGGGATCGAGCGATATCTGCGTGCGGGTGCGAAAGCCCCTTAGTCGTGGGATGCCGCGCGGCACTTCCTGGCAATAAGCCGGGTAAGCCCCGGGAAAGAGGTTCGCGAGACGCGCTTCCTCCGCTTTGATTACGACATGGTAATATAAAACATAGGCGCACGAGACGAGCGGGAGCAGGCCCCAGCGATGGGAGGCGAGGACGACGCCGATGGCACCGACGTAGGAAAATACATAGAGCGGATTGCGCACCAGTGAATAGGGGCCGTCCTGGCAGAGTTCGAAATTTTTTCGGCCAGCGATATAAAGGGCGCACCAGAGCCGCCCGATCACGGCTAAAGAAACGGCTAGAAACCCAAGGGCATCGGCGGCCAAAGCCAAGGTCCCGTTGCTTGTTACAGGGAGATAAAACCAGGCGGGCACCAATACGGCCATGATCACCCAACTGACGTGCTTGCGCTGCAACTCGATGAATTCTCTCCGTGCCAAGGGTCTTGCCGCCGGGGGCGGGGGCAAGGTTTCGCTGAGTGCGGATGCTGAAACTTCATTCATAGATGACGAACAGGACTGAAACGTTTTCGTAACCATAGAAAGGTGACGATTACGTCATAAGCGATGTCATTTATCAGTTCGGGTGCGGCTCGTTGCAGCCCGCAGTCCGCTTGCTAACGATTGCCGTTGGCAGTGCGGCGGCGATGGATGAGGCGATGGATGATGTTTACCGGCTTTTGTTTGGGTTAAACGATAATCCCGCCGCTTGGGGTCTGGAGGTGGTTTTTCCGCAAGCTGACGATGGCAGTCGCCGAGCTGCATTACGGGAACGCAATATCGATCCGTTGATTTCGAAGACCAAGCGCGCACACGGGGTTGTTTTAGGAGCGCGTCCTTGCTTGCGGACGCGGGCTGGGGCAAGGCTGGGGAATGCAACCGACCCGTGATGGCTCCGTCCGACTCTTTCGCTTTCTAGGCATCGAAGTATTTCTGCATTGGTCGTGGTTCGCGGTGGCGTTTTACACGCTTTCGCAGCGCAACCAGGAGTATTCATCCGTCTACTGGAATGTCGCGGAGTACCTCAGTTTGTTTCTGATCGTTTTACTGCATGAGTTTGGTCACTCGCTGGCCTGTCGTTCGACCGGGGG
>CANIWJ010000174.1 GCA_947471035.1 Verrucomicrobiota bacterium
CGATTATGGGGCATACACCGATGAAGCGATTTGGCGAAGCGCGTGAATTGGTAGGGGCCACGCTGTTGTTGGCCGGGCCAGCCGGAACCTTTATCACTGGATCGGAACTTGTGGTTGATGGCGGTTATCATGCCATGACGATCTAAGCCGTAACGATGCAGTTGAGAGGGTCGTATCGAGGTAATCTGACGGCACCTTTCGGTGTTTCACTCCCGGCGAAATACCCTCCGGGTATTCCTTGGTCGTTCACCACCGAAATCTGCTCGCCATCTCGCCCCGCTACTCCGCCTTCAACTGCATCGTTACGGCTAAGTGCAAAATCGCGCGCCTGATTGCTTGGCGCTTCGCAACGTATGAACGTATTCAACGAAAAGGCGCAAAGGAAAGCAGAGTCCGAACTCAGTTTGTCATCTCTGCGCCTTCGGAGGTGATGTTAGCGGCGGTGTCGGTGCTGCTATCGAGACCGGCGAAAAAGCCGGTGTGCGGTGTTTTTTCAAAACCTTGATTTTGGGGCTTGTCAGCGGGGGGGGCGTTTGTCTCTCTCCGCGTTCCTCTCGCAGTAGCTTTGCCCAGATGGTGGAATTGGTAGACACACACGTTTGAGGGGCGTGTGCCGAAAGGCGTGCAGGTTCGAGTCCTGTTCTGGGCACCACTTTTTATAAGCCTCCGGATCCGATCCGGAGGCTTTTGGTTTTTAGCAGGCTTAAGCAAGCACCTCGGGAAACGGCTTGCCTGCGTTCGTTGGGTCGTGAAGCTGCACTATCCCGCTGCCTTCCGCAGCGGGTTTTCGACAAACCCGCACATAACACCACTCGCAGGCCCGCCGCCTGCTTTGTATTTACTCCGCATGGACGAGACGCCCTCACCGCAAACGCCCGATTCTTCTTCCGGGCTCAATAAACTGGATTTGACCCAACTCCAAGGCTTCAGCTTTGGCACCTCCTGGGTGCAGGATAAATCCGGCCAAGGCGGACCCGGCGGCCCGCCTCGCGGCGATCGTCGCGATGAGCGTCCCCGCCGCGAGGGCGATGCCCCCGTGCGCCGTGATCGACGCGACTTTAAGCGGCCCGTTACTGGCGCAGTCGGCGATGCGCCCTCCGCCCCGCCCGCTGAGGGCGGTGAGCGTCCGGCTCGTCCTGCCGGCGGCGGCGACCGTCGTTTTGATCGTCCGTCAGGTCCCGGCGGCCCAGGTGGTCCGGGTGGTCCGCGCGGTGGGGATCGTCCTCGTTTCGAGCGCCGCGAAGGCGGCCCCGATGCGGGTCGCCGCGGCGATTTCCGCGGCCCGCCGCGCGAGCCGGTCGGTCCCTATGTCAGCCCGTTTTTCACCATCACGTTCTATCCCGAGGATGCGAGCTTCAAGGCCCTCGCCGACGCCATTCGCAAATCCTGCCGCACTTTCGAGCTGTTCTACATCGCTCGCTCGGTAGTGGAGAAAAATGACCGTTTCGTCGCCGTGGTCCAGCGCATCGCCCCCGCCGCGCCCGCCGCCAAGGGGCCCAGCCCGGCACCGACCACGCCCGGCGTGAAACCCGCTCCTTTCTACATTTCGGTGCCGGATGGCGTGCCATTCGACACCGAGGACGCCGCCATCGCCCATGTTTTGGAAAAGCATCTGGGCAACTTCTTTGAAACCGCCGAGGTCGAGGTTGAAGCGCCGAAGGGTAATTTCCAGGTGGTGAACCGCTGCTCCATCACCGGCACGCTGCTGGCTCCGCCGAACTACCATCTCTATAACTCGATCCTCGCCCAGCACCACGCGGCCAACGTCCGCATGTCGCTTGAGGCCTACAAGACCAAGATCGAGACGGTGCGTGATCCTGAGGTGGTTGCGCAGTGGTTGGAAAAGATGAAAAAGGCCGTGCGCTACACGGTGAAACCCGCTCCGGTGCGCGCGCCCAAAGTGGCTGCCGCCGCTGCTGCCGCGAGCGAAACCGCCGCTCCGGTCGATGCCGTAGAGACTGCCGAGGTCGAGGCCGAGCCGGTGGTCGCAGAAGCCGCCGCACCGGCTACCGAGTCCCCTGTCGTCTTGCCCTCCTTTGATTCGTTGGAAGATGCCCGCCAGTATCTGCTAACCGAGGCGCGGAATCGCGTGGTCCGCAGTGTGGAGCAACTGCGTTTCCCGGGGAAAATTCTGGAGACCATTCCCGCCAGCACCGAGATCCGCCGCGCGGTCGAGGGTGCGCTTGCCGCCCAGCGTCGCTTCCCCTTGGATACAGCCAACGCCCTGCGCGGCCGGCTGCGGCGCGAAAGTTTCACCATCTTTAAGAAGGGATCGAAGGGCGTCAGCTATGTGTGTGCGGTCAAGCGCCGCTTCCGCGTGCCGGGCCAGACCTTCTCCGATTCTCTGGCTGCGCTCATCGCCTACGTGGAAGCTCATCCGATGGTCAAGGGAAGTGAGTTGGGCGAGAAACACCTCGGCATCGTTCCTCGCCCAGCGCCGGTTGAGGGCGCGGAGCCGGTGCCGGTCCCGGCCGACGAGATCGAGAAGCTGACCAAACTTAAGGGCGACCTGCGTTACTTGGTGAAGGAAGGCTACATGACTGAATTTGTGGACGGCACGCTTTTCTGTCCGCCGCCGATGGTTGAGTCGCGCAAGCGCGAGATCGAGGCCACCGAGGTCGATCCGGAGAACTTCCCCGAGGCCCCGGTGCCCGAGGTGAAAACGCATATGCAAGCGGTCGCCGAACCTGCCGCTGAGGTCGCTCCGGCTGAGTCATCCGAAGCCTCCGCTGAGCCGACCGCCTAAGTGGATAAATACCCTTAAAAACTAAATGGCCCCCGGATTCGCCTCCGGGGGCTTTTTGTTTTTGGGTTACCGATAAAGTGGATCGGCGCTGGTTTTTCAGCGTAGCACCAAGCGGTGTCGGCGGTCGGGGGTGTGGGTGAGGTCTATGTGGAGTGCGTCGGCGGGTAGCCAGGCGGGGATTTTTTCCGGCCATTCGACGGCGAGCCACCAAGGCGGGGTCAGGAAATCGTCGATCATCAAATCCTCCAACTGCGCGCCTGATTCCAGTCGGTAGGCGTCCACGTGGATGAGAGTGCGTCCCGCGCCGCGATGCAGGGTGAAGATGTTGAAGGTCGGGCTGGTCACTTGTTCGTTTATGCCGAGCCCGGCGGCAAGGCCTTGGACAAAGGTGGTTTTCCCGGCTCCGAGATCGCCGTGCAGGGCGAGCGTGCTGCCCGGCGGCAAGGCGGCGGCGAGGCGGGCGGCGACGGCACGGGTTTCTTCCGCCGTGCCAGTGACCAATCCGGCGCGTAGTTCAGCGAAAATGCTCGAAACCATCGTAGGAGGAGAGGTCGAGTGCGCCGGTGGCGGACGCGTGCCGGTCGGCAAGGCGTCCGATGATGGTTAGCGGCACACGGGGGAAGGCGCGGTGCCAGTCGGCGGCGAGGCGGGCCGCTTTGGCGGGTGTGCCGCGCACCGTGAATAGCAACTCGTAGTCTTCGCCTTCGGTGAGCGCGGCGCGCAGATCGCAGCCTTTGCGCCGGGGCAGGAGGTCGGCGAAAAGGATGGGCTTGGCTCCGGCGGGCACGAGGTGATGGAGGTCCTTGGCCAGGCCGTCACTGACGTCGAGCATGGCGCTGACCTCGGGACGGGCGGCGAGCCAGCGGCCCTCGGCCAGGCGCGGGGTAAATTTCCAGTGGTGACCGGAGGCAAGGCTGCCGCCGAGCACTCCGGTCACCGCGATAAAATCTCCCTCGCGCGCGCCGGTGCGGGTGAGCACGCGTTTGCCGGCGGCGTGGCCAAGGAGGGTGAGCGAGGCGACGAGTCCACCGCGATGGGTGGCAAGATCGCCGCCGACCAAGGGCACGCGGTGCTGGCGGGCGAGGGCGGCCAGTCCGCGATAAAACGCCTCCAACCAATCGAGCCGGGTGCGCGGGTCGAGGGCGAGGGAGACGACCGCCGC
>CANIWJ010000175.1 GCA_947471035.1 Verrucomicrobiota bacterium
AGATCGGGGTGGCGGGTTCGGGGGCCGGCTCGGGTTCTATGCAAATGGGAAAATAGATGCGGATGGCGGAGCCTTTACCCACTTCGCTTTGAACGGAGATCAAGGCATCGTGGGCTTGCAAGATACCGTGCACGACGGCCATGCCCAGACCGGTGCCCTGGCCTTGGGGTTTGGTGGTGAAGAACGGCTCAAAGAGGCGTCGCTTGGTGTCCTCGTCCATGCCGCAACCGGTGTCAGTGACGGTGAGGGTGACGAAATCGCCGAGGCGGAGCTGGGGGTGGCGGGCCTGCTTTTGGGCATCGACCGTGCCGAGCGCGACCTCGATGGTCATGCGTCCGCCGTCGGGCTCCATGGCGTGGTAGGCGTTGGTGGCGAGGTTCATGACCACCTGGTGGAGCTGGGTCTCGTCGGCGAAAACCGGCGGGACGGCGTGATCCAGGCGGGTGATAATCTCGATATTGGCGGGAAGGGAGGCGCGAAGCAGGCCAAGGGCTTCGCCGACGATGGCACCCAGAGCCAGGCGGGTGCGGGAGGCTTCCTGGCGGCGGCTGAAGGTGAGGATCTGGCGGACCAAGTCGCGGGCGCGCAGGGTGGCCTGGCGGGAGTTGTTGAGGTAGTTGAGGGCGCGATGGCGCTCGGGCAGCTCGTAGCTCATGAGCTCCAGATTGCCCATGAGAGCGGTGAGGATGTTGTTAAAATCGTGGGCGATGCCGCCGGCGAGGGTGCCGACGGCTTCCATTTTTTGCGCGTGGCGGAGTTGTTCTTCGAGTTTGGTTTGGGCGGCGATGCCGGCGAGGCGTTCGGTCTGGTCGCGGCCGATGCAGAGGACGGCGCCCGAGCCGGCCTTGAGGCGGCGGGGGGCGAGGTAGCATTCGAGGGGGAGCACGGTGCCGTCGGCGCGAAGCAAGCGAAGCAGGATGACCTGGCTTCCGCCGCCGTTGGCGACAGTGGCGTAAGCGTTGAGGGCGAGGGGGAGGTCGACGGGGAACAGGGCTTGATCGAGGGTGATATTATTCCAATGGGAGGGGTGCCAGCCGGTGAGCCTGCTGAGGGCGGAGTTGGTCGCGCGGAGCTGGAGCTGATCATCAATGGTGAAGATCACGTCGGGAGCGGCGTCCACCATTTCGCGGTAGTTGGCGTCGCTCTCGCGCAGGGCGAGCTGGGCGTCGCTGAGCTCCTTGCTTTCGAGGAGCAGTACAATGCGTTCCGATACGGCGGTGGCGAAGTTGACCTCGTCCCGTTCCCAGACGCGGGGGGTGCCGGAGTGTTCGTGGCAAAGAACACCGACGAGTTTGCCGTGACGGCGCACGGGGATGTCGAGGATGGCGGTGATGCCGAGCGGAAGGAGATAACTTTCACGCAGTCCGGCCAGGAGCGGGTCGGTCAAGGCATCGGAAATGGCGACGACGGAATCGGTTTTGATGGAGGTGAAGTAGGCGGGGGCTTCGTCGCTGGATAGCTCCGCGCCGGCGCAGAAGAGCGGGTCGGTGCGGTCGTAGCCGGCCACGCAGCGCAGGCGGGACAGGCCGGCCTCGAAGCTCCAGAAACCGACGCGGCGCACGTTGTGGACGCGGGCGAGGATGGAGAGGATGAGGTGAAGCTGGCGGTCGGGGTCTGCCTGGGTGATTTCCTCGGTTTTTGACAGCTCGACCAGGCCGATGTTGTATTGGGCGAGGCGGGCTTCATGGCGCTGGCGCTCGGTATCGCGCGCCCCGATAGCGGAAAGCATTTCGTTAAAGGCCTCGGCCAGTCGGCCAAATTCGTCGCCGCTGGTGACGGGGACGCGCAGGGTGTAGTCTTTTTTCTCCGTTACCTCGCGGGCGGCTTTCACGAGGTCTTCCACGGGTCCGGAAACGGCGCGGCGGAGCACATAGGAGAGCAGAATGGTGAGCACGCCGAGCGAGCCGATCGAGGCGAAGGCGAAAATCCCGTAGCTGTATAGCCGTTGCGTGTTGGTGGGGATTTCGAAGCGCAGGCCGATCGTGCCCAGGGGGCCGCCTTCGCCTTTGATTTCCTCCATTATGGTGATGGTGTGATCGGTGGTCTGGGTGGCTTGGACGGGCTGCGCCAGTTGAGGGGGGAAAAGCCCGGCGGGTTTACGGTTGCGGGCAGCGAAGCGGGAGCCGTCCGGCAAGTAGATGGCCGAGCCGATGATCTCAGGGCGTCGCTCGATGCTGGCGAGCTGGGTGCCGGCGGTGCGGTCGTCGAGGAACTCAAGCGCGGGCACGAGCAGTTCGGCCATCATTTTCGCGTCGGCTCGTGCCTCGCTGAGGTAGATTGGGCGGAAGGTGGTTTTCTCGTAAAGGGCCAGGGCGAGGGCTAGCAGTATGGCGGCCACGGTGACCGCGAGGACAACACTCCCGAATAGTTTACGCTGAATGGGGAGGTCGGAGAAACGCATGGTTCAGCCTCTTTCAGGGGTGGCGCGCACGATGCGGCGGGCGGATACCAACATGCTGGAACTGACCTTGAGGCGGGCGAGTTGCAGGGTGGGCAGGTTCACATCGAAGCGCAGCCGGCTGCCGACGCTGGTTTTTTCCCGGATAAGGGTTACGCCGGCCTGCGGTTTGAGGGAGGTTTCTGTTTCGGTGACGGTAAGGATGGGCGCGCCTGCGAGTTCGGATAACCAGAGCGACTGCCGGCGGGATTCCTCGCGGCTGATGAAGACGAGGTCGCAGTTTCGCGCTTCGGCGGCGGAGCCTACGCGTTTGATTACCACGGGGCGGCCTTGGACCAAAACATTGGCAAAGGCCTGTTCGAGGGCGCCGTCAAAAGGGTCGTGACCGAGGACGCCGATGGTGAATGGCGGAGGGGTGTCGGGTGTGGTTACGGCGCGTTCGGTTTCGGGCCATTCGATGTATTTGGTGAACAGGGCCAGGTAGGCGGCGGTGGCCTGGGCTTCCGGGATTGTCGCGGTCGCGGCGATGCCTTGGAGCGGGCTGAGTATCGCCAGCCAGCCGGCAAGAATCATGCTGCGCCACGTGCGTGCGCGGCTTCGCAGCGAAGCGGAATACGTGCGGGTGAGTTGACGAAACAGGTGCATCTTTAGCGGAGCCAATCGAAGCGGAGGTAGAGGCTCCGGGGCATTTCGCTGCGCAGCTGGGAGAAGTTGAATTCAGGGTGGCTGGGTTCCAGCAGGTTGCGTGCGACGACCGAGACTTCCCAGCCCCGGCCAAGCTGTTTGCCGACGCGCAGGTCCAGGGTGTTATAAGCGGGGACGGGGCGGACGCCTTGGAGACCGTCAACCCAGCGCCACCAGGCGTCCAACTCCCAGGTTTTGCCGATGTTCCAGCGTGAGCGCAGGCCGATTTGTTGTTCGGGGCTGAGTTCCGCGATGCGTGGCACCGTGGCATCGGTGCTGTTCGTGTCCTTATCGATGGTGAGATCGAGGAGTGACCAGGTGAAAATCAGGCGCCAGAAGTGGGTGGGTTCGAGGGTGGCGCTCAGCTCGCCGCCAAGGGCGTGGGCTTGCGCCTTGTTCTGGAAATTGGAATCGGTGCGGGCGGGGGTCGAGGAAGGCAGCACCTCGCTGGTGGCGAGTTTGTCATATTGATTCAGATACACGCTGGCCGAGGTGTTCAACCAGGAATTGGCGCGATGGCGGACGCCGGCTTCGAAGGCATCCAAAGTCTCGGCTTCGATAGCGCTATTTGGCAGGGTCCGGGAGGCCGGGACGAAGCCGACGGATTCGAGGGTCTGGTCGTATTCGAAGCGGGAGGGGATGCGCACGGCGCGCGAGTAGCCGCCCCAGAGCGTCAGGCGGTCGTTCGGGGTCCAGGCGAGGCGGGCGGAGGGCAGGAATTCCAGTTCGGTGAAGTCGTTATATTCGGCCTTTACGCCTCCGGTGAAGGTCCAGGTCTGCGGGGTGATGGCG
>CANIWJ010000176.1 GCA_947471035.1 Verrucomicrobiota bacterium
GAGCCAGGTGCACTGGGACATGGTGAATATCCAGCGTCCGGAATACGGCGGTGGTGAGGTCTGGTTCGACGGCAAACTCGTGCGCAAGGACGGTATTTTCGTGCCCAAGACCCTGCATAAGTTGAATCCAGAGTATCTGCTGGGTGCTTAGTTTAATACACTCCACGCCTTAGTCGCTGGCCAGCACCCTTTTGCCGGGTGCTGGCCGCTTCATTTCGAGGTCGCTGCCAAAATCAGCGACCGCCGTAGAGCTTTACGCCGAGGCTCCCTATTGCTTTGGGTGCGAAAGGCGAGCGGGCTACGGATGGCTTGGCAGGCTGGGCGCCGGTCTTGCCGGTGGAAGCGGGATGGGTTGCCTGTTTGGCTGCGGCAGCAGCTAAACGAGCGGCGGTAGATGGGTGGGTTTTCGCCGGAACCGAGGCGGCGGCCCGGTTGGAGCTTGGCGCAGACTTTTCGAGTCCACCGGTGCGGGAGGAGATAAACTCGCGAATGATTTCCTCTCGGGCGCGTTGCTTGTCTTCGATTTCAATTTCCTCGGAGGTGCGCTGCTCTTCCAGCTCGGTAATGGCTTTACGCATTTTGGAGAGAGCCAGGTTTTGAAGCTGCCGAACGCGTTCGCGGGTTACGCGGAACTTGGCACCGACTTCTTCGAGGGTGAGTTCGTCGCGGTTATCCAGACCGAAGCGGTAGCGGATGATCTCGGCTTCGCGGGGGTCGAGTGAGTTTACCAAGCTGCTAAGCGCGGCGTTCTGGGAAGTGTCGCGCAGTTGCTCGAAGGGACTGGCGGCGTTTTCGTCGCCGACGATTTCTCCAAAGGTGGTGGAGTCGCCGTCTTCCCCGATTGGGGCGTCGAGTGATGCGGGGCGAACGCTGACGGATTTGAGGTGGGCCACTTTGCTTGTGGGAACCTGGAGCTCAATCGCGATTTCCTCGTCGGTGGGTTCGCGTCCGAGCTCTTCGGTGAGCGCCATGGCGGTGCGCCGCATTTTCGAGATTTTATCTACCAAATGAACCGGGAGGCGGATGGTTTTCGACTGGTTGGCGAGAGCGCGTTTGATGGACTGCTTGATCCACCAAGCGGCGTAGGTGGAGAGTTTGCCACCCTTGTCCGGGTCAAAGCGCTCAACCGCCTTGATCAGGCCTATGTTTCCCTCGCTGATGAGGTCGAGCAAAGGCAGACCGAAGTCCTTGTAATCCATGGCGATCTTCACCACCAGCCGTAGATTGGCCGAGATCATGTGATCGCGTGCCGCCTTGTCACCCTTCAGGATGCGTTTAGCCAAACGAACCTCTTCATCGATGGTGAGGAGCGGGGTTTTGCCTATTTCCTGCAGGTAAAGCTGGAGATTATTGCGTTCCGGGGTTTCGGTAGGGGCGGCAGTCGCGCGCGCTGGCTCCAGAAACGAAGGCACGGAATCGACGGCCATGGCGTTGTTGGTCGAACCACTGGTCTCGCTGGAATAGGTGTTTGCAGACATTTTATTGGGAATTGAAGTGTGGTCTAACTAGAATTTTTCGAGCCAACTGCTTTTAATTAATCGATCCATGTTCTGAGTCGCTTGACCGGAATTGGTTCCAAATTTTCTCTGAGCTTAAGCGTGGCATGACACTGACGGAACCAAGGTGAAACCTGAGTCTACTTGTCTCAGTCATGAGCTAGAACTGGGCGATATATGTCAAAATAGCCTTCGGCTTACGCCTAAGGTCCAGGATCTGCTGGTGATGCCTGTGCCTTTATCCCCCGTGAGCCTTTTGGCGGCTGGGTTGCCAAGTAACACTTGAGCAACGCAAGGAGTTTTGCCCACGCTGAAAGGGATGTCTTCTCGATTTCCGCCGTGCCCGTTCTTGCCCGAGCCCTCGGCCGCCATGACTGCGAGTGCGCTCTCCGCGCATGGGAGTGAGCGAGGTGGGGCGTTTTATCTCACCGCGCTGACATATGGGCATTTTCTTTGGCGAAAAGGATTTGCGGCTCGTTCGGTGCTTTCGCTGGATCGTGCCTTGGGGGCGGATTTGAAGGGTGAGGAACCCGAGTTGCGTGCGTGGCCCTTGCCCTACGCGGCGCAGGCGTGGTTGCTTCGAAATACCCCGTCCGATGTCTTTATCGGGAATCCCCGCGTGCACTTTCAGCATCTGGCCGACCGCATGAACGAGCCGCGCCGAGAGCAACGGCGCTGGCGCATCTGGGCCTGCTGGGCGCTATGCCGCGTGGTGTGTCCGGATTTACCCGCTGATCCTAAACACATCGTTTCCGAACCGAGCTTTGACGAAATCAGTCTGCGCTTACAGCAGTATGGGATTAAGGGAGAGCAAGAGCTCTGGGCCGCAGTTCTGGCAGAGATGTCTAAGGCCTCGGGTTAAAAACGCATCACCTGTTTTAAAAAAGACTGTGGATCGGTCGGGAGGGAGGGCGGATTGGGGGGTGCTGGATTTCTTGTTACTGATACTTTTATGAAAATGCACACAGGCTCGAACATCGAACCGCGCCGCCACCGACTAAATGTATCTTCAAGCACGCTGGCTAAACTTCTGCGTCTGCGGTTCACGCTAGCATTTATGGCTTTATGCTTTGCCGCTTCTTTTGCCGCCGCCGCTGAGCTCACGGTGTTCGCTGCCGCCAGCCTCTCTGACTCGCTTGAGGCGCTCGCGCCGCTCTATGCCAAAGCCTCTGGTAGCACCGTTCGTTTCAACTTCGGGGGTTCCGGTAGTCTTGCCCGTCAGATCAAAGAGGGGGCTCCTGCCGACGTTTTTCTATCGGCCGATGAACTTAGACTGGACCAGCTCGACCGCGATGGGCTACTGCTGCCCGGCACTCGTCGCACTCTGCTGGCCAATACCCTCGTGCTCGTCGTCGCAGCCGACAACACCACGATTGCCACGCTCGACGACCTGTCCCTTCCGGCAGTGCGACACCTCGCTTTCGGTGAACCCGCCACGGTCCCGGCCGGGACTTATGCCAAGACTTACCTCGCTGGCTTGGGCCGCTGGGAGCCGTTGCAAGCGAAGGCGGTGTTTATGGAAAACGTGCGTGCCGTGCTCGCCGCCGTCGAGGCAGGTAACGCCGATGCGGGTTTCGTGTACAAGACCGACGCACTGCGCTCTAAAAAAACGCGCATCGCCCTAGAGATTCCCCAGGCTGAGGGCCCGTCCATTACGTATCCCGCAGCCGTGATAAACACCGCCAAATCTGCCGATGCCGCCAAGGGTTTTATCTTTTGGCTCGGCACGCCCGAGGCACAATCGGTGTTCGCGAAGCACGGGTTCCTGCCTCCAAGGTAAGGGCTCATGTCCGCTGATCTTCTGCGCATCACGCTTTTTACCCTCGGGGTAGCGACGCTCGCCACCTTGGTGATTCTCCCTCCCGGGGTGGCCCTTGCCTGGCTGCTGGCCCGTCGCGTCTGGCCGGGCAAAGCCGTGGTCGAAACCCTGGTCGCCCTGCCTTTGGTTATTCCGCCGGTCGCCACCGGGCTTATATTGTTAAAGCTTTTTGGACGGCGCGGGCCCATCGGACAGGCGCTCGAAAACATGCTCGGCATCGAAATCATTTTCACCTGGAAGGCCGTGGTGCTCGCCACCGCCGTCATGTCGTTTCCACTACTCGTGCGCACGGCTCGCGTGGCCTTCGAGGAGGTGAATCCGCGGCTCGAAGCCGTTGCGCGCACGCTGGGCGCCGGTCCCTGGCGTGTGTTTTTTACCATATCGCTGCCCCTGGCCGCGCGGGGGCTCGCTGCCGGAGCTCTACTCGCGTTTGCCCGTGCGCTGGGTGAATTTGGCGCCACCATGATGATCGCGGGCTACTTCGTCGGAGGCACGGCCACGCTTTCTCTTGGTATCTACCACTTGGTGCAACTGGGTCGC
>CANIWJ010000177.1 GCA_947471035.1 Verrucomicrobiota bacterium
GGCGTTATCGACCAGAAAGACCTCGGCAAGTCCAAGGTCGCGCTGGTTTACGGCCAGATGAACGAGCCGCCAGGCGCTCGTATGCGCGTGGCCCTCTCCGCCCTCGCGATGACGGAGTATTTCCGCGACGAAAAGAACCAGGACGTTCTCCTCTTCGTGGATAACATCTTCCGCTTCTCGCAGGCCGGCTCCGAAGTGTCCGCCCTCCTCGGCCGCTCGCCTTCAGCCGTAGGTTACCAGCCCACCCTCGCCAACGAGATGGGCCAGCTCCAGGAGCGCATCACCTCGACCAAGAAGGGTTCGATCACCTCGTTCCAGGCCGTTTACGTGCCTGCCGACGATTTGACCGACCCGGCCCCGGCCAACACCTTCGCCCACTTGGACTCCACCATCGTGTTGGAGCGCTCCATCGCCGAGCTCGGTATCTATCCCGCCGTCGATCCGCTGTCCTCCGTTTCCAAGGCCCTTGAGCCCGCCATCGTCGGCGAAGAGCATTACAAGGTGGCCCGCGAAGTTCAGCGCGTGCTCCAACGCTACAAGGACCTTCAGGACATCATCGCCATTCTCGGTCTCGACGAGCTCTCCCCCGAGGATAAGCAGACCGTTTACCGCGCCCGCAAGATCCAGCGTTTCCTCTCGCAGCCGTTTACGGTGGCCGAGGTGTTCACTGGCGCGCCTGGCAAATACGTGCCCGTCAAGGACACCATTCGCGGCTTCCAGATGATCCTCAGCGGCGAGCTCGATCACGTAGCCGAAGGCGACTTCTACATGAAGGGTGGCATCGACGAGGTGCTCGCCGCTGCCAACAAGAAGTAAGCGCACGGAAGATTAACCACTAATCCTCACTAATCCTCACTAATGGCCTGATTCGAACCCTGTTCGAGTCAGCGAACATTAGTGTTAATCAGTGGTTTTAAAAAAATGGCTCTCACCCTCGAAATCGTCACTCCCGAAGCCCGGGTTTACTCCGACACCATCGATACCGTGGTCATCCCCACGGTGCAAGGGGAGATCGGCATTTTGGCCGGACACATTCCATTGTTAACGCAGGTGGAGTTCGGCGAACTGCGGGTCACTAAAGACGGCGTCGAGACCCGTCTCGCGGTCGGCAAGGGCTTTGCCCAAGTCGAGGGCGACGTCGTTTCCGTGCTCGCCGAGCACGCTATCACCGAGTCCAAGATCGACGAAGCCGTGGTCGAGGAGGCGCTCAAGCGCGCCGAGCAGACTTTGCGTTTCACCAAGCCGGATGACTTCGAGTACGAGCGCCTGCAAAACATGGTGAACTTCATCGGTGCCCAGTTGGCGCTTAAACGCCGCGGACGCTAAAACACTTTGGCTGAATCAGCCCTTTCAGGCGCTCCGCACCGGGAGCGCCTTTTTCGTGCGCTATTTTTTCGGAATCGGTGAAGGTGGCGATTGACGTGTTTTACGGGGTCTTTACGCCATTCGTTCGCATGAAACTTAACCCCGCGTTACGCATTTTTTCATTTCTCTGCCTTGCCCTTGTTTTGCCCTTGGGCGTGCGAGGCGAAACCCTTGATGCGGTCGCTCGTGCGGTTGCGATTGTACAACGTTTGGCCGAGCTAAACACCAAGTTTGCCGCCTATAATGTCGATCTGGCCGCGCCGACTGCGGTTCAGGGCGCCACGGGCAAATATGTTTTGCCGATCGACGCTTCCGGTAATCTGACCGAGTGGGCCAAGAAAGCCCTCACCGCCCAAGTGGGTAATATCGCCGGCGAGCAGGCGGGCAGCGCCGCCGCCAAGGGTCTCGGCAGCGTGGTTCCCGGTGGCGGTCTGGCCAGTGGTTTGCTCAAGAAAAAGGGCAAGGAAGTCGGCGCGATGGCGGCTCTTGGCGGCTCCGAATACATCAAGTCCACCTCCTCGCTCTCCTTCAATTCGATCACGGATTATGCGGTCTATCTGCATGCCAAGGCCGGCAAGAGCCCGGATTATTCCAAGGCGGTGCAGGCGGCTATCGCGCTCTATCCCGACCTCGAAACCAGCTACGCCAAGAGCGTGACCGCCGCGTATGAGGCATTCGTGAAGGCCGCCAAGGCTGCGGCTCCGGCGCCAGCCAAGTAGTTCTAGTTCAACTTCAAGTTGAGCTGCATTGGCCGGGACGGCCAACTCTACATAGAATGCGCAGCTTACGCACATCTGCTGATTTGTGTAGCGTTGCCCGTCCCCGGCCAATTCCGACTTTCTGCTCATCTTGACCGCGAATGGGTATAAGCGCTCGTAGGATTTCAGAGTTCGTCGTCGTCGGTCTCACGCAGGAGACCGGCGGCGGGGTTGGCCGCCACGCGTTGCAGCCAGTCGCGCATAAGCGGATCGGCCTCGGCCAATGCGACCGGAAACGGTGCGGTTAACAGGTCGATGACGCGCAGTTGGCCGCCCTGGTCGCGCACGAGGTTCTTGGCGTGGGTGTCGGCGACGAACCACGCTTCTCCCCGTACGAAAACCAGTCGGGGGTGGTCGCGGTGGGCGCGGAGAAAACGCGCCGGGATGGGGATCATCGCCGTTGGTAGCAATGCGCTCACATCGGCACCTTCGGCGAGGCGCTCCCCTAGAGTTTGTTTGGCGACGACCACGCCTTCCGGGGTGATGCCGAGGACTTCGGTCGGCATGCCGTCGAGCGCGAGGATGAGGCGGAGTTTTTCCAGCAAGTCCTGATAACTCCCCAGACAGGCATCGGCGTTAAGCGCGGGCGCGTCCAAACCGTCGTTGGCGGTGGCCGGGGTAAACGCGAAGGTGCCGCCGATACGACCTTCCTCGCGCGGAAGGTAGAATTTATAAATCGAGCCGTCGTGCACGGACTGAAAGGCGCTGGCCTCAACACCGCTGCCGATGCGGTGCAGGTGAGGGCTGCCTTCGCCCATGGGATCCTCGTGATCGATGGGAAACCCAAACACATCCAGCGGCACGATGGGCAGGGTGGCCCGAAATGCGCGCGCGGCGGCGTCGAGTTCGCCCCAAAATAGGTCGGCGGCGGCGAGCAGGCTTAGCTGGTCGGCTTCCCAGAGGAAGAGATCATCGTCTGGATCCGCTCCGATGCCGACTTCCTGCGCTGCCGAGCGGAAGCGAGCGAACGCTTCCAGTCTTCGCTCGTGATCGTGTTGAAGAGCGGCTTGGGCTTCGCGGCCGGGGTGGCGGCCGCCTTGGAGGACGGTCGTTTGTCCGGTGAAGGGGTCTTGCATGGATCGGCGTCGGACACAGGAAGGCGAACTTGGCGCAGGTTTCGCGTCCGACAAGGTGAACTTGCTGGCATTTATGCGCAAGTTGCTCGCGGCCGTGACAGGGCGCTCACCCTTGGATTTCCTCGTCCTCGTCTCCCTTGGGGGCGGGCAGGGGAGTGGCGAGGATTTTGTCGATGCGATGCCGGTCCATGTCGATGACCTCGATGCGCCAGCCGTCGTGGGCGAAGTGGTCGCCGGCCTTGGGTATGCGCCCGAAGTAGGTCATAACGAAGCCGCCGGCCGTCTTGTACTCGGCGGTGTCCTCGTGGGGCAGTTCGTCGATCTTAAGCAGGTCTTTAAATTCTGGCACGAGCAGGGTGGCATCGATCAACCAAGAGCCGTCCTCGCGTTTGCGCGCCTCGGGGGCGGAGCGGCGGCCGCGTTCGGGCAGATCGCCGGCGATGGCCTCCATGACGTCGATCATGGTGACGAGGCCTTGGATGGCTCCGAACTCGTCGGTGACGAGCGCGAGGTGCTGGCTGGTTTTGCGGAACTGCTCGATCAGGTGGATAACGGTCATCGACTCCGGCACGATGAGCGGCGGGGACATGACGTTTTTGAGCGTGGCGGGCAGGCCGAAGGCGGAGTTGGCCCA
>CANIWJ010000178.1 GCA_947471035.1 Verrucomicrobiota bacterium
CACCGCCCAATGCTTCGGAAGCAGGAGTGGTTACGTCACCGGCACCTTGCGATACGGTGATTTGAGAAAGATTTTCGCCATCGGTAACGCGACCGGCAGGCAGGCCGAAGCGGGCACCGTTGCTGCCCATGGGCACATCGTCGATGTTAACCGCCACCTGGCTGATACCGAAGGAGCGAACGCGCACGTCGTTGGCGCTCTCGTATTGGCCGAAAGGATCGCGGGTGGTTACGTTGATGCCAGGGATCTGGGCGAGCGACTTTTCAATCGAGGCACCAGGAATCGCCAGTTTCACATCAGCAGCGCTGATGGTGTTGGTCGCACGGGACATACCCTCTCCCGTGGTGGTGAGGGCTTCGAGCTCGTAAACGGGCTCGGCCGCAGGGGCGGCGGCGGGGGTCTGGGCGAAGGCCGCAGACGCCGCGAAGGCGCCGGCTGCGAAGACGGAGTTACGAATCACGCGCGACTTCGCGGCTTTCGCCGTGGACAGTCCGCTGGTCAGGGTGAGCGCCCGCTGAATGAGGGCGATACGGTTTTTTTTGGACATCATAGTAGGCCGGTTGGGTACCCGCATTCATTGCGGGCGTTACCCATCCCTTTTAGCAGTTTCGCTGCCACGTGAAAAATTCTTGGAACTTTTTTTGAACCGCCGGTTTTTTTTCGCCCGATACCACCCTCCTTTACCTCTGAAACCCCGTGGTATTTATTTTATTAATAGCACGCGCCAGACTACCGAAGCCCGCCCGGTTCAGAGTTTTTAAACCGCTAAAGTTCGCTAAAGGCCGCTAAATCGAACCTCGGTCATCGCACCAAAAAACCATGATTCAGACTTTAACCACGGATGTCACGGATGAGCACGGATAGATAGATTGGTATCCGTGTTGATCCGTGACATTCGTGGTCAAAATCTCATGTTGAGTATGAGGTTACCCTGAATCGTTCTTAATTCTCTTATTTAGCGATATTTAGCGATATTTAGCGGTTTAAACTATGCACCCCAGCGCACGGTCGATCCGCGCCAGGGCTTCGTCGATCTCGGTGTCGGTATGCGCCGTGCCCAGAAACCAGTTATGGTGCGGGTGCAGATAAACCCCTTCGCGGGCGGCGGCGGCGCAGAGATCCTGCATGCGCTGGAAGCCCGGATCCTCAGCCACCCGCACGTAAGGCATGGCCGTCGGTCCGCTCGCAATCAGTGGCAGCCCATGCTTTTGCCCCAGAGCGAGAAATCCTTCCACGAAGCGCCGCCCCGCCCGCGCCAAGCCTTCGGGCACCGCATCGCGGGCGCTGATTTCCAAAACTTTTAGCGCCGCCGCCATCGGCACCGGGTCGTTCCAGTAGCTGCCGGTCAAAAACACCCGGCTCGCCGCCGCCTGATGCTCCGCCCGACCCACGCAGGCCGCGATCGGGTGGCCGTTGCCCAAGGCTTTGCAATACACCGCGAGATCAGGCAGCCAACCGTAGGCCCGGTGCGACCCCCCCAGGTGCAAACGCGGGAAACACCGCACGTCATCGAGAATCAAAAACACGCCATGGGTGGCGCAGAGCCGGTTGACCGCCGCCACAAACTCCGGAGCCGGCAACACACTATCGGCGTAGGCCGGGTGGTGAAAGGGCGTGACGATCACCGCCGCGACATCGCCCGCCAGCCCGGCGAAAAGGGCTTCGAGGCCGGCCACGTCGTTCCAGCCAAACTCGTGCACGTGGGCCCGGTCTTCCGCGATCAGGCCGCCATGGCCGGGCGAACACCACGCGTGGGTGCCGTGGTAGGCACCGCGCGCCTTCAAGACCTTGCGCCGTCCCGTGACTTCGCGCGCGACCTGCACCGCCCAGGTGGTGAGGTCGGAGCCGTTTTTGGCAAAGACCGCCCAGTCCGCGAAATCGATGCGCGCCACCAGCGCCTCGGCCAGCTCGACCAGCAAACTCGTCGGATGGTTGAAACAGGTGCCCCGCGCCCGCGCCGCATCAGCCGCCGCCTCCACCTCGGGCTGACGGTAGCCGAGCAACAAGGGCCCGTAGCCGCACATAAAGTCGATAAACTCATGCCCATCCAGATCACGATAACGCGCCCCCTGGCCCGACTCCGCGTAATAAGGCATTGCCCCCGGCACCGTCGCCGCCGGGGTGACGTGACCATAGATACCGCCGGGAATGACGCGGCGGGCACGGGCGAAAAGGGCGGCGGAACGAGGGTGGCTAAGAGGCATGAGCTTTAGAGCTGGTAAGCTGGTAGAGCTAGTAGGGCTAGTAAGGGTTGCGGAGGCATCTGCAATTGTAGGTCCTCACCTTGCGTGAGGCCGCTCAGCGTTTGGCGGACGAGGCGGGTTGAGCAGACGCGACACCTCGTTCAAAACCAACCCTAGACCCTCGGCCACGGGCAGGTGGCCCCGAATGCGCAACTCGCCGCCCCCGAGCGCGGCGAGCGCATCGAGGCGGTGCTCCAGCTCGGCCATCAGCGTGGGCAAATCCGCGAAGGTAATCTCCACCACCGGCGGGCGCGGCGCTGGGCCCACTCCGCTGGTGAGTGTGCGCAGATCCAGCCAGAGCGGGGCGGGCAAGGCCGGACAGGCAAAGGTGGCCACGCCGTCACCCAAACGAGCGCGGCGCTCCGCCCCCTGCGGATGCAGGCGCAGCCAGACCGCCGCACCCGCCAAACCGACCGCAAGATTACCGTAAGCGAATAGGGCCGGATTTTCGCGCGGATCGCGCAAGAGTTGGTCCAAGCGCTGACCGACGGCGGCAAAGCGTGCGACCTGGCCCAAGGCACTCCACCCGCCCAAGGGCAAGAGGAGCGCGGGCCGATGATTGACCAGACGTAGAAACTGGCTCGAAGCGGGAAACCACAGCCGTAAATCGCCGGACTGGGCGACCTTCGTGGTGGTGATGCCGCCCTCGGCCGAGAAAGCGATTCGGCGCGGCGCATCGCCCCCGCGCACGGATAATGCGACGGCGAAGGAGCGGGACCCGGCGGCGGCGCGGCGCAGCCCGGCATCGTGCGGCGCGAGCAAGGCCAGCGCGGGCAGGACGGCTTCGAGGTGGAGGGCGGCGAGCAGCATCATGCTTTCAGGGTGTAGGGCGGGCTCGCAGCACCCCGCCCTACAGGTAAAAACAGCCACGTTATCACGGCGCTTGGTTTCCTCCGACCGGCGGTGCCCCAAACGGATGCGCGGTATTGGCCGGACCCACCGGTTGGCGGCGGGCGATCCAGTCCACGATCTGACCCGGCCGCCCGGCCGGCCTCGCCAAGGCGAGCCGCTGGCGCAAGCCCTGCGCCAGCCCCGGTTCGCGTTTGATGCGCAGGACTGCGGCGGCGACTTCGGCCGGCGTGCGCGCGGTGAGCGCGCAGGCGTGCTGCTTGCAATACTGCACCGTGATCAACTCCTGCGGCATGATGCCGCCGATGCCGTTATGAATGAGCGGCACCCCGAGCTGGATGGCCTCGCTGGTCGCCCCGGTGCCGGGCCGGGCCAGCACGGCGGAGGCCAGGTATTTGAGCGTGGCCATGCGCGCCGGATCGGCCGGGCCGAGTGCGCGGATGCGCAGGCGGGGCGCGACTGAGGCCAGCCGTTCCAAACTGGCGGCGGTATCCGCCCGCCGGGCACACAGGGCGATGACCTGCAACTGGCAGTCGGTGCGCGCCAGCTGCTCCACGATGGCCGCGTGGTTGTTGGCCCCGGCCTGCCCGGTGCTGAGCAACAGGGTAAACCGGTCGCGACGCAGCTCGAGCTCGCGCGCGAGCTCGTCCGCCGCCGGCTCCAGCTCGGCCGGGCTTTGATAAAAGGGCGGCCGCAGCAAAAAGCCTCC
>CANIWJ010000179.1 GCA_947471035.1 Verrucomicrobiota bacterium
ATCCTGAACAAAATGGACTTATTTTAACGCAGAGTCGCCAAGCCGCTAAGTGCGCAAAGACACGGAAATGAAGGGGTTCTTGCGTTTCTCTGCGCCCTTGCGCCTTTGCGTTAAAGTCTAAATGCGATAGGTAATTGGTATAATCCCTCAACGAAACCTCGCCAGCCGGGCCGCGATGTCTGAGCGCAGCCTGTCCACGTACGCCAGGGTATAGTCGGCCACGTCGAGCGCCGGGTCCTTGACCAAAGGCGTCAGATCCATCGCCCAAGTAATGCCCGCCAGCCGGTCGGTCGCGTGTGAAGTGTGGAAGGTTGCGTGCGCCAGTCTCCTACCCTGAGCGGCGAGATCGTAGCGTTTGCCGCCGCTGATCTGCGAATCGAAGGCCCCAAGTAACTCCATGGCCAACCGGGGACGCCGTCCGCTGTCCAAGGCGACTTTGTCTGCATCGACCAACCAGTCCAAATCGCGCCACACCTCCGCGCCCAGCACCCGGCGCGGGCGTCGCTCCGGCGGCAAGGCGCGCAGCGCCTCCAGGCAGCGCAGGAAAACCGCCACGTGAGTATCGTGCTTGTCCGCCGGCTGGTGCAGGTAAACCACCTCGGGCGCGCAGCCCGAAAAAATCGCCGCCAAATCCGCCGCCACACCGGCGTGTCCGGGCGTTTTCACGTCGGCGCTGGGATGGGCGAGCTGAAGCTGGATCGCGTAGCCGCCCAGCCGGGCCGCCTCGCGTTGTTCCTCACGGCGCACTGCCTGCATCTGCTCGTCGCTAAACTGCGCATACGGGCCGGAGCGGGGCGAACCGGCGCCGTTGGTCACCACCACTCCGCCAAAAGCCTTGCCGTCCGGCTGGTCGAGACAATCGCAGATGCCGTCGTGGGCAAGAATCTCGATATCGTCCTGATGCGCCGCTACACACAGATGCGTGACCCGCGCCAGCCCGGATTCGGGCGCAGCCCCGTCGGGCGTGAACACATCGGCTTCGGCTCGGGAAAAACGCATGAGAGAAACGGGGGCGAAAACGTGGAGTTGGGCGAGCGGTTTATCGCAACGGCGAGGGATAGACCCCACGCGCCACCAGATCCGCCAGCGCGGCCTGCACGCGGGGCTTGTCCTCGCGGTAGGTGACACCGAACCAATGGTCGGCAGTGGGCAGCACACGCACTTGCGCTGCACCCGCCTGCACCAGCGCGTTGACGGCGGCGGGCAAGTAAAACTCGGCTTTTTCCTCGCCGCCACGCGCGGCGAAAAAGCCCCGCCAGCCCGCGTCCAGTTGAGGTAGAAATTCCGGCGTAAAACCCCAGCAGTTCATCGAGACTGGCGTGGCCGGATCGTAACGCCGCCCCGCGCCCACCTCGGCGGCGAGGATGCCGGTGTGCTCCTCGATGACGCGCAGCGCGCCATACGCCGCCACCGTGCAGACGCCGCGCGAGACCGCGCCATGCTCAGAAAGGGTGTTGCCCAGCGGAAACCCCACCATCGCATAAACCGGCACGCCGTGCGCCACGCCGCCAGACTGGGCACGCAAAAACGCCGCCAGCGCGGCCAGTGATTGCGCGCCGTAAAAGTCGTCCGCGTTTACCACCGCGAAAGGCCCTTGCAACGCGGCCCGGGCACACCACAGGGCGTGGCCGGTGCCCCAGGGTTTCATCCGCCCCACGGGCAAGGCCCCGCCTTCCGGTAAGTCGTCCAGTTCTTGAAAGGCGTAGTCCACCTGCACCCGCCCGGCAAAACGTTCGCCCACGCTGGCGCGGAAGGCGTCGGCAAAATCGTTCCGGATTATAAAAAGCACCCGGCCAAAACCCGCCCGCACCGCGTCGTGCACGGTGTAGTCGAGTACGGTTTCGCCCGACGGCCCCATCGGGTCGATCTGTTTGAGTCCGCCGTAACGCGAGCCCATGCCGGCGGCGAGGACGACGAGGGTAAGAAGCGGGGACGTAGCGGCGGTGGCGGGCGAAATCATGGGCGCGAGGTTAGCGGTGCGAGAGCAGAGCCGCCGTCACCCAGCCCAGCAAGCCCGCGCGCGCGGTCCAGAGCAGGGTGCGCGGCCAGTTAAGCAGCGTAACCAGACGGGCATCGGATACGGACGGCGCGCGCTGGAGCCGGGCATGCAGGGGCACGATCAGGCCAAAGGTCAGCGCCCAGACCAGACCGAGCATGCCTATTCCCGCCAGTGCCTCGCTGGTAAGGCCGCCGCGCACCCACACCGCCGCCAGCGCCGCCTCGACCAACATCAGCGGGGCGGCGACGTAACCCATGCTCCGGGTATAGGCGGCATGAAGCCCCCGAAAGACCGACCCTCCGCCCTCGTTCAACAAGGGCTCAAAGCGAGGATACATTGCGAGCTGCACCGTCCAACATAGTCCGGCGAGCGCGCAAGAAACGGCAAATTGGGCCAGCAACCAACGTGAATCCATGCCGCACCCTGCGCTGCGACTGTGCACAGCGCAAACGTCCGACGACTGACCCCAGTTGGAATTTGCCGCCTGGTTTCCAAAGCGTCCAGTCTGGCTTGAGCGCGGGAGTAGGCCCGGTTCTGTGGCGGACCGACCTCGCGTCGCACCTTTTACCAACCATGCAAAACCTGATTCTTTTCCCCATCGCCGACTACTGGTGGCTCTACGGCCTCTTCACCTTGTTCGTGCTGGGCATGCTCGCGCTCGATCTCGGCGTGTTTCACCGCGATGCCCACGTCGTCACCGTCAAGGAGGCGGCCGGCTGGAGCGTGGCCTGGATTTCGCTCGCGATGCTCTTCGCCTACGGCTTCTGGCAGTATGCGCTGTGGAAATTCCCGCAGTATCCGCCGCTGCTTGACGCGCTGGCGGCGCAAGGCGTGACCGGTGCGACCGCCATCGCCGCCGAGGCTTCGCGGCTGGCCAACCAGTCGGCGCTGGAATTCCTGACCGGCTTCGTGGTCGAGAAGTCCCTCTCGGTGGACAACATCTTCGTCTTCGTGGTGGTTTTTTCCTACTTCGCAATCCCGCCTAAATACCAGCACCGCGTGCTATTCTACGGTATTCTCGGCGCGCTGGTTTTCCGCGTGATCTTCATCTCCATCGGCGCGGCGCTTATGCAATACGAGTGGGTGATCTGGATCTTCGGCGTGTTCCTGATCCTGACCGGCATCAAGATCCTCTTCGCCCCAGAGAAACCGATCGACCCGGAGAAAAACCCGATCATCCGCTTGTTGAAAAAGTTCCTGCCCGTCACGCCCACGCTGGAAGGCGACAAGTTTTTCCTGCGCAAGAGCGGAGTGCTCTACGCCACACCCTTGCTGGTGTGTTTGGTCTTCATCGAGGTGACGGACATCGTCTTCGCGGTGGATTCGGTGCCGGCGATTTTCGCCATCACCAAGGAACCTCTAATCGTGTTTACCTCCAATATCTTCGCGATTCTCGGACTGCGGGCCTTGTTCTTCCTGCTGGCGGGCGTGATGCACAAGTTCTGGGCGCTTAAATACGGACTGGGCGTAATTCTCGCCTTCGTGGGTCTGAAGATGGTGTGGCTGAACCACGCCTTCGGCGGCAAGTTCCCCATCACTTGGTCGTTAGGCATCATCGGCGGTCTGCTGGCCGCGGCGGTGGTCTGGTCGCTGGCCTTCCCGAAGAAAGCCGCGCCCGAGGCGGCAGTAGCGGCGCATTGAGTTTGAGGCTTAGCCGAGAACGTGCAGTAGGAGGCTAAAATCAGGGCGTGAAGACGGGGCGGTTTTCGACTGCATTGCAGTTGGGGAAGGGAGAGAGGATTTTCTCCCAAAGCCGCGACCACCAAGCGCGTTCGTTGGGGGGGATGGCGAGTTTG
>CANIWJ010000180.1 GCA_947471035.1 Verrucomicrobiota bacterium
GAAGGGGTTTGCCCTGCCGCCGCCATCACTGGCGGCGCGGTGGGCTCTTACCCCACCTTTTCACCCTGACCCCGCGGTTGCCCGCGTGGCGGTTTGTTTTCTGTGGCACTTTCCGTCAACGCGCCTTGAAGCGCGCCGCCTGGACTTGGCCCCGGTTAAGGAGACCTCGGCCAGCATCCTGCCCTGCGGTGTCCGGACTTTCCTCTCCGACGAGGTTCTCTGCCAAACGAGTCGCTTTCACGATGCGTCATGGGATGCGAAAGAACGTCGGAGCGACCATCCGCCCCGGGACCAAGCGCGCACCCTGCGCCGCACATGAGCCCGGCTCAACGCCCAACTTTGGCTAAATTTTACCCGCGCCCGAAAAGGGCTCAGCTCACGCGTAGTCCCAATACAGCACACGCCCGCACTGGTCGCAGATCCCCAGCTTGGCCGGATCCGCGCTCCGCGAACCCGACTCCGCCTCGCTCGAAACCTTTAAGTGACACCCGCCGCACTTGCCCCCGCGCAAGGGCACCACCACCGGCCACTGCCGCACAGCCACCCGTTCATACACCCGCAAGGGCAGCTCGGGCACACCGATCCGAGACTCGCCCGCCGCCGCCTTGGCCTCCACCAACTCGGCGCTCAAATTCTTTTCCCGCTCAACCAAGGTCGCCAGCTTGGCCTCATAGCGACTGATGTTGCCCTTGAGCACCCCCTCGGCGGTTTCAAAACGCACCTTCGCCTCGTCGATCTGGAACAGCACGCCGATCTCCTGCTCCTCCAGCGCGCCGATCGCGGCCACCATCGTGTCGATCTCCTTGCCCAAGGCGTGATACTCGTCGTTTTTCTTTACGCTCAACTGCTGGGTGCGATACTTCGCCAGCTTCGTCTCCGCCGAACCGATCTCGGTTTGAAGCAACTTCTTTTTGCTTTCCAGGCCCATCAGCTCCAGCCGGGCCGCCTCGATCGCGCCCTTTTCGGAGGCGATGGATTGGTTGACCTGGGCGCGCTCCACCGGCACGGCGGCCAGATGCTTCTCCAATTGTCGGCGATTGGAATCGCGATCCTGAACCACCAACAACTGGGTCAATACGGCATGCGGCATGCCCCATCCATTGCCGCGCCCTGCGCCGGGTTCAAATGTAATACATTTCCTCGCCGCTCTTGGCCGCGAGCTGCTCCAGCGTCACCGCCCGGCACTTCGCCTCCAGCACCGCCCGCACCTCGCGCCAGGCCTGCGCCACCCGCCGCCCCGACTGCCCCTGCACCGCGCCGCCCAGCTCCAACACATCGCCCTCGATCAGGGTAACCACGTCAAAAAGCGTTATATCCGCCGCCGGCCGGGCCAAGGCGTAGCCACCCTGTTTACCCCGGCGGCTCAAGATCAGCCCCCCGTTGCGCAGCTCGCTCAGGATCTGCACCAGATAGTTCGCCGGCACCTCCTCCCACTGGGACAACTCTTCGATATGCGCCAGCTCCCCGCCCCCATGGCGACGCGCCAACTGGACGAGGACCCGACAGGCATAATCTACTTTTACAGAGAGTTTCACGTTTAACCTTGGGCCGTGTTTGGGAAATTAACCGGACCGGCGCGAGGAAGAAAGGCGACCCGTTCCGTCGGCGCGTTCCCGCAGCCCCGGGGAGGCGCTTCGCGCAGGAAACGCGCAGGCTTTGGTCTTTCCGACTGCCTCCGACTCGCATGGCTTGAACGTCCACCACGCCATGCATGCCCTCGAAGCCTGGATCTGGCGCAGCTACGCCGCCCTTACCTCCCGCACCTGGCTCATCCTTTGGGCCATCCTGCTCGGCGCACTCCTGCCCGCCGCGCATGTCGCCTCGCCCGCCTTGCGCTGGCTCATCATGGGCATGCTGGGACTCACCTTTCTCAGCCTAAAGCTAAACACCGCCAGCTTTCGCCGCAGTCACCTCAAGCTGCTTTTTATCCCCCCGCTGCTGGGCCTCGTCCTGGGTTTCGCCCTGCGCCCGCTCGGCCCCGAGGTGGCGCTCTCGCTCGCGCTCGTGGTGCTCACCCCCACCGCCACCGCCGCGCCGGTCATCCTCGGCCTGCTCGGCCGACGCGCCGACTACGGCGCGATCAGTGTGGTGAGCTCCAATCTCTTCGCCGCCTTTTACCTACCTGCGGTCCTCGCCGTCATCACCCCGGCGGGCGTGGGCAACGCCGCTCGCAGCGCCTCTCCGTGGCCGCTGGTGGCCGGCACCATGCTCACGATTTTTGGCCCGCTCCTCATCGCCCTGCTCGTGCGCCGGGTGGCCCCGGCCGCCGCCCGTTGGAGCGGGCGAAACACCTTCTCCTTCGCACTCTGGCTGGGCGTGCTCTTTCTCGTCTCGGCCCAGACTTCGCATTTTCTGCGTGAGTCGATGCAGCCGCCTTGGTCGCGGGTTTTTGTGATTATCGGCCTGGCACTCGTCATCTGCCTGCTGCAATTCCGCCTCGGCCGACGCCTCGGCGAACCCGACGCCGACGTCGAAGCCGGCCAGTGCCTGGGCCAAAAAAACACCCTGCTCACCATCTGGATCGCCATGACGTGGTACAGCCCGCTCATCGCCCTCGGCCCCGCCAGCTACGTGCTCTGGCACAACCTCTACAACTCCTGGCAACTCCGCCGCAAACCGCGCGGCCAAGGCTGACGGCCTAAACCACCCCGGCTTGTCAAACTTGACAAACTTGACAAGCAGACAGACCTTCCCTGCATGGCCACACTCACCGCATCCACCCCCCGTTTTCCTTCAGGCTTCTCTCTGCCGGAATCCGCTCCCGAGGCCTGGCAACCCGATGTCGCCCAAGTCGAAGCCGCCTTTCAGGCCCTAAGCCCCCGGCACGATGATGCCGAGCTGGCTCAGATTATCCTCTTCGCCGCCCAGAACTATTTTACCACCACCAAGCGCGCCCGCAGCGGCTTCGCCGGGGCCCTCGTGCGCGGTATTACCGCCCGCGAACAACTCAAGGAGGCCGAGGGCGGTAGCGTTTCCGCCGACGAAGCCCGCGCCTATCTCGGCGGCATCTCCAAACAAGCCGTCCTTGATCGCTTCAAAAAGAACCGCCTGCTCGGTTGGCGAGAGACCCGCCAAAACGCCGTTCGTTTCCCTGTCTGGCAATTTAGCACCGAAGGCACTCTGCCCGGTCTGGAAGCGGTGCTCGCCACCCTGCGGGCTTCGTCGACTTTGGACGATTGGGGTGCTATCCTATTTTTCCTCAACAAACGCGCTTCGCTCGGCGGCAAGCGGCCACTGGATGCCTTGCGCGAAGGGAAACTCGAAGATGTTCAGCGCGACGCGCATGGCTTCGTAGCCAACTGAGCGACGTGATATAATCGTGCCATGTCCGTTAACCGTCCCACGCGCCGCCCTCTCCCCGACTTCGCAAAAAACGATCTGCCGGTTACTCTCTATCCGGCGTGCGATCTCTGGCGGCTACACGAGACGGGCCTCGCGGCGATATTCTTTAGCCTTAATCCTGGACACCGCTTCAGCCATGTGAGCTGCCCCCTCCCAGTTTTGTATTTGGCCGAGCAACCGGACACATGCATTTGGGAGCGCTTCGGCGACGACATCTTGAACCCTGGTTCCCCGGTATCGCTGAAACTCTGGACCAGTCGCACCTTGAGTCGGATTAAAGTCCCCAAGCTAAAACTCTGCGATCTCACGGACGTGACCACCGCTGGTCGGGCCAAGGTGGATCTCAGTGCCTTGACCCATGCCGAGCTGTCCGTGCCCCAAGAATGGGGCCTGCAAATCCAGCAACATCCCGCCGGTTTCGA
>CANIWJ010000181.1 GCA_947471035.1 Verrucomicrobiota bacterium
CTTTGGCTGGACGCAGGTCGTCGCCGACTCGCTCCTCAACGACGTCCTCCTCGGCAACCTCAACCGCGACTACACCGCCACCCTCGCCGCCCTCCACGGCAACCTGGGCACGCTCATCGGCGACCTGCAAACCCTCGTCGCGCCCGACTGCGGATCGGAAGCAGGCCGGGAGAAAATCGTCAACGCGCTCCTCTTTTTGGAAAAGGCCGAGCGCGTGCTTGCCGCCCGACCCACCGACGCCGCGCTCGACCCCCTGCGCGCCGAGACCGCCCGGCTGCGCACTCAGGTCACGCCCTTGGTCGCCTGTATGCTCGCGTCGCTCCCGCCCGAAAAAATCGCCGAGGAAAACGTCGTGTTGGCCGCCGCGCTGGCGTCGTATTCAAAAAATCCCGCCGGCTCGGCGCAGATCGGGGGCATCCTCGCCGACACGCTCCCGGCGCGCCTGGCCTACCTCGGAGTCGATCCGGCCACCGGCCTGCGCACCGGCGGACCCGTCGTTCAGACTTCGTTCGCGACGATGGAAACCGAGACGCGCAACCTCTCGCTGCGCATGGCGCTCATGCAGAAAGGAGCCGTTGACCGCCTCGGCGCCGCTCCTGACGGCGCTCTCGCGGCCTCGCTCAACGCCACCGCCCACGTGATCGCCCGCGCTTGGGATTCGTTTGTCGATGAGGGGCTCATCCTCCTCGACCGGAACGAGAGGCTGCGCACGCGCGTGCGCGCCGAACCGGCCGATAACCTCTACTACGTGCCCGCCGGCCATCCGTTGATCCAGGAAAGCCGCGATCTCGGCGCGGCGCTCCGGCGCTGGGACGACGAGTTCAACCGCTACGCGTTTCTTTACGCCCAGTTCGACGACATCGCCGACCTCACTTCCCTGATGGCGAACCGCCGCCACGTTCACCCGTCGCTCAACGGCCAGGTCAACGTCCTTCAGGAGATTAGCTATGTGCGCGACGCTATCGTCGTCCGCGAGGTCTCGTTCGAAGCGCCAAACCACTACGCTCCGGTGTTCGTAAAAGTGGCCAACCTGATCACTTCGCAACCGCTGCTGGAAAGCTACTTCCTCCTCGATAAGCCCTACTTCCTCGCGGTGAAGGACAAAAATCTGCGCCTGTTCAACGTCGCCGACCGGCTCACGCCGCCGGCGCCCGCGCGCGCCGCCGCCTACGCCGCCTGGCGTGAGAGCCTTGCGCTGAGCCAGGGCATCCCGCCCGCCGCGATCGTGCTGCCCGACTCCGCCTTCGCCGGCCTGATCGCGCGACTCGAACTCGAGGTCTCCGCCTACGTGCTCCAGCCCACCCTGCGCGAGGGCGTCGAGCTGGCGAAGCGCCTGCGCGACCTGCTCACCGTCGTCGAGCGCAACGGACACTCCTCTCTCGTCCCGCCGCTCAAGACCCATCTCGCCACGCTCGACACCGCCTTCCGCGCCCTCGTCGTCGCGCGCAAGGCCGCG
Organism: Verrucomicrobiota bacterium; assembly: GCA_947471035.1. Lineage (GTDB taxonomy): Bacteria > Verrucomicrobiota > Verrucomicrobiia > Opitutales > Opitutaceae > IMCC26134_A. Next base: position 1,457 of record CANIWJ010000181.1, read on the forward strand.
TGGCACCTGCACGAATACACCTCGATTTTCATCGCCGGCGCCGAGGCCTGGGGCGCGCAAAACGCCGAGGGTCTGGGCGGCCACTTCCTCACCGTTGGCAACCAGTCCCTCGAAACCGGCCTCGCCCTCCTCCACGATCTCAAAACCCTCCTCCCCGCCAGCCGCCCCTTTGATCTCTCCCTGCCCGGCGACCTCCGCATCGACGAGGTCTTCGGCGAGGCCCGCTTCGACCACGCCTCCGGCGCGCTCTCCGGCGACTTCGGCGGACGCCTCCGCCTGCCCGGCATCGCCGCCAGCTTCGCGCTCAACCAGCTCGCGCTCGACAACACCGGCAACCTCTCGCTCAGCGCGACCGCCTCCGGCCCGCTGCCCTTCGCCGACGGCGTCAAACTCGACGGTACCCTTCTCTTCTCCGGCCGCTTCTCCCCCGGCGCCCCCGGCCAGCCGCCCGTCGCCTTGCAGGCCTTCGCCGCCTCCGGCTCCGGCACGGTCACCCTGCCCGCCGGCGAACAGTTCGCCGGCACCTTCGGTTACAACACCGCCACGCGCGTGCTCACCCTCGCCGCCTCCGGCGACCAACTCGGCCTCGAACTCGGCGACCACTTCGCCCTGCTCGACGGAAGCGCCTCGCTCAAGCTCGGCGGCGTCGGCGCGGGCGCGTTGCCCGCCAGCGGCGAGATCGAGCTCGGCGGCACCTTCGGCCTCCTGCGAAACGGCTCGCCGCCCGCCGGCCTGCCGCTCACCGCGGCCCACTTCCACCTCGCCGCCGTCGACGCCACCGCCCGCCTCGCCGTCTCCGCCCACCAGATCGTGGTCTCCCTGCCCCAAGGCCGTCTGCAGCTCCCCGCAGCCTTTCAATCCCCGCCGGTGCCGCCCGCCACCAGCCCGCGACGCGCCGATATCGCGATCAACCCTGCGGCGCCGCCCGCCGTCACCTTCACCCTCGGCGCGGCCGACGCCAACGGCCTCAAACCCCTCCAGCAAGTAACCTTCTCCGGCGGCGTCACCTTCGCCAACCTCGGCCTCGCCGTCCCCGCCTTCCCCGAGGTCGGCGCCCGCGACTTCACCGGCACCTTCGACTTCGGCGGGCTCTCGGTCTCCGCCCGCGGCGCGCTTACCGCCGCCCAGGCGCCCACGCTCACGATCACGAACGGCTTTTTCTTTTTCCCGCACCCGGTCGATCAAACCCGCATCGAACTGCAAACCTCCGCCGCGCGCTGGCGGCTCGACGGCTTCCCCGTCGGCACACTGCGCCTCGCCACCGACCTCACCCTTTTCGACGAGGGCGGCTTCTCCCTTACCCTGCTTGGCGCGCCCGGCGTGGACACCACGGGCCTCGAACTCCTCCCGCCCACCGGTGGCGCCGCCCTGCCTTCCCTGCGGTTTTTTGGCTCCATCCGCGCCTTGGTCGACAACACCCTGCTCGTCCGCGAGCCCGGCAGCCCGGCGATCTCCGGCATCCCCACCGGTCGCTTCGGCGCGCTCGCCGCCGGCTCGCTCACCCTCCACGCCCCCGTGGGCGACGCGCTCCCGGTCGTGGACTTCGCCCTCGCCGATATCGGCATCCTCGGCGACTTCCGTATCGGCGGCGATACCGGTGTGCGCATCACCGGCCTCGCTCCCGCCACGCCCGCCAGCATCACCCTCTCCGGCTTGGGCAACCTCTTCGCCCTCGCCGATGAGCCCGGCCGCCAGTTCGTGATCACCCTCAACGGCAAGATCGTCCAGGCCGGCCTGCCGGGCTTCGGCCTGGGCAACGCGAAATTCGTCTTCTTCGACCCCGCCCAGCCGTCGCGCTTCATGCCCGATACCCTGGTTTACGACGGCAGCTCCTGGTCGCTTGCGCAGCAGCTCCCCGTCGAGCTGCGTGCGGCCACCCTCCGCTTTATCGCCGGCGACCTGCCGCTTGAGCAGCTTCTTCAGCCCGGCAATCTGGAAATCACCTCCAGTTTCCGCATGGGTTTCCCCGACGTGATAAACCCCGTCCTCGGCGGCGGCGCGGACGGCGTGCGCATGACCTTCGAGGCCGACGGCACCCCGCGCCTGCAAAACCTCGAAGGCATCGAACTCACCCTCAACCCCGGCCTCAAGATCCCGCCCGTCGACGACCTCGGCGGCACCCTCTTCGTCTCCGGTTTCAGCAATCCCGCCAACCTCCTGCTCGCCGGCCGTCTCGGCGGCAGCGTCAGCGGCTACAAACTCAAATTCCTCGCCGCCTTCCGCCCCACCGGCCCGCTCGGCCTCGCGCTCGATTTCAACGCCGGCAGCGCGGGCATCCCGCTC
>CANIWJ010000182.1 GCA_947471035.1 Verrucomicrobiota bacterium
GGCGGCACGGAAATCGGCGAACAGGTCCGAAACATCATCGTGCACAACTCCAAAGGTGACGAGATGTGCGCCGAGACCGAGCTGTTCTTATTCGCCGCCTCCCGCGCCCAGTTGGTCCGCGAGGTCATCGCCCCCGCCCTGCTCAAAAAGAAAATCGTGCTGACCGACCGCTTTCTCGACAGCTCGACGGTTTACCAAGGCATCGCGCGCAACCTGGCCTCGGATCCGGTGCAACAAATCAACCAGTTCGCAGTGGGCAACGTCATGCCCGACCTGACGCTCATCCTCGACGTTCCCACCGAGATCAGTCTCGAACGCGTCCGCCGCCGCGCCTCCGATCTGCCTGATCGCATGGAACGCGAAAACATCGAATTCTTCGCCAAGGTGCGTGCCGGCTACCTCCTGCTCGCCGAAAGCATGCCCCAGCGTTTCCACGTCGTGGACGGCACCAAGAGCGAAGCCGAGATCGAGAAAGAGATCTGGAAGGCCGTGCAGAAACTCATCGCCTAGTTCCGCACTTTTTCTGCGCAATTTCATGGTCGGCTCCGTGCCCATCCTCCCTTGGCCCGATGCGCTCGTCGGCACACCCGCCATACTGGTGCTCGACCAAGCCTTGGGGCGCGGACGCCTCTCCCACAGCCTGCTGCTGACCGGGGACAACATCGATCTCTTGCGCGGTGTCGGGCTCGGGCTCGCCGACCGCCTGCTCAATCCGCCTTCAACCGCCCCCGGCCGCCGCCGCTCTCTACTGGACGGAGCCCACCCCGACTGCTTCCAACTCCGGCCCGCTGGCAAGGCGCGTCTGATCGGTGCCGAAGCTACCCGAGAACTCATCGGCAAAGTGCAGGTCTCCGCCTCCGCCGGAGGCCACAAGGTCGCCCTGTTACACGAGTGCGATCGCATGAACACCACCGCCGCCAACGTCTTCCTCAAGACGCTGGAAGAACCGCCGGCCAACACCACCCTCCTGCTGCTCACCACCCGGCCGCATGCCCTGCTGCCGACCATCCGCAGCCGTTGCCAACTTTTCCGTTTCACCTCGCCCGGTGTCGTCACCCCCGTGGATGGCTGGGTCGCCTGGCTGGAGGATTACCGCGCATGGCTCGCCCTGCTCCACGGCGGGGCGGCGCGCACTGCGCCGGCGGACGCCCTTTTCCGGCTTTATGGCTTGGTCGCGCGTTTCGACGTACTGCTGGAAACCGCCACCGAGGCGCTCTGGAATGAACAAAAGAAATCCATGCCCGAGGAGCTGAGTAAGGAAGAACAGGAAGCCATCGAATCAGGTTTGAGCAAAGGCCTGCGCGACCGTCTGTTCGCGGACGTGGAACGCGCCACCGGCGCCTACGCGCGCGAAATTCTCGTCACCCCGGAGGCCGCCATCGGCGCGCGCGCCTTTGCCGAGACCGTCAAACATCTCGAACACGCCGCCGGGCTGCTGCGGGTTAATTTCAACGACACCGCCGCCCTGGAGCTTTTCCTGCTCAAGACCCTCCGCGCCTGGACGCGGAAATAGCCTTTCCGGGTTTGACCATGCGCTCGACCAACTCGCCGACCAGCGGATTGGGGAAACGACGGCTGGGAGTGATGGCATAGAAAGTCTCACGCAGCTCGGGGATGCGATGGGTCTCCACCAGCTCGCCGCGCTCGATCTCGTCCCGCACCACCACCGGAGGCACCAGGGAAAGTCCTTCACCCTCGCGAGCCAGCAAACGCAGCATCGCCATGTCGTCCACTTCCGCCAGCACGGTGGGCCGCACGTTCGCGGCTGCCAGCATGCGATCAAAACCCGCCCGGGTATTGCTTTCCATTCCCGGTAAAATCACCGGCACGTTGGCAAAATCAGCGGGAAACTTGAGCCGCTTTTTTTTCCACTCCGGAGTACCCACCAGACTCACGGCCTGCTCTGCGAGCAGATGACTATGCCAGGGCCGCTCCGCATCCCGGCGCACCCCTTGGTTGGACAACACCAGGTCGATTTCATGCGCGTGCAAACTAGCCAGCAACTCCCGCAAAGCCCCGGAGCGTATGACCACCTCCACCCCGGCGCGATGCAGCGCCGGCTTAAGGAACTCCACCTGGAAATTACGCGACAAAGTCGCCACCGCGCCCACCCGCAATACCTGCCTGCCGCCGCCGTGACTTTGATTCTGCATCACGTCCATGAGCTCCTCGCCGGTGCGCCCGATGGTGTCCGCATACTTTACCGCCACCCGTCCCGCCTCGGTCAGCGTCAAGCCGCCGCGCTCCCGCACAAAGAGAGCCTGCCCGAGGCTCTCCTCCAATTGCTTCAATTGGATGCTGAGCGCCGGGGTCGATAGGTTCAGTTTCTCCGCCGCCCGGGTCAGGCTCAGCTCGCGAGCGATGACCCGGAAATAACGCAGATGATGATAATTCAGGAAAGGCATAAGGCTTAAATAAAAGTTAACGAGTCCTTCTAAAGCCTGTAATTGTCTAAAACCAATGAATTCCTTAATCTGACGTCGATGCACGCACTTATTCCCTTCGTTCTGCTCGCCATTCCGCTGCTGCCCTTCCTGGCCGGGGTGATCGCCCGTTTCTCCGCCCCGGCCGCCGCCGGGCGCATCACCGCTTACACTGCGGCTGGCGCGGCCTTGCTCGCCGCCGCCGCCACTGCCCTGCTCTTGCAAGGTGGCCCGATCACCGCTCGCTGGGTCCCCTTCGGCCATGAGGCTTTCGCCCTATCCCTGCGCCTCGACACCATCTCGGCCGTGATGGTCGTGCTGGTCTCTTTCTTGGGCACCGTGGTCCTGCGTTTCTCGCGCCACTACCTGTCCGGCGACTTGGCCCAGGCGCGGTTCTTCTCTTGGATGAGCCTCACCCTGGCATCGGTGCTCACGCTGGTCTTGTCCGGACACATGCTGCTCATCCTCGCGGCCTGGATCAGCTCCAGCCTTTGCCTGCATCGCCTGCTGCTCCACTACCCAGGCCGGGCCGGCGCGATCTTCTCCGCCCGGAAAAAATTTGTGGTCAGCCGCCTCGGCGACCTTTGCCTGCTCACCGCCTCCATTCTGCTTTACCGAGCCTACGGCACTTGGGAACTGGACCGGCTCTTCGCCGCCATTGCCACCGGACAGACTGCCGCCCTGCCTATCGTCGGATTCCTGCTCGCCACCTGCGCCGCGCTCAAGTCCGCCCAATTCCCTTTCCATAGTTGGTTGCCGGATACGATGGAAACGCCCACGCCGGTCTCCGCGTTCATGCACGCCGGCATCATCAACGCGGGCGGCTTTCTGGTCGTGCGTCTCTCTCCGATCTTCGCGCATACTCCCGGCGCACTCAACCTCCTCGCAGTGCTGGGCGCGCTCACCGCCGCCTTCGGCGCGGTAGTCATGCTCGCCCAGCCAAGTGTTAAGCGCGCCCTGGCCTACTCCACCATCGCACAGATGGGCTTCATGATGCTCCAGTGCGGCCTGGGTGCCTTCGGCCTGGCCCTGCTCCACATCGTCGCCCACTCGCTCTACAAAGCCCACGCCTTCCTCACCGCCGGCTCCACCATCGGACTCGTGCCCCGCGCCGCCATCCCGCTAAAAACCAGCGCGCTCACCCTGGGTCTGCTCGGCGGGGCTTTACTCGTCGCCGGCCTGGCCACCGGCTTGCAAGCCGCCCTGCCCTCTGCGCCGGTGCACCTCGGCGTCTTCGGCTTGGTGCTGATCTTCGCCCTGGCCTACGGCCTGGCCCGGGCTTGGTCCTCCGGTGGCGGCCTGCCCAC
>CANIWJ010000183.1 GCA_947471035.1 Verrucomicrobiota bacterium
CGCCGAAGAAACGACGCTCCCACTCCACCGCGCGACCGGCCCCGCATTGCACGAAGCCCTCGGAAGGAGCCAGGCTCTTGCGCCCCACCCCATCCAGCAGCAGTTGACCGATGCCGCGCAACAAGCCGGCCGTATAAGCCGCTCGCGCATCCATCTTGGTGATGATCGCCAGTTGCTCGGCGACCAGGGCGCTGAATAAATTGTGACGTCGATAGTCGTCGGCGGAGAACCCGTAACAACTAAGCCCCTTTTCGCCGATGCTTGAGTTCGAGGCGGAGCCCACAAGGCGGTAAACCTCGCTAAAACCGACGCGTTGCAAGGCGTCCTCGATGGTTCCCACCCCGCCGGCACCATAGGCCGGACTGTTGGAAATACGAATGACGCGCGCGGTCAGGGCGGGATCACGCTTTAAGAGATCTGCGATGGAACGCAGGCCGGCGTTAAAATCCAGGAGCAGCTTATACAAACGCGCCATGATTTGCGGCGCGGCAGGGAGGGAAGCGGAGGCGGCGATGATCGCCTCGCGGTCAAGAGTAGAGGTAAGACTCATCGCGTGTTTATACGGCACACCCACCGGAATACTTTAACGCGAATTCGATTATTTTTCGCTCAACTAAAAATCTGATGGAGCAATAAATTCCGCTGATTCGGAATGGCTGCCATAACACTGATCGCACTTGGGCGCATTTTAAACAAAATCATCGCCGGAAAATGATCGGATGGGCTCACGGGGATTGCGCCCCGTGAGCCTTCCACACCACCGGACATGCGGTTTTCCGCATCCGGCGGTTGGAACACAGAAAAGTTCTACCTTGTTGGATTAAACGCATCTTGCCGGTCCCAGGGCTTACAGGGGCGTGGATTCCACCACTCCTTAACCCTGCGCCGCACGCGGGAGACCGAGTTTCGCTCGAAGCCCAGCCGTTTCTAACAAGTACACGACTTGTTGGTTGCCCCATACTTCCCTGCCGCCTTTGGCCCTTCGCTCTTCCTATGTTTCCCCAGGCGTCTTCACTATTACGGCCTCTGCTGACTTCTCCAGCGCTCTCACGCCAGAGATCTCCCCGGGTAAGGTGCGTGAACTTGTCAAACTGTCGCTTCGCTCGGTACGACCAGTTCCGTCAGGCTCTACCCGATGCGTCTTTTGGTGACGGTTGGACTTCGCGTCTCCTAGCACGCTAATCGCACGCATTGCGCGGCACCACCGCCGACGCCTCCCGCCAAATCGCGGAGAATCCCGGCCTGACCGCCGACCAGAAAAAACAAGCCCTCGCAGCGCTCGCCACCGCCACCCGCGAACAAGTCCGGGCTACGCTCGGTGCCAAGGGCGCGGACGCTTACTTCAAGAACAGTGGCATGCGCTGGCTCAAAGAAATCGAGAAGGGCAACACCGTGAAGTTCAGCACCGAAGACGAAAATTGGAGCAGCATATGCCCGCCCAAAGAGCCCAAACCCGCCAAGCCAGCAAACGCCAAATTGCTCGCTTACCCCGTCACGAGTCGGCTCACCCAAGCCAAAATAAATAACTTAAGCTTATGTCCAATGGCACCTTCAATTAGCCTCGATTAAATCCATATTGACTCAGTGTGATTTAACTTTCTTTACGTCACACCTCGTTTGCGCGACCAGCCTACTGGAGCCGAAAAGATCCGCGCTCTGCTGGTGCCCTTCCTCCCCAAGGTCCTGCCGTCAAGCGCGGTGCCCGTCCGCATTCATGCCTGCCTCGCAGCGGTCCCACCACGACCAACCGCCTGCCCCGGGGCACGACTGCGCCTCCGTCCGCCATGTTCACCAACCCTCGTCCAACCCGTCCCTAAATTCGTATGAACCTCTCCCTCCCTCTCGCCTTTGTCATGGGCCAAACTCCGATGCAGCTGTTTATCCACGGCGGCTGGATCATGTGGCCCATTCTGCTCGTCTCCTTTGTCGCCGTCACCGCCGTCTTCGAACGCATCATCTTCCTCGTTCGCGAAACCACCCGCCGCCAGCCCGCCGTGGTCGAAAACATCCTCGAACGCGTCGAACGCGGCGACGCCGAGGGCGCCATTTCTATAGGCGACAAGAGCTCCGACTACGTCGCCCGCGTCCTCGTCTACGCCCTCACCCACCGCGCCCACTCCCTATCCAACGCCTTCACCCGCGCCGCCAACCAGGAACTCAACCGCTTCCAGCGCGGTATCGCCGTTCTTGATACCTGCATCACCATTTCCCCTCTGCTCGGCCTGCTCGGCACCGTGCTCGGCATGATGAACACCTTCGGCGCCCTCGGCGACGGCGATATCGCCGCCAACGCCGGCAAGATCACCGGCGGCGTCGGCGAGGCCCTCATCGCCACCGCCGCCGGCCTCCTCATCGCCATCGTCGGCCTGCTGCCCTACAACATCCTCAACGCCCGCGTTGAAGAAGCCCGCCACAACATCACCGACGCCGCCAACGCCCTCGAGTTGACCATCAAGAAAGAGGCCGCCGAGCGCGTCTGAACCGCGCCCCGCCCCGCCCGCTTCCTCCCTTCAACTCAACCCTCCCTCCACCATGGCCGGCTCCTCCGGGGGCCGAAGCGCCGGCGGCACCAAGAAGGCCCGCATCGATATCATCCCCCTGATCGATGTCATCTTCTTCCTGCTCGCCACCTTCGTCCTCTTCACTCTCTCGCTCAACCAGAGCGGCGGCCTCGCCGTCTCCCTGCCCGCCACCCGTTCCAGCAAAGCCCGCGACGCCGCCGATGCCGTCACCCTCTCCATCCGCGACGACGGCACCCTCGGCTGGGACAAGGAACCCATCACCCTCGATCAGTTCCTCATCCGCCTCCAGGCCTACAAACAAACCCAGGCCGACCCGCGCATCCTAATCAACGGCGACGAAAACGCCCTCTTCCAACAGGTCCGCTACGTCGTCGACGAGGTCCGCAAGGCCGGCATCCGCCAGATCCTGATCGAAACCCGCATCCGCCCCGCCGGGTAACCCTCGGGCCCGCCCCGGCCCCTCTCCCCTCCGCCGCCCGCAACCGCCTCCCTCCATGTCCTCTTCCGTCTTCGTCCAGCCCATCAGCGTCTCCGCCCACAAAAAGGCCCGCATCGATATCATCCCCCTCATCGACGTCATCTTCTTCCTGCTCGCGACCTTCGTCTTGTTCACCCTCTCCCTGAACAAAATCCAGTCCGTCCCGGTCGATCTGCCCCAAGCCAGCGCCCAAGCCCCTAAAGAACAAGAAGACACCTCCGTCATCATCCAGGTTACCGAGGGCGAATCCGCCTTCTGGAACAAGGAGCCCATCGCCTTCGCCGAGATCGCCCCCCGCCTCGCCAACTACAAGGCCAACACCCCCAACGCTCGCGTCCTCGTCTCCGGCGACGACCGCGCCCGCTACGGCGCCATCGTGCGCGTGCTCGACGAGGTCCGCCTCGTCGGCATCGCCGCCGTCACCATCGAAACCGCCTACCGCGCCTCCGGCCGTTAAACACCCGCCGCGTCTCCTCCACCCACCGTCATGAACCGCGACACCCTCATCGCCCTTTTCGCCTCCGTCCTCGTCCATGGTGGCGTTGCCGCCAGCGGCTTCTTTAAATCCGAACCCGCGCCCGTCATCGCCCCCGTCGAGACGCCCGTCATCGCCCTCGATCTGCCGCCCCCGCCCCCGCCCGACGAACCCGAGGTCGTCGAGGCCAGCACTGAAGCCCCGTCCGAACAGATCGAACTCGCCCCCCCCACCCAGGCCGACATCCCC
>CANIWJ010000184.1 GCA_947471035.1 Verrucomicrobiota bacterium
CGTGAGCTGGAAACCATGCTCGGCCAAGGCGACCGAGGCGGAGGTGGCCCAGCGGGCCATGCCGCCGAGGGCAACGCGGGCCCAGCTTGGTTTCCGGTTCACCCGTAGGGCGCAGCAGAGCAACGGGGTATTTTGAAGACAGCGCCTAGATTGGCTCTGTGACTAATCCGAAAAAACGAGATACGAGGTGCCGAGTTATTGCTATGATCCATCCCTTATCAGGGCCAAAACCACGGCCCTGCCACCCACCGCCTGCTTAATGGCTATTTCTTGCAAAAATTAGCCTATTTTCGCTTAGATTGCGGAAATCTGTGGAAATATCCTTCGAGTTATGCCTAAAAGCTAACCGGGACACTCCGCTCCCTGCCCCTCCGCTCCCCTCCCTTACTAGCCCTACCAGCTTAACAGCTCTACCAGCTTTCAAGCCCCGCCTCCCCGCTCCTTTTCCCCATGCGCTTCCCCATTGGATTTGCCCTGCTCCTTGCCTGCTTCGTCCCGGCCCTGCCCGCCGCCCCCGCCGCCACGCCACCCGCGGCCTCCGCGCCCGGTATCCGCCTCTTCGTTTCCCCGCAGGGCAACGACGCCGCCAAGGGCGACTCCCCCGCCCGCGCCTTCGCCACCCTCTCCCGCGCCCGCGACGAAATCCGTCGCCTCAAAACCTCCGCCCCCCTCCCTCCCGGCGGTGTCACCGTGGAACTCGCCGGCGGCAGCTACCTGCTCACCGAATCCTTCGCCCTCACTGCCGAGGACTCCGGCACCGCCACCGCTCCCATCGTCTATCGCGCCCGCGCCGGCGAGACGCCCCGCCTCCTCGGCGGCCGGACCATCCCTCTGGACCGCCTGCGACCCGTCGCCGATCCCGCCTGGCGCCGCCGCCTCGCCCCCGAGGCCGCCGACCACATCCTCACCCTCGACCTCGCCGCCGTCAGCCTCTCCGCTGTGGCTTCTTTTCCCCCTGTGTTCGACGATCAAGGCGGCCTCTTCGAGGTCTTCGCCGACGGCGCCCGCCAACCCCTCTCCCGCTGGCCCAACGACGGTTTCGCCACCATGAAACGCGTGCTCGTCACCGGCGATGGCAAGACTCCCGGCACCTTCGAATACACCGACGACCGTCCCGCCCGCTGGACCGAAAACTCCTACATCTGGCTCAAGGGCCAGTGGCGCGTCGGCTGGGAAGACCCCGCCATCCGGGTCGCCAAAATCGACCCCGCCGCCCGCACCATCGCCTTCGCCGCCGGCATCCCCAATGGCATCGGTTATAAATACATCACCAACCCCGACGGCTCCCGCCCCGGCAACGGCAAGGAACCCTGGCAAGCCCTCAACCTCCCCGAAGAAATCGACCGCCCCGGCGAGTGGGCCGTCGATTTCGCCTCCCGCCAACTCTTCATCTGGCTTCCCGACGGCGTGCGCGAACTCACCATCACCCAGCTCACCGATCCCCTCATCACCGCCAAAGACGTTGCCCACCTCGATCTCGTCGGCCTCGACCTCGGCTACTCCCTCGGCAACGGCCTCGTCGCCGAAAACGTCGATTCCCTCCGCCTGCTCGGCTCCCGCATCCACCACATCGCCGGCACCGCCGTCCAACTCCACGGCCTCCGCTCCGTCATCCAGAGCAACGATCTCCACGACCTCGGGGCCGGCGGCGTGCTCGTCAGCGGCGGCGACTCCCGCCAGCTCCTCTCCTCGGAAAACATTATTCTCAACAACAACATCCACCACTACGGCATGCTCCGCGCCCAATACTCCGCCGGCGTGGACGTAGGCTTCGGCGGCGCCAGCAACCATCGCGGCCGCCGCGATGCCGTCGGCGTGCTCGTCGCCCACAACCGCATCCACGACGCCCCGCGCGACGCCATCCTCGTCAACGGCCAGAACCACACCTTCGAATACAACGAGGTCTCCGCCTGCGGCTTCGGCTCCGCCGACACCGGCTCCTTCTACTCCTGGCTCGACTGGACCATCCGCGGCGTCGTCATCCGCTACAACTACCTCTACGATACCGTCGGCGGCGTGAACCCCGACGACGGCGCCAGCGGCTTCCACGTTTACGGCAACGTCATCGCCGGTCCCCGCACCGGCGTCTGGATCGCCTCCGGCCCCGACCACATCGTCGAAAACAACATCTTCATCAAAGACGAAGGCCCCGTCTTCGGCCTCGACGACCGCGGCTCCGGTCGCGGCTACGCCACCAACAAAACCCTCCTCAAACGCGTCGCCGCCATGGCCATGAATACCCCCCCCTGGTCCGTTCGCTTCCCCGGCCTCGCCGCCCGCCTCGCCGATCGCCCCGAACTCCCCCGTGGCACCCGCTTCGAGCGCAACCTCATCGTCATCCCCAAGGGCGAGCCCATCCAAAATAAAATCAGTGGTAAAAACGCCAAAAACCCCGACCTCCTCACCGTCGCCGACAACTGGGTAAGCCCCACCGACCCCGGCTTCGTAAACGCCGCCGCCGGCAACTTCGCCCTCAAGCCCAACTCCCCCGCCTTCAAAAACATCCCCGGCTTCAAGCCCATCCCCTTCGACCAAATCGGCCTGAAGTTGGACGAATATCGCACCACCGTCCCCCCCCGCCCCGTCTTCAAAGGCAGCCCGCCCCCCGCCGCCACCCAACCCGACCAAGACCGCAACTTCGGCACCTAACCCATTCGTCATTGGTCATTCGTCATTGGTCATTAGTCATTCCACCCCGTCCCAGCACTACCAGCACTACCAGCTCTACTAGCTTACTAGCTCTACCAGCTTACCAGCCCCTCCCCGCTCCTCCCCTCCCAGCTCCCCGCTCATGAAACTCCGCGCCCTCCTCCTCGCCGCCTGCGCCGCCCTCCCGCTCGCCCGCGCCGAGGTCAAACTCCACCCCCTCTTCAGCGACCACGCCGTCCTCCAACGCGAACTCCCTGTGCCCGTCTGGGGCACTGCCTCCCCCGGCGAGAAAGTCGCCGTCGCCTTCGCCGGCCAGACCGCCACCGCCACCGCCGACGCCCAGGGCAAATGGCAGGTTAAACTCACCCCGCTCGCCGCCTCCGCCGAAGCCCGCGACCTCGTCGTCAAAGCCACCAACACCCTCACCGTCCGTGACGTCGTGGTCGGCGATGTCTGGCTCGCCTCCGGCCAGTCCAACATGGACTCGCCCATGTTTTCCGGCTCCACCGGTCCGCTCCTCGCCGAAGCCAACGACCCCCTCCTGCGCTTTTTTAAAGTCACCAAAGCCGTCGCCCCCGCCCCCCTCCCCGCCCCCGGCGGCAAATGGGAAGCCACCACCCCCGAAGCCGCGAAAAACTTCTCCGCCGTCGCTTACCTCTTCGCCAAAGAAATCCGCCGCACCCAAAAAGTCCCCGTCGCCGTGCTCAACGCCGCCTGGGGCGGCACCCCCATCCAGACCTGGATGAGCCTCGACAGCATCCAGCGCCCGCCGGCCATGGACAAAACCCTCGCCCTCTGGGAAAAGTCCCTCGCCCAACACCTCACGGTTAAGGACAAACCCGAACTCATGACCGCCTACCGCGCCGACATGAAAGACTGGGAAACCAACGTCGGCCCCGCCCACAAAGCCGCCCTCTCCGCCTATAACGAACTCGCCTCCGCCGCCAAAGCCGCCGGCCAGCCCGCCCCGCCCGCGCCCAAGATCGCCCGCCCCGAACCCGAGCAGCCCGACCCCATGGCCATGCCCTCGGCCTCCAAACG
>CANIWJ010000185.1 GCA_947471035.1 Verrucomicrobiota bacterium
CAGCATTCATCTGTAATCCATCTACGCACTTTGTTTGTTACCATAGCCATTCTAGGGCACGGCGTTATTGCAAAGTACAGCACTTTATTACCAGATGGTTAAAATTAGTGAACAGCTCCTAGGGCGGTGCCGAGGGTGGCGTGGGCGGCGAGCACGGCGAGGGCGGCGGAGGTGCCGGCCAGCCAGCCGGGGTCGAGAAGGGCGACGGCGTCGTAAAAGCGGGAATCGCGCATCGCGGTGAGGTAGCCGGACCAGCCCCAGTAGGTGGCGATGAAAGGGCGCACGGTCCAGACGAGGGCCTCCGGCAGGGCGAGGACCACGCCGGAAAGGGGGAGTTGAAAGCCGACCAGATATATGGAGAGCAGCGAGGCGCGTTCCGGGGAAGTGAGCAGGGCGGAGATGCCGAGGCAGACCACGCTCATCGATGCGCCGGCGGCGGAGAGGATGGCGAGTTGGGGGAGCCAGGCGCCGGGGAAGGCGCAAAGGGTTTTGACGAAGATGGTCATCCAGGCGCCTTGAAGTGCGCCGAGCAGGGCGACCCAGGTGAGTTTGGAGATGGCGTAGGCGGAGGGGCGGAGGCCGGCCATGCGTTCTTTTTCGTAGAGCGCGCGTTCGGAGGCGATTTCGCGGGCGCCGTTGTTGCTTCCCATGAGGCAGAGCAGGATGACCTGAAAGAGGATGAGGCCGGAGACGAGGGTGGCGGTGTCGGCGGCGTCTTTGCGGAAGGCGGCGCGGGCCTGGAGGGATTCGAGAATGCCGCCGGTGGGCTGGAGATCCAGGCCGCGCAGTTGGGGCAGGCCGCCGAGGGCGAAGATGACCACCAGACAGGGGAAGCCGAAGGTGATGGCGGCGGTAAGCCCGAGGGTGCCGCGATCCCGGGTGAAGAGACGCCAGCGGCGGGCGAGGAGGGTGATGATTTGCGCGAGCATGCCCGGCAGGGGAAGGGGAGCGGTCTCGATGTTTACGGAGGTGGGGATAACCGGAGCGACGGGCGGGCGGAGGGCCAGCCATTGGGCGGCGGAGCGTTCGGCGAGTCGGTCGTAAAGAGTCAGGGCGACGGCGATGCCGAAGTGGGTGAGCAGGGCGGGGTGCGAGCCCTGGAAGACGACGGAGCCTTCGTAAACCACGGTCACGACGTCGAACTGGTCGAGTTTGGCGAGGTTGTGGATAACGCAGAGCACGGTGCGGGATTGCTCGGCGACGAGGCGGCGGAGGACGGCGAGGATCTGGTCTTCGCTGCGGGGATCGAGGCCGCTGGTGACCTCGTCGCAGAGCAGGCAGGCGGGCTCGGTGGCGAGTTCGAGGGCGAGGCCGAGGCGGCGGAGCTGGCCGCCGGAAAGTTTTTCGACGGGGGTGGCGGCGCGTTCGGCCAGGCCGACCAAGGCGAGCAGGACGGGCAGACGGGCGGCGCGGCTCGCCTCGTCGGGGGTTTTTCGATACAAACGGAGCGAGGCCTCGATCGCCTCGGCCACGGTGAGTTTGCCGTGGGCGATGCTGAACTGGGGGGCGAAGGCCACTTCGCGGAGCAGGGCCTGGCGATCAAGGACGGCGGCACCGCGCAGCAGGAGTTCGCCGCGGGTGGGCAGGATGCCGAGCATGCCCTTGAGCAGGGTGGTCTTGCCGCAGCCGGACGGGCCGATGAGGGCGTGGAGGCGGGCGGGGGCGAAGTCGGCGTCGGCGGAGCGCACGAGCGGGGCGGCACCGGGGCGGGGGAGGACGTCGAGCGAGCGGCAGGCGAGCATCTTCGAGGATCAGAACGGGCGAGGCACAAGGAGGCGAGACATTGCCTCGTGGCGGCGCCTAGTGGAAGGGGCGCACTTCGATCGAGGCGCGGCAGGCGGCGGCGGCTTTGCGGCCCCAGGCGAGGGCCGCGTCCAGGCCGGTGGTTTCAAGCACCCAAAATCCATCGAGGTATTCGGAGGTCTTTGGTTGTGAGCCTGCGTTAATGATCAGTTCTCCGTTGGGCTGGCGGCGCAGGGACAGGGCGGTGGCGGGTGATTGGAGTCCGCCGACGAAGACGCGGACGCCGGCGGACTTCATCTCGTCGTTGAGCGCGTCGATGTCGCGGCGCACGGCGGGGTCGGCGGCGGAGGCCGGATCCCAACCGGCGGGGCGAAGGACTGCGACGAGGTATCTCATGGTGATGAAACGAGGGGCAAAAGTGCCATTAAATCACCGGCAAGCTGGCGGGGGCGGATGGGGGCGGCGCGGCGGGGGCGCGGCGGGCGGCGACGGCCCAGCCGTAAAGCGCTTCGTAGTGGCGGGCGCTTTGGCCCCAGGAAAAGTCCTTGTTCATGCCGCGTTTGCGCAGGGCCTGGATGTCGTCGGGGCGGTCGTAGTAGGTGGCGCAGGCCCAGCCGATGGTGTTGTAGAGGGCGGGGGCGG
Source organism: Verrucomicrobiota bacterium (assembly GCA_947471035.1). Classification (GTDB taxonomy): domain Bacteria; phylum Verrucomicrobiota; class Verrucomicrobiia; order Opitutales; family Opitutaceae; genus IMCC26134_A. The sequence goes on from CANIWJ010000185.1 coordinate 2,386, forward strand.
TGGCGTCTTGGAAACGGAAGCCGGTGCCGGTGTCTTTGCCTTGCACGTATTGCTCGACGGTATCGATCAGGCCGCCCGTCGAACGCACCAGGGGCGGGGTGCCGTAGCGCATGGCATACATCTGGGTGAGGCCGCAGGGTTCGGCGCGGCTGGGCATGACGAAGAAGTCGGAACCGGCCTGGATGAGGTGGGCGAGTGCGTTGTCGTAGCCGACGTGCAGGCCGACGCGGCCGGGGAAGGCCTGGGTGGCCCAGCGGAAGGTTTGTTCCAGGCCGGGGTCTCCGGCGCCGAGGAACGCAAACTGGACGTGCATGCGGGGCACGATGTGGGGGAGGGCTTCGGCGAGCAGGTCGAGGCCTTTTTGGTTGGCGAAGCGGGAGACGATGCCGAAGAGGGCGATGTGCGGGTCTTCGGCGAGACCGAGGCGGCGTTGCAAGGCTTGTTTGGCGGCGGCTTTGCCGGGGCCTACGGAGCGCTGGTCGTAGGGGCGGGGCAGGTGTTTATCCATCGCCGGATTCCACGCGGTGTCATCAATGCCGTTGAGAATGCCGACGAGGTCGGCGGCGCGGAAGCGCAGGACGTGGTCGAGGCCGAAGCCGCCGGCGGGGGTTTTGATCTCGTCGGCGTAGGTGGGGCTGACGGTGGTGAGTTTTGTAGCGTGGTAGAGGCCGGCCTTCATCATGTTGACCGCGCCGACGCTTTCAGTGCTGTCCGAGCGGAATTCGCCGGGCGGGATGTGGGCGTAGTCGAGAACGCGTTTATCGGCGTAGCCTTGGTGCTCGAGGTTGTGAATGGTGAACACCGAGGCGGTCTGGCCCAGCGGGGTGTGGCGCAGGGTGGTGTTGAGCAGCAGGGGCAGGAGTCCGGTGGTCCAATCGTGGCCGTGGGCGACGTCGGGAATCCAGTCGAGTTGCAGGCAGAGGTTTAGCGCGCCGCGGCAGAGGAAGGCGAAGCGGAGGTCGTTGTCGGGGTGGTTGCCCCAAGGGCTGGCATAAACTTCGGGACGGCCAAAGAGGGCTTCGTGTTCAAGGGCGTAAACGGGGACCTTGGAGCCGGGGAGCACGGTCTCCCAGGTGCGGGCCCAGTGGGCGCTGGCGCCGACATCGACCCCGAGGGCGTCGGGGCGGGCGTGCCAGGAGGAGTCGAGCCGGAGGCAGCCGTAGGCAGGCATGACGATGCGCACATCGTGACCGAGGGCGGCGAGAGCGCGGGGGAGCGAGCCCACCATGTCGGCCAGGCCGCCGACTTTGACAAACGGCTCAACTTCGGGGGAAACGAAAAGAATTTTTAAAGGGGGCACG
>CANIWJ010000186.1 GCA_947471035.1 Verrucomicrobiota bacterium
AATCCATGCCAGTGATTTCCGTTTCGGGGGATAGACTGTGAGCGAGGGAAAACGCCACATCTCCGCTGCCGGTAGCGAGATCTAGCACGCGACGAGGGCGGGCGGAGCGTACGACTTGCATCAAGCAGCGTCGCCACCACAAGTCCATGCCCCCGCTCAGCAGGCGATTCGCCAAGTCATAACGACCGGCAATGCGGGAAAACATGGAATTGACGGCGACAGGATCAGGCATTGGGGAGGTGCGGCGCTGGAGGCTTGATTGGAAGCGGTGAGTGGAGTTAGCAAGCCAAGTCATTGTGCGCAAACTTCGGAAGCGGTTCCTTCGGGTGCGGTTCCGGAAACTGCGTTTCGCGAAAAAACTTTAAACTATTAGAAAATAAAAAAGCTTTTCGCTTAAGTTATTGATGGGGAGTCCGTAGAATGTCTTACACGTCAATTGAGATTGAGAAAACTCGCCCTTCAATTTGACGCAATCACACAACCGTAAATAACTTAAGCCAGAACTTCTCGTTCACCACTAAAACCTAAACCCACCTATCAACCATGCCCGCCAACCTCACTAAGCGTGAAATCGTTTTGGAAATTTATGAAAAGACCGGCTTTCCCCAGAAGGAAATCGTCGGCACCGTGCAGATGACTCTCGACATCATTATGCGGGCTCTGGCCGAAGGCCGTAATGTTGAGCTGCGCAACTTCGGTGTACTCGAAGTGCAACGCCGCAAGTCCCGTATCGGCCGCAATCCCAACAAGCCCGACGCCGAGGTGGTTATCCCTGAGCGTGCGGTGGTTAAGTTCAAGTCCGGCAAGATTTTGAAGCAATTGCTCAAGAAGCTGGATATTACCCAGCTCTAAGCTTGATTCTCAGTTTTTTGCGTATGCCGACCTCCTTTTTGGGGGTCGGCCTTTTTTTGGGGTGGCGCTAGAGTTTGTTAAAACGACAGAGTGGGCGGTTATCCTGTTTTAACGCCATGGCCCAGTTCCAATCCCTGCCCGGTTTTCGTGAATTTTATCCCGACGCGCTCGCGCGCCGGAATCACATTTTTCGCCAATGGCGACGCGCGGCCCACGCCTACGGATTTTCAGAATACGACGCGCCGGTTTTGGAGCCGCTTGATCTCTACAAGCGCAAGTCGGGCGATGAAATTGAAGCGCAGCTCTTTGCGTTTACGGACAAAGGTGGCCGCGAAGTGGCCTTGCGGCCGGAGATGACTCCGACGGTCTGTCGCTTGGTCGGAGCCAAGGCGAGCTCGCTCAAGCGCCCGATCAAGTGGTGCAGTATCGGCGAATTTTACCGTTACGAACGCGCTCAAAAGGGTCGGGAACGGGCGTTTTTCCAGTTCAACTGCGACATTTTCGGCGAGCCCGGCCCGGAAGCGGAAATCGAGTTAATCGGACTTTTGGTGCAGTCTCTGGCCGGTTTCGGACTCGGAGCGGACGACTTTTATGTACGCCTGAGTGATCGCACTCTTTGGCTGCACTACCTAACTTCGCTGGGCCTCGACGAGGCGCGGTCCAAGGCGGTGTTGGGCGCGGTGGATAAATACGAGAAGATCGGCGACGACGCGTTTAAAACCTACACCGAGACTTTCGGTGAATTAGCCGCCGAGACCAAGGCAAAGATCCTCGCGTTTCTCGGCATCAAGAGCCTTTCCGCGCTGGAAGCGGTGCTCGCTCCGGTCGGCGGCGAGGCTTTGGCAGCACGGCTGAGCGACTGGAGAAAGCTCCTCAACGGACTCGCAGCAATGGGCTTGGGCGAATTTATCGAGGTCGATTTCGGGGTCGTGCGCGGTTTGGCTTATTATACGGGTTTCGTTTTTGAGGCTTTTGACCGCAAAGGTGAGTTGCGCGCAATTGCTGGCGGCGGGCGTTATGACGATTTGGTGGAAAAACTCGGCGGTCCGGCGCTTCCGGCAGTAGGCTTTGCCATTGGCGACGTGACCATGGGACTCTTGCTGGAGCAGCGCGGTCTCATGCCGACCTTCGGGCCCACGACCGATGTTTATGTGGTAATTGGCGGCGAAGCTGAACGCACGGCGGCGTTTCTTGACATCGCCGGACTGCGCGCGGCGGGTTACCGGGTGGATTACCCACTCAAAGACGTCGCTTTCGGTAAACAGTTCAAAGCCGCCGCCGAATCGGGGGCGAAGCTGGCCTTGATCTATGGCGGGGACGAATTGGCCAAGGGTGTGGTGAAGTTCCGCGACTTGAGCGACCGCAGTGAACACGAGATTCCTCGCGCATCCGTGGTCGAGGCGGTGCGGGATTATTTTACCACCGGCGGTCCGGCGTAAGTCGCTGAGGCCCGGAAAAACCGCCGCGCGACGTAAAATGCCCTTGCGCGCCTCCTTGCGGGCGGGCGAAGCTGGACCTTCGCGGCATTTTCTTTGGTCAGGCCGGTGACGCCGCGTCGCTCCCATCGGCCCAAAAGTCAGTAACCTTCAACCCGCGTCGCGCAAGCGATGCCCCCGGTTCGACGGCGTCTGCGGAGCGAAGGCGGCGGCGGATCGTCTTACACGTCTATGAGTTCCATCATGCAAGAGCTGCTGGCCCAATCCGGCCTCAGCCAGATCCAAGAGGGCAAGATCGTCCCCGGTGTTATCACCGAAATTCGCCAAAACGAAGTCGTCGTCGATATCGGCGGCAAATCCGAAGGCGTCATCCCCGCCAACGAGTTTATCGACATCGGCGAGCTCCAAATCGGCGGCACCATCGAGGTGTTGATCGAGAAGGTCGAAAACAAGGAGGGCTATCCGGTCCTCTCCTACGACAAAGCCGAGCAAAAGAAGAACTGGGATAACATCCTCACCAAGTTCCCCGAGGGCTCCGTCGCCACCGGTCGCGTCAAGGCCAAGGTCAAGGGCGGCCTCATCATTTCCATCGGCGTCGATGCCTTCATCCCCGCCTCCCACGTCGATATTCAGCCACCCAAGAACCTGGATCAATACGTCGGCCAGACCTACGATTTCAAGGTCATCAAGATCGACCAGCTCCGCAAGAACGTCGTCCTCTCCCGCCGCGAGCTCATCGAGCAGCAGCGCGGCGAGAAGCGCCGCCTTCTCCTCGACTCCATCCAGCCCGGCCAGGTGCGCAAGGGCGTGGTCAAGAACATCACCGATTTCGGTGCGTTCATCGACCTCGACGGCATGGACGGCCTGCTCCACATCACGGACATGTCCTGGGGTCGCATCGCGCATCCTTCCGACGTCCTCAAGCAGGGCGAAGAGATCCAGGTCATGATCATCGAGGTTAACCGCGAAAAAGAGCGCGTTTCCCTCGGCCTCAAGCAGACCACCACCAACCCTTGGGACGCCATCGAGCACAAGTTCCCGGTTGGCGCCAAGGTTCACGGCAAGGTGGTTAACCTCGTTCCCTACGGCGCGTTCCTCGAGATCGAGCCCGGCGTCGAAGGTCTCGTGCACATCACCGAGATGTCCTGGACCAAGCGCATCACCAAGCCCTCCGAGATGCTCAAGGTCGGCCAAGAGCTCGACGCAGTGGTCCTCGGCGTCGCCAAGGACGAGCAGAAGATTTCCCTCGGCCTCCGCCAGCTGGAGCCAAATCCATGGGATATGGTCCGCCACAACTACCCAATGGGCGCTCGCGTCCGCGGCAAGGTGCGCAACATGACCACCTACGGCGCCTTCATCGAACTCGAAGAAGGCATCGACGG
>CANIWJ010000187.1 GCA_947471035.1 Verrucomicrobiota bacterium
AAATGTAGCGGAGAAAAACCGCATCCGGCAGTCGCTCAGGGCAGCCTTCGTTCAGGTCGGGCCGTGCCCGACCCAAATGCCGCCAGGCCCGGCGATACACCCGCGCCAGGCAAAGCCAGCGACTGAAATCGAGAAAGATCATCGTATCGCAACGCTCGAAGCGCGCGGCCGATGCGTTGTTAAAATTCCCGTCCGTGATCCAGCGCTCACCGGACACCAGCGCATCAAGCTGTGCTTTCCACTCCGCTTTGTCCGGCTCGACCCAGCCGGGTCGCCAAAACTCCCGGTCCAAGTGCACCACGGGCAAGCCCAACTTTACGCCGAGGTCCCGAGCCAAGGTTGATTTACCCGCTCCACTACACCCGAGAATCACAACACGCTTCATGGTTCCATCCCGCTTATCAGCTAATCCGCCCTGCGAAGCACCGCTTACTTCCGGCCCTCTTCGGCGTCTTGCAGGTCAAAGGTGGTTTGGATTTCGTCGCGCATCGCCCACCCGCGTTTTTCTTTGGAAGCCTGCATTTTCTCCGAGTTTTCGTCGCGCCAGCCACGCTTGGTCATGAACGCGTTGAAATAGTCGCACTCGTCTTCCGATGGACGATGGCCGGAGAGCGCGAAGCAGGCTTCCAGCACCGCTAAATCATCCGCCTGACTGCGGACCTGCTCCACCACGGTCTCATAGGACAGTTTAAGAAAACGGCACATGCGTTTATCCAGCCCGCCACCGAGATTGTATCCCTCGGGCAATTGACCATCCGCCTGGAGGCGTATCTTGTCTAACATCCGGGCAAAGAAAACCAGTCCGCCGGTTTTTTCGTAACCTGATTTGGGAAAGCGTGGTGTAGTCATCGTTGGTGACGCACCCTAATCCGGTGTTGTTAAGGACCGATTAAAACCGCGTGAATCCTTTGATCGCTAGTGTTCCGACCGTGTAACACAAAGTGAGGTCAGCTTCGGGAGGTCCAACCCGCAATTGAAGTGCTGGGCTTCTTATTACGACTCTTCGGCGTAGGCTTGGGCGTCTTTTGCCCTAGCCATTGAGCTCACGCTCAATCCTACCGGAAAGAACCCAAGCAAGCCTCTGATATCAGTATGCATTACACCCGCTAGGCCAGGCGCGTAAAGATAACGGTAAACTGACTGCCCTCTCCCACGCGACTCCTCACCTCGACGCGGGCGTCCAATACAAGCGCGAGGTGCTTCACAATACTCAGCCCCAGCCCGGTCCCGCCCTCCGTTCGCGCCCGCGCCCGGTCCACGCGATAAAAGCGCTCGAAGATGCGTTCCAAATGTTCCTCCGCGATACCCACTCCGGTATCACTGACCACCACCGATGTCTCCGCAGGGGCGAGCGTGAACTGCACCATCACCCGGCCACCTTCACTCGTGTAACTCAGGGCGTTTTTAAGCAGATTATTAAAAATGAGGCGCAGGGCTTCATCATTGCCCGAAATCCAGAGCGGGACCGGTGACGGCTCACAAACCAAGGCCACGCCTTTCTGTTTCGCGATTTCACCGAAATCCTGCACGCAGGCTTCCACAACTTTCGCCAAATCCAGCCGCTGGCGCGCCGGCACTTCGGCATCCGACTCCAAACGGGAAATCGCCAGAAGATCCTGCACCAACTCATACAGGCGGATGCTTTGATTTCGAATCCGTCCCAGAAACCGCCGCCGCGTCTCCGCTGGCATGGCGGGATCGTCCAGCATCGTATCCACCAAAGAGCCGATGGCAGTTAACGGCGTCTTGAGTTCGTGGGATGCGTTCGCGGTAAAGGTTCGCCGCGTCTCCTCCAAACGTCGGATCTCGGTGAGGTCATGGATAACGAGCAGCACCCCGAAAGGGGCGCCATCCTCGTCAGCGAGAGGCGTCGCATCGATGCGCACCACGCGCCCGCCGCTTGCCGCCATCAAGCGAGCCTCGCGACAGACACGGCGGCCGGACGCTAGCGTCTCTTCATAAACTGCGCGCACTTCCGGCCAGACCAGGGCCTCGGCCCAGGTTTTACCCGCCACACCTTCGGGCAAACCCAGCCATTCTGCTGCCACTCGATTTACGTAAGCGATCTCACCGCGCGCACTCACCGCTACCACGCCATCCGCCATGACCGCGAGCAGTGCAGCCAGACGTTTGCGCTCCCGTGATTCCAGGCGTATTCGTCGACGCACTTCGCCGGCCATGCGGTTGATCGTATCGGCCACCACCCCGATTTCATCTGCCCTTCGGATCGGAATACGCTCCTCAAAATGCCCTGCCGCGAGGCGCCGGCAGCTTTCCCCGATTTCCGTCATTGGCCGGGTCACGTAACGAGTGTAAAAAAAACCCAAGCCTAGTGCGATTACCACACTTATGCTCGTTCCGGCCAAAACCCGGTCCCGAAGCTCGATCTGACGCTCGGCGATTATCGTCAAAGGCGAACCTATGCGCACATAACCGATTACATCGACTTCGAACAAGATAGGGACAACGAGCAGGAGATAATCGCCCCCCCCTTTTTGGCCCAGCGGGCGCCGGGCGAAACCATAGTCCTTTCCGCGCGCGTTTAAAAATTCCGGCGCTTCCAGAATCTTACCCGACTCGCTTCCATCTTCCACTGCCCCACCGGCCTGGGTGCCGTTGGCAAACCAAAGGGATAGATGCAGGCCGGTGTCCTTCGCGACTTCCGCCAATTGACGCGGCAACTGATCGGACCAAAGGTGCGTCGGATTCGCCGCCTCCACCGAGGCCATCAGGCGGGCCAGATTATACAAATTAGTCTCCGTATCGCGCAGCGCATTCTTGCGCAGCTTACCCAAAACCAGGGCGCCGATCACCGCCGCCGATGTAAGCACCAGTATCGTGTAACTTCGAAAGAGTTTCCAAAAAAACGAGCCCCGTAACCGCAGCGGAGCCGTCGCATTTGTTGCTAGAGTCGGAACGCTCACGAATTCATCTGAAACCTATATCCAACGCCTCGAATAGTTTCGATGAGATTACGTCCCTCGCCCAGCTTACGGCGTATGGCGCGCACATGGACGTCGATGTTGCGATCCACGACCACCGCGTGATCACCAATAATCTCATTCAACAGCAGGTCGCGAGTATAGACCCGCCCCGGATTCAACGCCAGAAACCGCAGCAGGCGGAACTCCGTTGCGGTCAAAACCACCAGCACCCCCGCCAAGGTCACCTCGTGCCGCAGCGAATCAATGATCAGATCCTCACAACGCACCAGGTTGCTCGCCACTTCGTCACGAAGTTTCCCACGCCGCAGCACCGCCTTTACTCGCGCTATCAGTTCTCCGTTGCGAAACGGCTTGGTCACATAGTCGTCCGCCCCGAAGCCCAGCCCGACCAAAACATCCGTTTCATCGCTTTTGGCCGTAACCATGATGATGCAGGCGCCTTTCATCACCGGATCGCTTTGCACGCGCCGGCAAACCTCCATGCCATCAATACCGGGCAGCATCAGATCCAACAAAATAACATCCGGCGTATTTCCGCGGATAAGCTCCAGCCCTCGCACGCCATCCCCGGCAGACCACACCCGGTAGCCTTCGCGCTTCAGGCTGTATTCAAGTGCCTCACGAATATCGGGCTCGTCCTCGACGATTACAATTTTGGGGGAGATCGCCATAAAGAGCCGCGATTAGTCGGCATACTTTGCATACCGCAAGCCACGCAGG
>CANIWJ010000188.1 GCA_947471035.1 Verrucomicrobiota bacterium
AGCACCGACGGATCCTCGATCGCACGCACGCCATGTTGCACCCGGGTAACCCCCAATTGCTCGATGGCCTCGCGCACACGATGCGGGCCGTCGAATTCGCCGGCGTGGCATTTGGTCACCTTGCCCGCCGCACGTAATCGAGCCCAGACGGGCGCGGTCCACGCTTCCGTCGGCACGGGCTCATAACCGTGTAAATCCACCCCGGACAAACCATCCTGCCGCTCCAAACCATCGATTATGCCCTGCATGGGCCCGGCGTAGTCGGAACGGAGCATGCCGGCATAAATACGCACTTCGAGCCCGGGTGGAACGGCCGCCCGGATAGCGCCGATAATCTCGCCCGCCGGCACGTTGATGAAATGGCTGATCGCGAGGTGAAAGCTGCACTCGACATAGCGCACATTGGCCACGACGTGTTTGGCGAAGGTCAGCCGCGCCGACTCATAGTAACGCTCGGGCGAAGTGAACCACGGCAAAGCATGGCCGAGCAACACTTCGTCGAAATGCTGAAAACTGGAAAAGCGGAAATCCGTGGCGTGAAACTCCGGCACGGGCGGGTATTTTTCAGGCTGCCAGGCATGCAGCAACTCGTAGGGCAACGAACCATCGAGATGCAGATGCGTCTCGGTCTTGGGCAAAGCACGCAGGTAAGCGGAAAGCGCGACGGGACAAGAAGACATGGGCCGACTAAGATTTTAGCTCAAAGTAGATTCAACTCACATTTTACTGCGCGGGTCCATACACACGGCTCATAAAACGAAAAACCCCGACCCCACAACGGGTGCGGGCCAGGCCGCTGTATTCAGAAATTAAGCCTATCAACTGGCATGCGTGCGGCGGCGCCGTTCGAGCGGTTGGGTAAGTGTGGCGGTGACTCCTCCGCCGGGACGGTCTTGAAGCACGAGATCGCCGCCCATGTTGCGCAGGGCGTGGCGGGCGACAGTCAGGCCCATGCCGACGCCGACGGTATTTTTACTGCTGATAAAGGGTTCAAACATGTGATCCCGCAACTGGGGATCAATGCCGCGGCCTTGATCCTCGACCAGAATGGCGAGCACGCGGCCATCGGGGCCGAGGGTGGGCAGCAGGTGGGTGCGGAGGGTGATGGGGCGTGCGCCTTCGTGAGCGGAACCGTAGCTTTCGCGGGCGTTCATCAACACGCGGCCAAGGGTCTCTTCGAACATTTCCACATGCGTATTTAGCGCCAGCGAGCCGAGGGAATTATCCACGATGATCGGATCTTCGTGGCGGGCATCGGCGCGGAAGCGGGCAATCGCACCCTTGAGCAGTGGGTCGATCGGAATGGGGCTGGTGGGAAGGCGGGATTTGACGACCAGGGTTCCGAGCTGGCGAATAATCCCTACGATGCGCTGAACGGCGGCCTCGAGATTATCGGCATTGGCGCGCACCGTATCGGGGCGGTTGGCGTTGGTTTTAATCAAGTCCAGGTAGCCGAGCACGATCCCGAGAAGATTGTTCAGGTTGTGGGCGATGCCTTGGGTGATCGCGCCGATCGAGGCGGCACGTCGGGCCTCTTCCAAGCGGCGCTGAAGATCGAGCATCTCACGGTTGACCTTTACGACGCGTAACTGGGTCTGCACCCGGGCAATAGTCTCATCGAGGTCGATGGGCTTCGTGATGTAATCAACGGCACCGACTCCGAGTCCGGCAAGACGACCTTCTTTGGAGCTGCGGGCGGTGATAAAGATGACCGGAATATTTTTGTGGAGGCTGTCTTGCTGGAGGCGTTGACAGACCTCGATACCATCCATGTCAGGCATCATTACATCCAGCAGAATGAGGTCGGGTAGCTCGCGCTGCACGAGGTCCAGCGCGTCCTGTCCGCTGTGGGCAGGTATGACGGTCAAGCCTTCACGCTCGAGCGCACGTTTGAGGAGTTGCACATTTACCGGCTGGTCATCAACGACGAGGATTTTTGATGGGCTAAGCATGGTGACCGGTCGGGAAACGCGAGCGCGGGCGTCTACCGGGCGGAAAGGCGCCGGGCTTTCAGGGTGTTTTGCATGAGCATGCAGACCGTCATTGGACCCACTCCGCCGGGGACGGGGGTAATTTTGGATACAAGCGGGGAAACACCGGCAAAATCGACGTCGCCGACGAGCTTGTAACCGGTCTTCTTGGTGGCGTCGGGCACGCGGTTAATGCCGACATCAATGATGACACAGCCCGGCTTGACCATGTGGGACTTGACGAACTCCGGGCGGCCGATGGCGGCGATGAGCACGTCGGCCAGGCGGGTGATGGCGGGCAGGTCGGTCGTGCCGGAATGGCAGATGGTGACCGTGCCGTTGGCCCCGGCTTTTTTCTGGAGCGCGAGCAAGGCCACCGGTTTGCCCACAATGAGGGAACGGCCGAGCACGACGACGTGTTTACCGTTGAGGTCGGTGCCAGAGCGGGCAAGCAGCTCCATGACGCCGGCAGGGGTGCAGGCGACAAAACCCGTATCGTCCTCTTGGGCGATTTTCCCCAGATTCAGAGTATGGAAACCGTCCACGTCTTTATGGGCGGCTATGCGGCGGAAAACGGCCAGTTCGTTCAGAGGTTTGGGCAGCGGGGACTGGACGAGGATGCCGTCCACGGTGGGATCGGCGTTTAGGTCGTCGATCAGGGTTTCGAGCGCGGCTTGGGAGATGGTTACCGGTGGCAGGATGATGCGGCTTTCGATTCCGATATCGGCGGCGGTTTTCTCCTTTTTCTTAACGTAAGAAACGGAGGCAGGGTCTTCACCTACGCGCACAAGAGCGAGGCAAGGGCGGCGGCCCGGCAGGGCGTCTACCTGTGACTTGAGTTCGGTGATGATGGAGGCAGCGATAGCGTTGCCGTCGATAAGCTGCATGATGAGGTAAAAAACAGGAATGGCTGCGAGAAGGCTGATCAAAGATGACTAATCGAGGTGTTTATTGAAGTTTGAAGGTCTCGCAGCGGATCACGATTTCGCCGCCGGAGCCGATGGGCTCGGCGGTGCCGAGGATGAAGACGGGGCGCCCGACGTAGGCTTCGATCTGCTCGGTGAGCAGGAGGCGGGAGATGTCTATGTAGGCAATGCGGGCGCCGGTGGAATCGTTGATTTGGAAATCATAAGGGCGGCGCGGGCGGAGCGGATTGCGAGTGGAGGCGACGGTGCCGTAAAAAGTGCGGGCCAGGCGAGGCTCCCCAAGCTGCGCGCTTTTGCCTGGGGTGGTGGGAGAGCTGGCGGGAATGTCGTTGCGAAGGGTGGCGTTGAGGTCGCCCATCAGCGCGGGAGCGGAGGAGCTTGCGGCGACCGGGGTGGCGGCGGGAACAGGTGCGGCGGCGGCGGGATTAACCGCAGCGGAGGTGGTGCGCACGTAAGCGACGATGGGTTTTTTGAGGGTGAACTTGTTGTAACGTCCGGCGACGTCGACGAACTCGGCAGGGTCTTTTTCGCCAGCCAGGCCAACCACTGGAGCGTCCGCACGCGGAGCGGAATGGTAGGCACCGCCCGGACGAACCTCAAAGTTTTTCAGGGTGTCTTTTTCGGTGACGTAGACGGTGTGGGGACCGACTAATTCGATGGCAGACCAGCCAGCGGGAGCGGCCACGGAGGCGACTTTGGTACCGGACTTGGCGGAGCCGATGATAGGTGCCTTCACGTCGGGCGCGGCGTAGGCCGGCAGGGG
>CANIWJ010000189.1 GCA_947471035.1 Verrucomicrobiota bacterium
CCTCTGGCCCACCTCCGCCTCGGCCGCCTAGGCCGAACCCGCTTTCCTGCTCAACGCCACTCCATTGGTTAGCCGGATAGGCTCTAAGCCCTTAGAAGAGTTCCAGCCGTATGGCGCTTCAGCGTTTTTTGGCCGGGGACGGCCAACCCTACAAAAACAAAGGCCCTTTTAGTTTTTTAAAGTGTAGCGTTGGCCGTCCCCGGCCAAGCTCCGAGGGCTTTTGGCGCACTTTAACAAATTAGAACTAGAGCATCTTGCCGATTAGCGGTAATACCGTGCTGGCACGGGCTTGCCAGGTTTCGAGTTTACTTAGTCGGCTTTGCAGAGTCTTAAGCGCGGCGGATGTCAAATCGGGTTCGGCGACGCTCAGGCTTTCTGTCGCGGCGAGCATACGTTGATCCTGGCGTTTGATATACGGGACCAAACGCTCGCGGAGCAGGCTGCCGAGTAAGCGGCGCAGCTCCACCACGGCAACCCATCGGGTGGCACGGGGGGTTTCGAGCCCGGAGTTAGTCCCGCCTAAATCGAGTTCAGGATCGGCGGGAATAATCGCGCCGAGTTCGCGTAGGGTGCGCAGTCCTTGACTGACGGAGCCTTTGCTGAGGTCGAGTTTACGTTCGATTTCGGCAAAAACCAGGGGCTCGGCCGTAGCGAAGAGCAAACCGTATATTTCTCCCACCGACTTGGGTAAGCCGAGCAACTGAACCAGATCAGTAAATACCTCGACGACCTGCGCTTCGAACGGGGTCAATCGCGGGCTGGGAGTGACTGGGGCGGTTTGGCCCGCCGAAACTGGGGGAGACGTGCTCACGTGGGTAAACTTAACACCATCCCGTCACGTAGGTTTCAATTAAAATTGAAACGGCGGCAATCAAGTGCGCACTTGCTCGACACCGGGCGCGGCTTCGTTCCTGTTCGACTAGGATCGTGCTCTAATAATCTCCCGCAACGGTTTATCTTTTTCGCCCGTGTCTTCCTCCTCCGCCAGTCCGCTTCCTCCCAAGTCGAACCTTGTGCATTCCTTTCGCGGTGAACTGCGCGCGGCGGCACCACTGCACCCGTTGGAGCGGACCTTGGGGTTTGTCGTCGCCGCGCATTTGATATTTTTACCTTGGGCGATGGGTGCGCGCATGCCCTGGGCCCAGTTGGTATCACTCGGTTTCGGCGTGCTCGCCCTGATCGTCTCCCTTTGGCCTAGACATTATAGCGGGGAACTCGCACCGGAAGGGAATTTTAAGCTGCACCCATGGCCGCGTTTACTGCGGTTTCCGCTTTTCTGGATCGGGTTGGTTTTCTTGGGCTATGTGTTAATTCAAGCGCTTAACCCCGCGTGGGAGCGTATTACCACGCCGCAGGTTTGGTTTATAAAAAGTGTGGACCATGTGGAGTGGTTGCCGAGCAGTGTCACCGCCCCGTTTGAGCGCATGAACGCTTGGCGCATGCTCGCGGTCTGGACCGGGGTGTGGACGGCGGCGTGTGCGATCTGGACCGGATTTACCCGGCGCACTGCGGTGCAGGGCGTGCTCAATGCGGTGCTTATCAACGGCAGTGTGCTCGCCTTGATCGGCATTCTTCAAAAGGCGACGGGCACACCTAAAATGCTCTGGTTTATGGATCCGGTTGCGCACTATTTCCACGCGACCTTTGTCTATAAAAACCATGCCGGGGCCTATTTTAATATTATCTTCGCCCTGGCGATGGGTTTGGCGGCATGGAATCACGTGCGCGGGCTGCGACGCTTGGAGCGCAGCACGCCCGCGCCGGTTTACCTCTTCGCTGCAATTCTGACGGGGGTGAGCGTGTTTATGAGCGGGTCGCGCACCGCGATGCTTTTGCTCGGCGGCTTTATCGTGGTGGGCGGGCTGGTTTACCTGATTTGGCGCAGCCGTTCGCAGGATTCCGGCGGCAGCACGGCGACATCAGTGATCGTGGCAACCCTCGCGGTGGGCTTCATCGCCTTGGCCGCGACCTACCTGAATCTGCAAACCAGCATCGAGCAGATCCGCAACGTGTTTGAGCGCGACCGGTTTGCCTCCGTCGAATCCCGCATTCAGGCCCGCAATGCCACTTGGGAGCTCTTTCGCGACGAACCCATAACCGGCTGGGGCGCTGGCAGTTTCCGGCATGCGTTTCCCATCCATCAGCAAAACTACCCCGATATTTACCGCCCCTTCGGCACCGTCATGTTTTGGGATCACGCCCATAACGACTATATGCAGATCCTCGCCGAGGTCGGCATCCTGGGCGTGATACCGCTCTTGCTTACCCTCGGCTGGTTTTTCCGGCGTTTACTACGCGCGGGTGCACTTACCCACCCGGGATTCCTGTTAATCACCTTGGGACTGGGCCTGACCTTGGCGCACGCTTGGGTGGACTTTCCTCTGAGTAACACGGCGATTCTCACCACCTTTGGCCTTAGCTGGGTTATGCTTGTGCGTTGGTCCGAGCTGGAACGCTCCCGCGGCTGATTCGGTGTGATTATTCCAATTCGCAGTCAAAATGAGCAGAATGTCGGAATTGGCCGGAGACGGCCATCGCTACACAAACCACCTGATGTGAGTAAGCTATGCATTACATGTAGGGTTGGCCGTCCCGGCCAATTCAGCTCAACCTGAAAGTGCATTATAATTAAAACCGTTAATCGAAATCGGAAACGCTAAGGTCGTTTTCCAAGTTTGACCCATTTTGCCATCCAGCGGAAGCGCCAGGGCTTTGCCGCCCACTCGGGGCCGGCGTAGTCCACTCCCACGCGTGGCCCGGCGAGTACATCCGCCTCGGCTACCGGTTCATCCGCCGACGTGGCAGCCTCGATCCAGACCGATTTGCCGCCGTCATTCCTTGGTGCGGCTGGAGTGTCATTAAACTCACGCCCGATCGAAAGGCCGCGCGTCACCCGGCCGGGTCCGCTGAAACCTTCGACCCCTCGAATTAGGACCGCCGCCGGCCAGTCGACGGGACCAGTCACCAAGTTGAGCATTTCGTGAATCCCATAGCAGAGATAGACATACCAGCGCCCGGCGGGACCGAACATCACCTCGGTGCGCGCCGTGCGACCTTTCGCCGCATGACAGGCTCGATCCTCCGGACCGTGGTAAGCCTCGGTCTCGGTGATGCGTGCGCGGCGCACGACCCCATCCGCTGCGCGCACGCAAAGCCACTGCCCGAGCAAGGCGCGGGCGTGTTTTACCGTGTCGGGGTCGCTCCAGCTGACCCATAGCTGCTTGGAACGATCTGCGTCATTCGGTGTGATTGGCTTGGCGCGGGGCACGGGTGTTGAGGTTTTTTAAGGTCGCCGCGCTAAAGGCCAAGGGCGTGCGTTGTCGAAACCAGTCCCTGTTGGGGAATCCTTCGCATGCCCTTATTTTGCTTTTGGTGAAGGCAAATTCCGGCGGAACCGGCGGCGGCTGCTATAGTGACGTTTTAGAGCCGAGTGTAGTCCAGAATGCTGTGCGAGATGTGGCCGGCGGCGACGGTGGCTAGGTCGGTCACCAGTTCGGGCGGCGAGCAGTCGTTGGGCTCGGCGAAGACGAAGCGGTGGGTGCCGTCGTCGGCCGCCGGGCTAAAGAGGCCGGGCACCATTACGCGGGCAGGCACGGTGCGCACCACCCGGGTCGCAGGCGTGCA
>CANIWJ010000190.1 GCA_947471035.1 Verrucomicrobiota bacterium
GGCCGCTTCAGCCAGACCGGTGCAGCCAGCCCGGAAACCAACGCTGCCGAAACCGAAACACTCTTCGTCCAAGGCACCTCCGCCGCGCTCGTCAATCCCTTGCCCGGCTCCGAAGTCAACGTCGCGGTCCTGAATACCCGTGGCTACCTCGACGTCGCCTTCGCCCCCAGCCTCTCCCAAGGCGCTACGCTCAATCTCGGCGTCGGTCCCGCCCTTACGCTCGCCGGCGCAGGCAAGGGCACTGCCGTGCTCTCCGCTACCGGCGTGCGCCAGGGCACAACCAACACGTATCGCTACACCTTCACCGGCAGCTTCACTACGGGTGTCGTCACCGGCACCATCGCGGCCGGCCAGATCACGGACTCCGCCACGATATCTAACGCCGTGCAAATCCTGACGTTTACGGTGAGTGGCTCCACCGCCGAGTTCACCACCTTGCCCGATGGCAGCCGCATCGGCATTAAAGACTTCCTAACCAAGGGCTACATCGACGTCACCTTCCGTCCCGGTGCCGGCAAGTTAATCGATTACAGCACTTTGGCCGACTCTGCGGCCGAATTTACCGCCACCGCCAGCGACGGCACCAGCCTCGGCCTCGCCAACGATCCGACCCGCCTTCTCACCTCCACTCTCAGCGTCGCCTCCACCCGCACCTTCGCCGCCACCCTCCAGCTCACCGGCGCAGCCATATCCGCCGCCAACGATACTTTCACGCAAACCGGTCACGGCCTCGCCGATGGTCAGCTCGTGCGCTTCACCAAGGCTTCCAGCTCCACTTACGCCCTCGCCGAGCGCGATTACTACGTGGTCAGCTCCACTACCAATACCTTTAAACTCAGCCTCTTGTCCGGGGGAGCCGCAGTGGATCTCGCCGCTGCCACCACGACCGACACCTTCACCGTCGATGCCTACCTGACCGGCCTTCAGGTCAACGCTACTCCCAACACCCTCAGCATCGCTTCCCACGGCTTCGTAAGCGGCCAGCTCGTGCGCTTCACCAAGGCTGCCGGCTCTACTTACGCCTTGGCTGACAACGACTACTTCGTCGGTTTTGTCGACGCCAATACCATCGAGCTCCGCCTCGCCGCCAACGGCACCGCCATCGATTTCGCCGCCGCCACCGCCGCCGATCGCTTCACTCTCGACGTTTATCTCAACGGCACCGCCTTTAACGCCGCCAACGACACCCTCACCGTCGCCAACCACGGCCTCGCCACCGGCCAGTCCGTTCGTTTCTCCGCTACTGGCTCCAGCGCCTTCGCGTTCGCCGATGCCGACTTCTACGTCCTCGTCGTCGATGCCAACACCCTCAAGTTGCGCACCACCTTCGCTGGCGATCCGATCGACCTCGTCGCGACTACTGCGGCTAATTCCTTCACCCTCGGCGTATACAGTACCAACACGTTCCGCTATGCCTTCACCGGCACTCCACCGGCCGGCAAGGTCACCTTCACCGTGCTCCCCGGCTCCTTCGCCGACGATCAAGCCTCCACCAACCTCGGCTCCACCTTCTCCTTCGAACTTGCCCGCACCACCGTGGCCTCCGTCAACGTCCGCGACGGCTCCGCTTACTTTGGTTTCGCCGATGTCGCTGACGCCGACGGCAACGGCACCGTCGATGCCACCAAAGACAACCCCTTGCGCGAGCCCAACATCAATTACGTCGATAACCCCACGCTCTTCGGCGACGCCACCGGCACCACTACGAACACCACCAGCCGCTTCTTCGAGTTTACCTTCACCCCGGCCTCCGGCGCTTACGATCCCGTCAATGGCGCGCTCGTCACCCGTTACACCGGCGGCGAACTGCCGGTCGGTCGCGTGAAAGAGTTCCTCTCCGAAGCGGTTAATACCACCACCAACCGCATCACCATCACCGCCCACGGCTTCACCGCCAACGCCATGGTCGTGTTCACCGAGAGCACCGCCTCCTCCAGCCCCGGCGGTCTCGTTAGTGGCACCGTCTACTACGTCCGCGTGGTCGACGCCAACACCCTCGAACTCGCCGCCACCCTCAACGGTGCCGCCATCGACTTTACCACCGCGCCTACCGCCGCCAAGAAGTTCAAGCTCAGCCAGCTCGTCTCCATTAAAGCATCTAGCGTCGCTGCCGATGACCTCACCATCTCGGTGGTCCGCGTGAAGCAGTTCGTTCTCTTCGGCTCCGCTTTCGACGCCTCTGGCAACGTCCTTACCGTCACTGCTCACGGTCTGGCCGACGGTGACCTCATCACCCTCACGCCCTATACTGCCAACACCATGCCGGAAGGTCTCGCAGCGGGTACCTATTACTTGCGCGATGTCACCGCTAATACCTTCAAACTGGCCGCCACCTCCGGCGGTGCCGCCGTCGACTTCTCCGGCACCCCCACCGCTGCGCTCAAGTTCCTCCTCAGCAAAGACGAGGCCGCCACCTCCATCGCGGTCACCGGCTATGAACGCGTCATCAAAAATGGCGTCGCCACCAATAATTTCCGCTTCTTCTACAATACCGACATTCTGCCCGCCGACCTCGGCCAGACTCTCAAGGTCAACCTGTCTTTCGCGGCAGGCTCTGTGGAAGATACTGACGGCAACGCCATTGCCGCCAGCACCACCAGCTTCTTTGTCCGCAAGCCCGCCAAGTCCTTCTACCTCGAGATAAGCGGCGGCCTCGCCTTCAACCTGCCCGGCCTCGACGAGCCCGTTCTCACCATTCGTGGCAATGTCACCTTCGAAGCCAAAGAGGTCGCCATCGGTAACATCACCGGTCAACGCTTCCAACTCGATTTCGACGGCACCCTCAAGATCATCTACATCGGCAATATCGCCTCCGTCGCCGGCCGCTTCGTGCTCGATACCTCCAAGCCGACCAACGGCGTCGACCCCGAGGCCCTCTCCATCGGAGACTTCCTCACCGATCTGGGCGTGCCCAACGCCTCCAGCCTGCCCGGTGCCAGCATCGTCATCCCCAAGTTCTGGGGCGTGATCAAGGTCGAGACCAACCTCGACTTCC
Source organism: Verrucomicrobiota bacterium (assembly GCA_947471035.1). Lineage (GTDB taxonomy): Bacteria > Verrucomicrobiota > Verrucomicrobiia > Opitutales > Opitutaceae > IMCC26134_A. The sequence goes on from CANIWJ010000190.1 coordinate 2,996, forward strand.
TCAAGAGCATCGGCCTCGACCTCAAGGCCGCCGGTGTTATCCAGATCAACACCACCAAGACTGACAAAGTCGAGATCATGACCCTCGCGGGCATCCCCGGCGATAGCATCTACGGCGCTTGGTACAACGACACCGGAACCGGCGCTACCGCCGCCTCCTCCCTTAACAGCGGCAGTATCGGTGCCCTCGCTGCCGCCTTCGTCGGTGACCTCGCCCTGGGCGCAACCACCATCACGACCATCAAGACCAACGCCTCCTGGCGCGTGGTCGATACCACCAACAGCCGCAGCTACCTCGTCAACGCCAGTCCGATTGAGGCTAACAAGTTCCGCTACGAAATCCGTCGCGAATTCGCCGCGACCGCCGCCGATTTGGCCGCCCTCAACGCCCGCACCGCCCCGTCCGTCATTTCCAACATCTTCCTCTTGGCCAATAACGGCACTTACGCCCTCAACGCCGGTTACACCATCACCACCCTGGTTCAGGATTCCCTCTGGCGCATCGATGGCAAAGTAACCGTCAGTGGCAAGTCTGTGGACAAACAGTACTTCGTCCAATATACCGACGCCGGCAACGTCGCCGACACCACCGCTTCCTCCCGGATGGTCTTTATCGTTCGCGGCACCAC
>CANIWJ010000191.1 GCA_947471035.1 Verrucomicrobiota bacterium
CTGGCGACCGCGTTCCTCGCGATGGCCGGGGAGCCGGGCATTTATGATTCGCTGACCTATCGGTTGTCACGGATCGGACATTGGTTACAGGAGGGTCGGCTTGGTTTCATGGCCACTAATGACGCGCGGCAGAACTATATGCCCGTGGTTCCCGAAGTGGTGATGGCCTGGCTGCTGGGCGGAACGGACAGCGGTTACCGGGGAGCGGCTCTGGCGCAATGGTGCGGTGGGGTACTGCTATTAACCGCCACGGTGGGTCTCGCGCGGCAGTTGGGTTTGAGTCGATTCGCGGCCCTGGGGGCCGCTTTGCTGGTGGCGGGTTGCGCGAATGTAGCGCCGCAATTTACCTCCACCCACACGGATCTGTTTACCTCAGGCTTGGTCGCGGCGGCGTTTTATCTTTGGCGCACGGAGGCTAACCGGGGGCGCGGTTCCGTGATGGCGGGGGTTGCGGGTGGACTGGCCCTGGGCGCCAAGGGCACCGTGTTTTATCTGCTGCCCACTCTCGCTCTGTGGGCGTTGTGGTATGGCTGGTGACAACGTTTACCGATCTCGGCGTGGGCGCGCACGCTGCTGGCCGTCGGGGCGGCCACACTGGCCTTTGCGGCGCCGGTCTGGGTACAAAACTGGCGGCATTATGGCGGTCCTTTCGGGCCGGCGGAATTCGTCAAAATGCACCATCAGGGCGGTGAGGGTCAGTGGGGACTAAAGGTGACGCTGAACCTCGCCAGTTCCTTTATCCAGGTGCTTGAGCCTCACTCGCAGCCGCCTGGAATGGATCATTTGACCGTGGCGGCCAGCACCTGGCTGATAAAGGAGCTGCCGGTATCCGACCCGTTTACCTTTGAGCAAGGAGACCGGCGCTCGATGCTGCTATCCTTGCTAACAAGGCGAACGCCCGATGCCGATGGGACCACTTTCGGCTTGGTTCTGACGGTGCTGGTGCTCGCCGGCGGTGTAGCAGCATTTACCATTTGCAGGCTGCGCCAAGGAGCGGCGGAGATACGCTGGTCGCTGGCGGGGGTGGGCTTATTTTTGGTGTTTTTCCACGCCATGCAGCAATGGCATCCCTACGGTTTTCGATATTTCATCCTGATCGCTCCTTGGCTGGGTCTGGTGGCCGCGTGGTGGCTGGAAGGCTTGAGCCGAGGCGCGCGTAGGGCAGCTTGGATCGCGGCACTCCTTTCGGCGACCCTGGTGGGCGCCCATACATTAACGCAGACGCACAATGCCGCTTGGCCGATGGTGGCCAGGCCGGACAAGTCGATTTACTCCTATGTGTTCCGGGCCTGGCGCAGTTGGCTTCAGGAGTTGGATACGGCAGGTCGTCCGCTAGAGGTAACCCTGCCGTTCAACCGCGAGCTGGCCCCCTTTTATCGTATCGAGGGGCCGCGCACGGTGAGTCTAGTTGAAACGGAAACACTGCAAGGCCTCTCGGCCGAGCAGGCGGTGGCGCGCAATCCTCAGGCGTGGTTGATCACCACGCCGCAGCAATTCGCGGGCAACGAAGGCCATGTGCTGCGGCGGACTTGGTTTTTCCAAGGCGACGAAACCAGCGTTTATAGTCTCGTCGCCTATCGCGCAAAAATCGCAGGGGAAGGTCCTTGAACGACTAGAGCCTTGCCAGTGCAAGGCCCTACTCTGCCGCCAGTCAGGGCTGCGAATGTTTAGAACGAACGATACCAGTAAGGGTCTGCGTCCTTCACGAAAAGTTTCTTGGGAATCATGCCGTGCACACCAACCGTGCCGTCAACCACCTGGGTGACGCGGAAATCGACCGCGATGCTGCACAACGCATAGGCGCGGAAGAAATCGTAGCCCTGCTTTGCTTTGAGAAAATCAATGGAGTCGAGGGTGGCGTTGATCATCGCCTTATCGAGATCAGGATCGAGGCCGAAGGTAAGGTAATGCGTGGGCGTCTCGGCGCGGGGACCTTGCAGGGTTTTGCCCTTGTGGAGGATGAATTGAAAGGTCGCGGTATTGGCCGTCTCGATCGCGCTGACCGTAACTTCTCCGTCGCCTTGGGCAGCGTGCGAGTCACCGGTGTAAAAAAGCGCTCCCTTTTGGTAAACCGGCAGGAAGAGAGTCGCCCCGGTTTTCAGCTCCTTGCAATCCAGGTTGCCGCCGAAGAGGCCCGGAGGTCCGGATTTGCGGGCAGGGCCTTCGGAGTCGGGAGGACAGGTGCCCATCACACCCATGAAGGGAGCCAGGGGCACTTCGACGCCATCGGTGTAAACGCCGGCATTACGAGCCTTGTCGATAGGCACCACGAAGCTGAAGGGCCTGGCGATCAGATCGGCGGGCAGTGCACCCCGGCCGGGAGCGCCGCTGACCGTGCCGTAGGGAATGCGCGTCACCACCGATAAGATACGAACCTCGATGGAATCCCCGGGCTCGGCACCTTCGATGTAAACCGGGCCGGTCATCAGGTGTCCGCTCGGGATACCTTCGGCGCGCACCACTTCAGTAAGCGCTTTGTGGGTTTCCGCCAAAGCGGGGCAGGTGGCGAGGGTGACGGGAATGTTGTTCTCCTTTAGCCACGTATCGGGATCCTTTTCGCCCCAACGCGATCCGCCGCCACCATCCATGACCACCGTATCGCCTGACTTTATGGTAACCACGGGTTTCTTGGTCGCGGAGTAGTGGCCGATGATAGCATTTTCGGTGGTCAAAGGCACATGGTACTCGGCGCCTTCCACGGACAGGCAGATACCGGCAAGTAAGAGGAGACCGAAGAGGTCGTGGCGAAGGCGGTGTGGAGGGATCATTAGGTCGGTGTTTCGTGCAAATGTTGAAAATCAGAAAGGAACGCTCAGGCGTTGGTAAGTTCGTCGAAGGCGACGCCCAGATTGGCGCCGAGACGGTTGGGAAGGGGCTGTTGGAAATCGGGAAAACCAGGCAGGTTTTCCAAGGCGACGATCTCGTTTTTGGGCCGCCCGGCGGCGATTTGTTTCCGGGTATAGCCGAGCAGGCCGGTCAGATAATCGCGCAGCACGAGCAGATCAGACCGGGTTCCGACCGCGCCATAGCGGGCGCCGCCGTGGCCGAAGATAAAGAGGGCATCCGCAGAATACTCGACGTGAACTTTCTCCAAGAGCGGGATCCAGGACTGGATTCGCGCTCCGCCGGGTCGGTCGATCACGGGGTAAACCCGGTTAAACATCAGGTCGCCCATGTGCACGACGTTGGCTTTCTCGAACGTGACGACGATATCGCCCTTCGTATGGGCAGGGCCATAATAGCGTGCGCTGATAATTTCGTCCCCGGCGTCGCGCTTCCATGAGTCGGCGAACAGCGTGTCGGCGTAGACTTGTTGATCGAGGGTTTTGGCTTGTTCAGCCCGGCCTCGTTGCAGCTCGGGCACGTTTTCATGCGCGACGATGGTCGTGGTCACCGGCTTGAAGGTGAAATTGCCGGAGGTGTGGTCTCCGTGGTGATGCGTGTTTATCAAGAGATCGACTTTGCGCTCGGCGCGACCGGGCAGTCCGGAGAGGAAGCGTTCGGCCGTATCCGGGAACTGGGCATCGACGGCCGCGATAGCGTCTTTGTTGACTAACCAGCCTATCGTGCCGCC
>CANIWJ010000192.1 GCA_947471035.1 Verrucomicrobiota bacterium
GGCCCGGATGGCATAACCATCCACGGCTTTGGCGCTGCGCAGATGCGGGTCGTCGCGCTGGCGGTCGCGCTCGGGTGATGGGCGGACCTGGTCGGCGATGGGAGCCCCGGGCGGAAGACTGATGCCACCCACCATTCCGGCGTCCATCCAGTAGGCGGGCCAGCCGTAGTAGTTGTAATAGGCCTCCTCGTGCTGCCGCGACACCGGTTTGTGGGTTTCGATGGACGGGCTGTCCTCGATTTGGCGGCGGGTGAGGTTGGTCTGCATCAGCTTCGGGTCGGCGTTGGTTTTTCCGAAGGGGCGCGGGCCGAAGGCTTGGGGTGGCAGGAGGATTTGGCGGCCGGCGAGCCAGGTGCCGGTATCGACCACGAGGTAGCGGACCATCCAGGTGATGTCGTCGAAGTAAAAGTCTTTTACGTGGCCGATGTCGCCGTCGGTGGCGCCGATTTTCTTACCGTAGAGCAGTTTGATATTTTGTAGCATAGGTGGAGTGGCGGCTATGATACACCTATGGGGGATGGCGGGTAATGGGGTCTTACCCGCCGGTTTTTCAGCGTCTTTGTGGCAGGCGAGTGGCGCTCCCCGGCGGGACGCGCATTTCGGAGTTTGTCAAGGTGTTCCGCCTTGCTCCGGACTTGGTGGGGCTGAGGCCAGCACGAGGTCGTCCTCGGTGTGGAGGCGGCGGTCTGGGCCGGCGCTGCGCAGTTCGATTTGTTGGCGGGACAAGGCGTGGAAAAAATAGGGGGTGCCCCAGCGGTCGAGCAGTTCTCCGGTGGCCGCGTTCACGGCGGGATGGTCACGAGGGAGGAGGCCGAGGCGTTGCGGGTTGGCACCGGCGATGGCGTTGACCAATTGGGGGTTGTCGGCGAAGGCGGGGAAAGCGCCGAAACTTTCCCGGTAACGCGTGAGAATGTTCAATACGGTGCGCAGATCGTCGCGGGCGGTTGCGGCCGGTGCATTCAGGCCGTCGGCCAGCGGGGAGCGCGGCAGGCCGGGTGCGGGCGGGACGGGTTGCAGCGCGGGGCGCGCGGGAGAGTAGTCGGGGCCGGGCCGGGTCGGGGGTGGAATGAGGGGGCGCGATGGGGCCAAGCCTGGTGACGGTGACGAACCCGGAGCCTCACTACGGGCGCAGCGGGGCGGGACGAGCGCGATGGCAAGGCAGAGCGCGGCGAGAGTAGCGAGTAAGGCCAGGGAGCGGGAAAAGCGGGGCGTCACGAGACGGGGCCGAGGTTCATGAAGCCGAGGTCTCGGCGGGAGAAGCGGCCGATGTTGGGCAATACGAGCGGGAGATTGGCGTCCGTGACGCCGAACCAGCGCGCGAGGGTGGCGGCGTATTCGTCAGTCGATATGCCGGGAATCCAGGCGCCGCGGTCGCCGGTGTCGTCGGGCCCGCCGGATTGCAGGACGGGCATGCGGCCGATCATGCGGCCGCCGTTTACTCCGCCGCCGAGCACGAAGTGGTGGCCACCCCAGGCGTGGTCGCTGCCTTTGCCGTTGGACGAATAGGTGCGGTTGAAATCGGAGGCGGTGAAAGTGGTGACGGACTCGGAGAGGCCGAGTGTGACGGTGGCTTGGTAGAAATCGCCCAGCGCGCCGGCCAGTTGGCCCAGCAAGGCGCCGTGGTCGTTGAGCTGGTCGTCGTGCGTATCCCAGCCGCCGAGTGAGGCGAAAAAGACCTGGCGGCGCATCGAGAGGGTGCCGCGCGAGACGAGGAGGCGCAGAATCATGTGCAACTGGGCCGCGATGCGGTTCAGCGAGCCGGTTTCGGTGCGGGAGTTGGGAAAGAGGTCGAGGTCGCCGGGCTGGCCGCCGGGGGAAGTGGAGGCCCGGTCGTAACGGGGCACGCCGGCCAGGGTGGTTTTGAGCAGGGTGTCGTTGGCAATGGCGCGCTTCATGATCGAGGCGTACTCCTGCTCGAACAGGTGGCCGTAGCTGCGGTTCAGGGTGTTGTTGAGAGCCTGAATCTGCTGTTTGCGCGGGTCCCAGGTGGCGGTGTACTCGTTCAGGCCGATGCTGCCCTGGGGGCTGACGTGGTATTGAAAAACCTCCTCGCCGACCTGGAAGAAATTATTTCCGGCCAGGGAGATGTTCATCGAGATCTGCGAGCCGGTGTTGAGCGCCTGGAGGTGATCGGCGAGGCGGCCGCCCCAGCCGACGCGGCGGGAGGCGTCGGGCACGGAGGTCTGCCACTGCACCTGCTGGTCGTTGTGGGAAAACAGATACGGAGGCACGGCGGCGCCGCCGGAATTGTATTCCGCCTTGGTGAGCGGGGCGAGGAGGGTTCCGGCGTTTACTACCAGGGCCATCTTGCCGGCGGCGTAGGCGGGGGTGAGCGGAGCGAGGGAGGGGTGGAGCGCCCATTCCCGCCCGTCGGCGCCGACGGGTTGGGAAAGGCGGACCAGATCGGTGCGCGGCAGGGCGAGAATGCCGCGGGCGGCGGCGTAGGACTGGTAGCCGGAGGTGTCGTAGGGGATGAGGGTGTTGTTGGCGTCGTTGCCGCCGTAGAGGAAGAGGCAGACGAGGGCCTTGTAGTCATTGCCGGGGGGCAGGGTTTGGGCCGCGAGCGTGGAGTTGAACAGGCGCAGCGTGCCCATGGTGCTGAGCAGACCGGCCGCGCCGAGGCCGGCGCAGGCGCCTTGTCCGAGGAATTGACGGCGGGATAGGGGTTGGCTCATGGCGTTGGTCCGGTTTCGAGGCGGAAAATTATTTTTGGATCACGTATTCGGGGGACTGGGCGATGACGCAGGCGGCAATGCGGACGAGCTCGCGGCGGCGATCGCGCAGCGTGTTGGGATCACCGGTGCCAAGATACCAGGAGGGCAGGGTGGCGAAGGCGTTTAGCAAGGTAGCGCGGAGGGCTGGGCTGAGGCGGCCCTCAAGCAGCTTCAGGCCAAGGGCGTCGAGCAGGGCGTTCTGATTTTCCAGTGCGGTGTAAACCGGGCGTTCGAGCAGGGCCAGTTCGGCGGAGAAATCGGTCCGGTGCACCAGCGTGGGGTTGGTTACCGAGTCGTAGGGCAGGGAGGGATTGACCACTTCCGGCGTCCAGAGGTCGTAGAAGGTGGCGCTGTGGATGTGGTTTGCCTCGTTGATCACGGTGGTTTCGGAGGTGATCTGGAATTCCGGCGAGACCAGGCCGGCGGCAGCGATGCGGCCGGGCTGGGAGAAAACCGGCTGGAAAAAATTAAACACCGACGGTGAAATCTGCGGCACCTGATGCTGCAGGCTGTACTGGTAGTTCAGGAAGAAGCGCGGGTCGCCCGCCCGGATGGAGGTGGGCAGGAATGCGCGCAGGTAATGGGTCAGGCGCAGCACCGGCTCGCGGCGTTTGCCTCGGGTATAGTCGCCGAGAGGAGCTTCGGAGCGCGCCTCGTAGTCGAGCAACACGGCGCGGAGGGTGGCGGCGAGGTCGCCGCGCACGCCCTGGCCGTTGTTCGTGAAGGCTTGCGCCACGCGGTAGACGTAGGCGGGGGAAGGATTGCTGGTGACGAAGCGCTGGATGAGCTGCCGGGCGATGAAAGGCGGCACGTTCGGGTGCTGGAAAAGGGTGTCCA
>CANIWJ010000193.1 GCA_947471035.1 Verrucomicrobiota bacterium
CTGAAATATCTGATCGAGGGCGGTCACACGCTTTACGTCTCCACCATCGCGTTAGCGGAATACGCGGTGCGCGACTCAATCGCGAATTTACCGCTGCGCTATTTCCGAATCGTGCCATTTAATACGGATCACGCCCAGCGAGCCGGTGAATTCGCACGTGCGGTTTTCGAAATCCGCCGGAACATGCCGCAGCAGTTCGATCAACGCGCGGTCATTGCCAACGACACCAAGATGTTTGCACAGGCGGATGTCACCCCGGGGATCACCCACTATCTCACTGCGGACCGCGAATGTGAGAAGGTGTATCAGCTCTTGAAAGCAACTCGCGCTCCGGGGTTTCATTTCACCCATCTTTCGACTCCCTGGCATCAAGCCTTCGGCCAATTGGACTTGTGAGCAATCGGGGCGAAACCTCGCTCCACATAAATCAACATCCACCACTGGGCGGTTTGCAGAATAGCCGTCGAGCGCCTGGGGTCGGGCCCCTGCTTGCTACTTTTACGTCCATTCGGCCTATCGAATCTCGAGCGAAAACACGGGGCGTTGACTTTCAGGGCGCGTGCATACGGTATATACGGCATGAACAAGACGGTCAAAGCGCGGGTGTTTCAGTCTGGGAATTCGCAGGCGATCCGGCTGCCCAAGGCGTTTCGGTTTAGCTCGTCGGTCGTGGTGCTGGAGAGGACTCCGCAGGGGATTTTGGTGCAGGAGGATGGGGAGAACGCGCGGCGGGCGCGGGCGTTTGCCAAGCTCGCGGGGAGTTGTGCGGACTTTCCGGAGATTGAGCCGAACACGGCGGGCAACGTGAAGCGCGACTGGGAATGATCTACCTGCCCGACACGAATGCGTTTTCGGCTTATCTCGCGGGGCGGTCGCCTGCGCTCGCCCAGCGGATGAACGAGGCGGTGGCGGCCGGTGAAGTGCGGCTGTCGTTCATGGTGCTGGCGGAACTGCAGTTTGGCGCGGAGAAGGCGAGGCGGGAACTGGGGCACACGCGTTTTGTGAAGAAGGTCGAGAGTTTACGTGACTTGCTCGATGTGGAGTCACTGGGCGAAGCCGCCGCCCCGGTTTACGCGCGGGTGCGGTGTCAGTTGGAGGGAGCGGGGATCAAAATCGGGGATCGTGACACGTTGATCGCGGCCCATGCGCTGGCCTTGGGCGCGGTGTTGGTGACGCGCAATGTGCGCGAGTTTTCACGGGTCGATGGACTTGTGGTGGAGAATTGGCAGACTGAGTGAGGCGATACGCTTGAGCCACTTTCAGGCCGATGTGGCAGAGCGGCGGCGGAAGACGGCGCCGAGGAGGAGGCCGATGATAACGCCGGCGACGAGGGAGGTCAGACTGTAGGTGAGTAGGGATTTCTTTTGGAGGAAGGTGACGATGCTGTTGCGGAAGGGGTCCATCGTGACTTGGGAGCGGACGAGCTTCCAGCCGGCGTCGGTGCGGCGGAGGACCGCCGTCCAGGTGCTCGTGTAAGTGAACTCGGCGGCGGAGGTTTTGACGAACTCCTCGGCGGTGCCGTGGGCGATGGCGAGGTCGCCGGAGAGGAGGGTGGGCTGGGCGTCGAGTTTGACGCGGTAAACCACGCCGGGGAAATCGGCGTGGAAGCGGTCGTAGATGGCCTGGAGTTCGGCGAAGGTGCGGAAGGATTGGTTGTCCACGGTGACGCCGCTGCTACCCGCATCTAACAGCGGGGCGAGGGGCTTGAGGTCGCCGCTGGAGAGTGCGGTTTCGTAGCTCGCCTTGAGGGCGCGGAGTTCGTCGTGGAGGGCGGCTTCGGTGGGAGGCGCGGCGTGGGCGACGGAAAGGCCGAGAAACGTGAGGGCGAACAGGCGGCGGAGAGTGGTTTTCATGAGGTGGTGGAGTCGGAGGTGGGTGGTGTGGTGGAGGAAAGTCGTTGGCCGGCGCGCCAGTGGGTGAAGGGGGGGGCGAGGAAGAGGGCTTCGGTGGCTTGGTCGGCTTCGAGGGTGACTCCGGGGCCGAGCAGGGCGCTCGCGCCGATCACGCAGCGGTCGCCAATGGAGACTATTCCCAGCGTGAAGGTGGAGCGGCCCTCGGCGTCGAGTCCGCCGAAGTGGCTGACGAGGCGGGTGTCGATGCCGAGGACCACGTCGTCGCCGATTTCCAGGAGCGAGCGGTCGGATATGCGCACGCCTGGCGACCAGAGCGTGAGGCGGCCGATCTGCGCGCCCCAGAGGCGAAGCCAGGCGGAGTAGGCGCCGGGGATGATGCGCAGCAGCTCCTCGATCCACGGCAGGCGGTTGAATATGGCTTGGAGCTGCCAGGTGATCCACCAGCGGAAAAAGGCGTCGGAGGGCACGGCGATTTCTCCGGTGGGCAGGCCCGGCTTTAGCACGTAGCGGGCGAGCAGCGGTGGCAGGAAAAGCAACCAGCAGACGGCCAGACCGAGGCGCGTGGAGAGCGCGGCCGGCAGCGCGGCGACGACCAGGCCGAGCATGATGAGGTGGATGGCCGGGATCGCGTTGATCGCGAGCAGCAGCGCTTTTTCGCGAGGGGAGAAAGTCGCGGCTTGGGTGATGACGCGCACGCGCGGGGCGCGGCGGAGACCGTCAGCGGATGGGTTGCCGGCATGGTGATTGGGGAGGGTGCGTTCGGCGGGGGTGGGGCCGCGCCATTGGCGGAGCCAGGCTTGGAACATGGATTCGCGGGGGGCGGCGGGGCCCTCGCCGAGGCGGGGGAGCTGGGTCCAGGGGATGTGCGGGTGTTCGTGGTGGCGCTGGTGCCAGTTGTGGTTGAGCCAAAGGGTGTCGAGCCAGCGGAAGGTGCGGAGGTTGCGCGCGCCTTTGTGGACGTCGCGCTCGGTGTGGTAGTGGTGCATGTATTGCATGGATGACCAGGTGACGCCGAAGGCTCCGACCAAGGTGAGCCAGACAGTCCACGGCACGAGGCCGGAAGCGATCAAGCCGCAGTGGAGTAGGAGCAGGGCGGCGGCTTCGAGACGGATGAGGCGGTCGTAGCGGGGATTGAGCGATTCGAGCAGGGCCTCGGTGGGGCGGTCGAAGCTGGCGCGGGAGGCGGTCCAGAGGCGGGGGCGGAAGGGGAGGACGACGTTGCTCACGGCGATACAGAGCCAGAAGCCGCCGGTGAGGATGTTGTAGAAGGCCCAGTGTTTCCAGAGGCGGCTGTCGCCCTCGAAGTAGTGGTCGAAGGCCTCGTCGTCGGTGCGGTTGCGCACGTGGTGGCCGAGGTGGCCCTGGCGGAGGAGGTGGAAGGGCGCGGGAAAAAAGAGGGCGAGGACGGTGCCGACGGCGTCATTCAGGGCGCGGTTCGGGTGGAGCAGGCCGTGCTCGGCCTCGTGCAGCAGGAGGTAGGCGGAGTTCATCGCTAGGGCGTAGCCGACGGCGAAGAGCGGGGCCCAAGGCCAGAACGGGAGTTGGCCGGCGCCGAGCAGGAGCGCGACGAGGGCGGCGAGTTGCGCGGCGGCGATGAGGAGATTGAGCCGCGCGGGAATGGGGTTTGCCGCGACGGCCGAGGCAGGGGGAGTGGCGTCAGGGGGTGTGTTCATGGGCGAGCCAGCGGGCGGTGAA
>CANIWJ010000194.1 GCA_947471035.1 Verrucomicrobiota bacterium
CGTTTCTTTTTAATGCTTTCTCCATGCCCAACGCACTTCGCCCATAAACCCCATTGACCTATTAAGACTGAGTCTCAATCTTGACGACACGTGAAAACGGCCACTCTCCAAAACCTTCATCCCGAGCCTTTGCCGCTTTGTCAGTTGCCGGCCGGCCAATCGGGGCGGGTGCGCACCGTCACCGGAGAGCCCTCTTTTTGCCAACGCATTCGTGAGATGGGCTTTGGGGAACGTGCCTTTGTTACCAAAATCGGTGGCAGCGGTCCTTTTATCTGCGTGGTCAACGGTTGCCGCCTTGCCCTGAGTCACGCCGCCGCTTCCAGCATCTTGGTCGAACCCTCCGGCTTGCGCGCCTGAGCTCCGCCCGCTGCCGGGACTCCGCCGCCCTCCAGCTCCTCGCTCCCTGCTCCTAGATCCCCGCTCCCATGACCCTCGCCCAGTTATCCGTCGGTGCCACCGCCACCCTCAAGGCCTACCCGCAATCCGGTCCGGCTTTCACCCGGCTGCGCGAGATGGGCCTGCTGCCTGGCACCCGCATCACCTTGGTGCGTATCGCTCCGCTCGGCGACCCGCTTGAAATCCAGGTCCGCGGCTACCGGCTGTCGCTCCGCAAATCTGAGGCTGCCCTGGTCGAAATCACGCCGGACCCCGCCACGCCATGAACGCTTCCAAGCCTTCCGCCCCGGTTCCGCCAGCCCACGGTGCCCCCGCACGCGCCCCGGTTTACGCACTCGTTGGGAATCCGAACTGTGGCAAATCCACCCTTTTCAACGCCCTCACCGGCCTGAAACAAAAGGTGGGCAACTACCCCGGTGTCACCGTCGAGCGCAAGGTCGGTACCGCCTACACCCAGCACGGCCAGCCGCTTACCCTCATCGATCTGCCCGGAGCCTACTCGCTCGCCGCCCGCTCGCCCGACGAAGCCGTCACTCGCGATGTCTTGCTCGGCCGCCGAACCGATACGCCCACTCCTGATCGCATCATCTGCATCGCCGACGCCACCAATCTCGAGCGGAACCTCTACCTCGTTCACCAGATTCTCGACCTCGGCCGGCCGGTCGTGCTCGTGCTTAACATGATGGATCTCGCCGCCCAGGCCGGCCTGACGGTGCGCGCCGACCGCCTGAGCCGCGAACTGGGCATCCCCGTCATTCCTTGCGAAGCCGCCCACGGCAAGGGTCTCATCGAGCTCAAGCTCGCCCTCTCTCGTCCCGACTTGCCGCTGCCTCGTCACGCCTGGGATGTGCCCGCCGCGCTCGCCTCCGCCGTGGCCGAATTGCAGGCCTCCCTGATGGCCAACGATGCCAAGGCCCCGCTGGTGGCCCGCGCCGAAGCCCTCCTGCTGCTCACCGACAACGACCCGGTGCGCGTCGCCGGCTCCACCGCCCACTCCCACGCCACCACCCAAATCCTCGAAACCTGGAAAAAACGCTGGGCCGCCACCTCCACCGACTGGTCCGGGGTGCTCGTAGCCGCCCGCTACGACGCCATCGGCCGCCTCGCGCAGGAAGCCATCGTGCCCCCGTCGGAAGGCTCCGCCCACCTCGGCTCCTCCGCCCTGCAAACCAGCGACCGTATCGACGCCGTGGTTACCCATCCGGTCTGGGGCTGGGCGATCTTCGCCGCCATCATGGCGACGATGTTTTTCGGGATTTTCACCCTGGCCTCCATTCCCATGGGGTGGATCGAAAGCCTGGTCGCCGCTTTATCCGGCCAGGTCTCCGGCCTCCTTCCTCCGGGTGAGTTTCACGACCTCGTCCTCGACGGCGCCCTCGCCGGGGTCGAAGGCGTGATCATATTCCTGCCCCAAATCCTGATTCTGTTTTTCTTCATCGGCCTGCTCGAAAGCACCGGCTACATGGCGCGCGCCGCCTTCATCATGGACCGCGTCATGAGCCGCGTGGGGCTCAACGGAAAAAGCTTCATTCCCCTGCTCAGTTCCTACGCCTGCGCCATCCCCGGCATCATGGCCGCCCGCACCATCGAGGAACCCAAGGACCGTCTCGTCACCATTCTGGTCGCTCCGTTCATGAGCTGCTCGGCGCGGCTGCCGGTTTACCTCTTGCTCATCGCCGCCCTGGTCGGGGCCAACGAAGTGCCGGTCGGCACCCAGGTCGGGCTCATGTTGCTCATGTATGCTCTCGGCACCGGCGGCGCGTTTTTCTTTGCCTGGCTTTTTAAGAAAACCCTGCTGCACGGCGCACCCCCGCTCATGATCATGGAGCTCCCGCCTTACCGCTTGCCCCGCGTGCGCGACGTGCTCTTCCAAATGGCCGAGCGCGGCTGGATCTTCGTCAAACGCGCCGGCACCGTCATCCTCGCCCTCTCGGTCGTGCTCTGGTTTCTCGCCAACTACCCCAAGCCGCCCGCCGATCGACCCGCCGCCGACCCGCTCGCCTACAGCTACGCCGGACGTGCCGGGCACATCCTCGAGCCCGCCATCGCCCCGCTCGGCTTCGACTGGCGGATCGGCATCGGCCTCATCCAATCCTTCGCCGCCCGCGAAGTGTTCAACAGCTCCATGAGCGTGATTTTCTCCGTCGAAGAGACCGACGACGAAGACGCCTCCCGCGCCCAGCTCCGCGATGCCCTGCACGCCGCCACGCGGCCCGACGGCAGCCCGCTTTTTACCCCGCTGGTGTGTCTTAACCTGATGGTTTTTTACGTCTTCGCCATGCAGTGCATCAGCACCATCGCCGTGGTGAAACGCGAGACCGGCGGCTGGAAGTGGCCGCTCTTTCAACTCGCCTACATGACCGGCACCGCCTGGCTGGCTTGTTTGGTGATCTACCAAGTCGGCCGCGCATTCGGATTTTAAAAACTCTCCGCCATGCCCTCTCCCTGGCAACAGCCTCTCGCCTTGACCGTGGTCGCGTTTGCCGCCGGCTGGCTCGTCCTGCGCGCCTGGCGCAAGCACCGCGCCGCCTCCACCGGCGCTTGCGGTTCAGGTAGTGAGGGGGGCTGCGGCTGTTCCGCGCTTAAGAAAAACCTTCGCCCCGGCCGGGCGGCACCGCGTCATCCCTGATTTCGCCGCTCCCCGCCGCTCCTCCGCTGCTTCCTGATCCGACTACTCGGACTACTCGGACTCCTCCAACTGCGTGAGATCAAGCCGCCGCCGCCGGTGTGATCACTTCTGTGATCGCATCGCGTAGCAATGAGAGCCGCGCCTTGTCCACCGGTTGATCCGGCGACGCATTTTCAATGTAGAAGGTGTCGATCGCAATATCCCGCTCGGTGCCGATCCGGGCGAAGGTGATGTCGAAGCCGTGGTCACTGATCAGTTTCGCGAGACTGAACAAAAGGCCGATTTCGTCGCGCGCCTGCACCTCGACAATCGTGCGCTCCAGCGAGATTTCGTGATACACCTCCACCGAAGGCGGAAAACTCGCCGCGTGTTCAGGCGCTTTATCCACGCCATAACGGGTGCTGCGGACTTTTTTGGCCTGCGCGACGATGTCCGGGTAAAGGTCCTTGCCCGAGTTCAAGGCCTGCTCGACCGTGCGCGCGAAAATCTCCTGCGCCTTGGCGCTCTGCAC
>CANIWJ010000195.1 GCA_947471035.1 Verrucomicrobiota bacterium
CTCTTCGGCAAATTCAACCGCATCATCCGCGACCTCGGCCAGAAACTCGGCAAAGACATCCACCTCGAAACCGTCGGCGACGACGTCGAGCTCGACCGCGCCCTCATCGAGGGCCTCTCCGACCCCCTCACCCACCTTATCCGCAACTCCGCCGACCACGGCATCGAGCCCGGCGACGAACGCCAGCGCGCCGGCAAATCCCCCACCGGCCGCGTCCGCATCTCCGCCGCCCACCTCGCCGGCCGCGTCCAGATCGAGGTCCGCGATGACGGCCGCGGCCTTAACCCCGCCAAACTCAAAGCCAAGGCCGTCGAAAAAGGCCTCATCACCCCCGAGCAAGCCGCCCGCCTTGGCGACACCGAATCCTGGCAACTCATCTTCGCCCCCGGCTTCTCCACCGCCGCCGTCGTCAGCGACGTCTCCGGCCGCGGCGTCGGCATGGACGTCGTCAAAACCAACATCGAACGCCTCGGCGGCCGCGTCGAAATCAGCTCCGTCCTCGGCCAGGGCACTGCCATCATCATCCGCCTCCCGCTCACCCTCGCCATCATCCCCGCCCTCATCGTCGGCTGCGGCACCCGACGCTTCGCCGTCCCCCAGCTTAACCTCGACGAAATCGTCCGCCCCGGCCCCGACCGCCCCCTAGAAAACTTCGGCGGTTCCCGCATCATCCGCCTGCGCGAGGAACTCCTCCCCGTCCTCAACCTCTCCACCCTCCTCGGCCTCCCCGACCACGCCACCGCCGAAAACCCCGGCTACGTGCTCATCCTCAAACTCGACGACCGCCGCTTCGGCCTCCAGGTCGAGGAAATCAACGATACCGAGGAAATCGTGGTCAAGCCCCTCGGCCGCCACCTTCAAAACACCTCCTTCTACTCCGGCGCCACCCTCCTCGGCCAGGGCGAGATCGCCCTCATCCTCGACCTCGCCGGTCTCGCCCACGGCCGCCTCCCCGCCGAGACCCACGCCCGCCAGCTCACCCAAGACACCACCGTCGGCGACACCGAACGCGTGCTCCTTTTCCGCGACGGCACCCCCGAGACTTTCGCCCTCCACATCGCCAACATCGGCCGCATCGAACGCATCGCCAGCACCCGCATCGAGCGCATCGGCGGCCACGATTACCTCCGCCAGAAAAATGGCCCCACGCTCCGCCTGCTCCGTATCCAGGATGGGCTGCCGGTTACCCCCGCCGGGCCACTCCCGGCCGAGATTCACATCATCGTCCCCCGCCTCGTCCACCACCCCATCGCGCTTGTGGTCGAGACCATCCTCGACGCCACCGACCTGCCCACCACCGCCCTCGACCGCACCTCCCTGGCTGCCCCCGGCATTCTCGGCACCGCCTCCCTCCAACAACGCCTCACCATCCTCCTCGATCTCTACGGCCTTGTCCGCCTCAACGGCCTCGACGCCTCTCCCACCCTTGCCGCCACCAGCCTGTCTTCCCTGCGCATTCTCGTCGCCGAGGATACCGCCTTCTTCCGCGAAGCCGTGCGGCGCGGTCTAGGCGACCTCGTAGGCACCCTCGATATCGTGAACGACGGCGAAGAAGCCTGGCAACGCCTGCAAACCACCTCCTACGACGTGCTCATCACCGACCTCGAAATGCCCCGCCTCAACGGCTTCGAACTTACCATACGCATCCGTGCCGATGCCCGCCTTAAAACCCTGCCTGTCATCTCCCTCTCTGCCCGCGACAACGAAGACTTTCACACCCGCGCTGAAAAAGCCGGCATCACCCATTACGAAACCAAGCTCGACCGCGAACGCCTCTGCAAAGCCCTCACCCGCGTCCTCAGCCTAGCCGTGTAACGTTGGCCCCTCCTCCGTCCTTATGTAGCGTTGGCCGTCCCCGGCCAATCCCCTCCGTCATTCTGTAGGGCGGGGTCGCCGCACCCCGCCGCTCCGTCCCTTACCAGCTTACTAGCTCTACCAACTTATCCGCTTACTAGCTCTACTAGCTTCCAAAACTTCCATGAAACTCAAACTTACCGCCAAACTCGTTTTCGCCTTTCTCGCCCTCGGCCTCATTCCCCTTAGCATTGTTGCCTTCATCAGCATTCGCAGCGCCAACGCCATTGCCGAAGGTGCCTCCGACCAGCTCCACCAAGCCTCCCTTTCCACCATCGATACCATCGAGCGCAATCTCTTCGAGCGCTACGGCGACGTCCAGGCCTTTGCCTCCAACAGCGTCCTCCAAATCCATAAGCTCGGCACCCCGGAATCCACCACCGCCCTTACCGAATCCATCAACACCTACGTCCGTCTCTACGGCCTCTACCCCCTCAGCCTGATCACCGACGCCACTGGTAAGGTCGTCGCCGTAAATACCAAAGACGCCACTGGCAAAGTCCTCGATACCAGCTTCCTCCTCGGCAAGGACTACTCCAAAGCCTCCTGGTTTCGCGACGCCCGCGACGGTAAATTCCTCAAAAGCAACCTGCTCGACGGCACCGTGGTCGAAGATGTCGCCCGTGACTCGGACACCGCCCGTGTCTTTGGTAACGATGCCCTTTACGTCAGCTACTCCGCTCCGATCTTTAACGCCACCGGCGAGTTCCTCGGCGTGTGGCGCAACCTCGCCGATTTCGGCTTGGTCGAAACCATGATCAAGGAACGCTACAACAGCCTAAAAGCTGCCGGTCTTCCCTCTTCCGAACTCGCCCTCATCGACAGCAAAGGCGTCCTTCTCGCCGAATACGACCCATCCACCGCCGGTTCCTCCGACTTCCGTCGTAACTCCGAAACCATCCTGAAGCTCAACCTCGCCGAACTCGGCGTGGAATCCGCCCTCCGTGGCACCCGTGGCGAAAACGGCGAAGGCGTCGAATTTCACAAACGCAAAAACGTGCAGCTCGCCTACGGCTTTGCCCGCTCCACCGGTGCCCTCGGTTACCCCGGCCTCGGCTGGACGCTCATTGTTCGCGTTCCCGAAAGCGAGCTCCTCGTCGGCCCCCATGCCTCCATCCGTAACACCTGGATCACCGTCGGCATCGCCACCGCCCTGCTCATCGTTTGCTCGCTCCTGATCGCCCGCTCCATCACCGGCCCCATCGCCCGCTGCGTCTCCGCTGTCGAACGCCTCGCCCAAGGCGACCTTACCGCCCAAGTCGGCCTCAAGCGCGACGACGAAATTGGCGTTCTCGCCACCTCGGTCGACACCTGCATCGGCAACCTCCGCAGCCTCGTCAGCGAACTCAAAAAATCCGCCACCGACCTGCTCGGCTCCGCCCAGGTCCTCACCGAAACCTCCCACTCCCAGGCCGCCGCCGCCGAGGAAACCACCGTGCAGGCCAATACCGTCGCCTCCGCCGGCGAAGAGTTGTCCATCAACTCCAAGGTCATGTCCGAATCCGCCAGCCAGATCACCCAATCCACCTCCACCGTCGCCGCCGCCATGGAGGAAATGTCCTCCTCCATCCAAGAAGTCGCCCGCAACTGCGCCCAGGAATCCGAGATCGCCCGCAAGGCCGATACCCAGGCCCGCCAGACCCGCGAACTCATGGCCAAACTCGACGACTCCGCCCGCCAG
>CANIWJ010000196.1 GCA_947471035.1 Verrucomicrobiota bacterium
GAGCTGCGGTCCTTCGCCCAGTTCGCCCAGTGCCTGCTGGGTGCTGACCCGAAGCGAAAATGTATCGCCCCAGTGGTCTTTTCTCGTGTCGCGCCTGAGCACCCGTTCCCCCGCGCGCAGCTCGATCGCGACCAGATCCTTGGGATTGGTGTGAAATTCGATCACCGTGTTCCGGCCCATTTCCTGGCCTGGCTTGATGCGGAAAAAGCGGATTTCTCCATACGGTATCTGATAACGAAAGAGCAGGCGGGTCTTGTCCGAGCCCGCGCCGCGAATCACCACGTTGGAATCGAAAATCATCACCGGCTCGTCCAGATGGAAAACGCCTTCGCCGATCTCGATGGCCCCGCCGCCCGAAGACGCGACCTTTTTGGCGGCCGCCTCGAGCAGGGCGGAAATGTCCTCTCCCGGCTTCGCGCCCAGGTCCTCTAGCCGCTGGACGGTCGGCACGCGCGGGATGCCGCCGGGCACGCCCGCCATGCGCCAGTCGGGGTAAACGCGTCCGTCGGGCGCGACTACATCGGCTGCTGTCAGACGCTCCGTTTCATCGGCGCGCAGTTTGTAGGTGCCCGTCCAGGGTGCTCCCGCCGCGATGGGACGCGCGCTGAGTTCGAACTCATCCAGCTCGACGGTGTAGACGGGCGGTCTCCAGCCGGGGCGTTGCACCACGATATCCATCGTGGTGGCGGCCTGCGGCGGAATGGCGTTGAGGTGATTACCGACCCATTGCAGACCCTTGTCGTTGTTTACCCGGCCTTCCTCGCGAAAAATTTCGCGACCGGTGGCGTCTAGGAAACGCAGGTAAATGCACGTGCCATCCCCGGCCAGCACGCGGCCCCGCCAGGCCAGGCGGTAGGCCATGGCATGATCCACCGGTATCCGCTCACTGGCTACGAACAAGCCGGTGTCGTCCCGACTGCTCTCGATGCGCAGCCCTTGTGCTCCGGCGGCGGCGGCCTCCTTGGAAACCGAGGCGATGCCCTGGGCGGCGGAGAAGTCCCAGTGTTGTGCGCCTAGCTCGAAGCCCGCGTTGGGCACGGCGATGACGCGCGCGGATTCCGGCGCCGCCTCGCGCGGAGCGTTCCCCGCAGGCTGCGCCTGCAAAGACAGAGCCCCCGCCAGCAAGAGCGCGGCAGAGGCGACCAGTAGACGACCGATGCGAAGAGGATCCGGGGTTTTTGAGATCATGGCTTGAGGCGGCGGCGAAGCGGGGGCCGACCGGCAGCGGGGGGGTATCGTAGGGGTGGATTTCAGGGGGGCGAATCACCGGCAGAGGCGCAAAGTCTGCGCCGGAAGTTCGCAGGGCTGGGAAAGTCGGCCCAGACTGCGCAACGATTTTTCCGAGCGCAAAGGGCATTGCGTTCAAAGCGTTGAACAAATTGTAGTTTTCACCCGCTTTTTGGTCGAAGCAATGAGTTGAACCCGGACGGATTCCGCCAAGGCTTGCGCGATGGGAAAAATGGCCAACCGGGTGTCGTTGCAGGATATAGCCAAGGCATCGGGCATGCATGTCTCCACCGTCTCCCTGGCCCTGCGCGACCATCCGCGCCTTTCCGAGGAGACACGCACCCGGATCAAGGCGTTGGCCGCGCGGCTTGGCTACCAGGCCAATCCCTTGGTCAGCGCCTGGCTGCGGCAGGTGCGTAAACCGGAGGTGGCGCAGGCGGGCGTGGGGCTGGCTTTTTTTCTCGGGCTCAAGGCCAGTGAACGGGTCGCCACCGAGCCCTACTACCGCACCCTCATCGAAGGTGCCCGGGCCGAGGCCTCCGCCCTGGGGTATCTGACCTCGGAGGTAAACTTCGGAAGGGACGACGAAGTGCGCCTGCTGAAGGCCATCGCGCAACTGCGCTATCGGGGCGTTCGCGGGGTGCTGCTCTTTGATCCAGCCGAGTGCCTCACCCCCAAGGTGGCGCAGGAGCTGGAGGAAGGTTTCGCCGTTGTGGTCATGCTGCGCTGCGGCGGCGGGGCGCGCTTCCATCGGGTGGGAACGGACATCGGCGGCAACGTCGCCCTCGCCCTCCAGCAATTGCGCGAGACGGGGAGGCGTCGCATCTGCTTTCCCGTCAAACCCGGACGCCTGGATCGCGTGCGCAAGGAGGCGCTCGCCGCCTACCTCGGCCTGCAACAACTCTGGCCGGTCGAGGAACAGGTCCCTTTGCCCGCCGAAGAGGTCGAGAACGACCCCAAGCTCTTTATCCCGTGGCTGCGCGCGCAGAAGGCCGACGCCGTATTGAGCGTCGACTACCTGCTGCACGATTACCTGCTGGAGGCGGGCTACCGGATACCTGCGGATTTGGGCTTCGCCCACCTCGGCGTGGATGCGCGTCCCGCCCTGGCCGGGATTGTCAACCGGGGCGAGGAGGTCGGCCGCACCGCCGTGTTTCAACTGGCGGGCCTGATTGCGGCCAACCGTTTCGGACGCCCCGCAATCCCGCTCAACACCCTCGTGCCCGGAATCTGGCGCGAGGCGCTGGAGCCACCTCCGGCGCCGGCGGCGTCTGTTCCGGAGACGACACCTAAAAACCAGACCTCCGGGGCGGGTCGCAGACCATCACGTCGAGGCCAGGCCGCCTCTTTGTGAAGGCGACGCGCTAGGGAGCCCTGTTATCGGATAAAGGTTAAATAATAGTGTGCGCCCGGGCGGGTTTCGATTGTCACCCGGCCCGCGTCGCCGGCTTCGGTTACGAAGGGAACCGGTTTCCCCGCTTGATCCGTCACGCTGGCGATCCGACCGCCGCTGACCCGCAGGCGGCAGGAGCCGCCGTTCTTGGACAATACCGTAACCTTGTCCACGCGGCTCTCCTGCCACTCGGCCCAAACCTGAAACCCGCCGATCGCGCGCAGACCACTGAACGACCCCGTTCCCCACTCCTTTGGCAGCGCGGGCAAGAGGTCGATGAAGCCCTCGTGGCTTTGCAGCAGCATGTTTGCGATGCCGGAGGTGCCGCCAAAATTACCGTCGATCTGGAAGGGCGGATGCGTGTCCCAGAGATTGGGCAGCGTGCCCTTGGACAACAGGGTTTGCAGCAGGTTCAGGCAACGCTGGCCGTCCTTCACCCGCGTCCACGCATTGAGCCGGTGCGCCATCGCCCAGCCGGTGCTCTTGTCTCCGCGCAGGTCGAGCGTCACCCGCGAGGCGGCCAACCACTCCGGCTTCTCGGTCAGTAACGTGCCGGGAAACAGCCCGATGAGCTGACTGATGTGGCGATGCTTGGGGTCGCCGATCTCACCATAGGCGTTCTCCTGGCGAAATTCTTTGATCTGCCCCGAGGCACCGATGAGCACGGGCGAGAGTCGCGGCAGTTGATCTTCCAGCGTGGCGAGGAGAGGATCGGTTTTGCCGAGCATACGGGCCGCCGCTAGGGTCATGCGGTGGTTTTCAAAGACCAGCTGCTGGTCGTAGGCCGTGCCCGGCAAGTTGACGTGCTCGGACTTCTGTCCGGCCAATTTTTGTTCGGGTGACCACGACGGCACGCAGAGAAGCGTGCCGTCCGGCTGCTCGACCA
>CANIWJ010000197.1 GCA_947471035.1 Verrucomicrobiota bacterium
AACCGCTCGTCGCGTTATGAAAATAAACCAACGCCGCGAAAGTATATATTTAAGCTCAAGCCCTCTCTTTCCGATATGTACCCTTTAAATCTATACTGAGACTCTACCCCATGGAAAACCAACCGGTGCCCCCCTACCTCGGGCCTTTAACGGCCACTGTTTGTCTCAGCCCCTCCCCCTCGAAGTCTCGCGGCTTCGCGCTATTGATCACCATCGTGCTCACTGCGTTTTTAGTGCTCTTGATCGTCGGCCTTGCCGCGTTTACCCGGGTGGAAACGCAAGTGGCGGCCAACGCTCAATTGATCGCCCGGGCGCAAAAACACGCGCTGACCGCCCTCTCCATTGCGCTCGGCCAGCTTCAGAAATACGCCGGCCCCGATCAACGCGCCACCGCCCGCGCCGATTTAAGCACCGGCCTCAGCAACCCCTACTACACCGGCGTCTGGGATACGACCACGCCCGCACCCAACCCCAGCTTACCCATGGTTTGGCTGGTAAGCGGAAACGAGAACAACCCCCTCGCCCACCTGCCCACCGCCGACCTCAGCGCCGCGCCCGATGCGATACTTTTGGTCGATAAAGCCGTGAATCGCGAAGCTTCGCTCCAGGTGCGCGTGCGTAAACAAGCTATCTCCGCTAATGCGCCCGGACTCGTCGACTCCGCCACCGTAGGACATTTTGCCTACTGGGTGGGGGACGAAGGCGTAAAAGCCCGGGCCAATCTCGTCTCACCTTGGCCCGGCGAAGCGTCCGCAGGCGCGCTTCGTGAGCAGGAAAACGCTTACAACTTCGGCACGGCCCAGCGCTCGGGAATCGAACAAATGGCCCGCGATGCAGCTCCCGCTGCCGCCGGCGGCACCGCTTTCGGCACCACCTCTTATCCGCCGAATTCGACCAGCTTCAACAAGGTTCTCTCCCCCCAACAACTCCCTCTTTCCCTGCCCGCTTCCTTAAGCACAGCCGAGACTGCGGCTATGCGCACCGCTTACCAAAACCGTTTTCACGATTTGTCCGTCTCATCCGCCTCCGTAGTGGCCGACCAATACCGGGGCGGCCTGAAAAAAGACCTCTCTCGTCTATTGGAAAACAATGCGGCCACCGCTTACCCCGCCGTAGCCGCGCCCGACTCCGATTACCTTTTTCCCATCGTCGGCTCGGCGGGCGCTAACTTCTTTGAAAATCCCCCGACCTGGGGTCGCTTGCGCTCTTTTGCCAACACGCGCAGCAACGGTACCGCCCTCACTCCTCGTCGGCCAAGCGCGACCGATCAAGGCATCGCCCCCGTCCTCGCCTGGGTAGAAATCGGCTACGCCGCGACCACGAACCTCACCGGCAACCGCGTTCGCATGAACCTCTTCCCCCGCGTGCTGTTGTGGAACCCCTACAACGTGCCCCTTGCCGACGCCTCCTACGAAATCGGTATTCGCGGCCACGAATCACACTACGTGACTATCGAGGCCACCGCTCCCGGGACCGGAACGACGAAATTCAGTCTGGGCGGAGGTAAATTCACCGCCACTCCCAGCACTTCGTTTCTGCGCTTTCGCATCAACACCTCCGGCACCATTCCACCGGGCGGCACCCGACTCTATACCCTGTCCTCAAATGGCACCGCCTACGACGCCACCCTATCGGCAAACAATGTACTCTCCTCCGGCGACCGGCCAAACTTCACGTACCTCGAAGACGTCACCACCCCCTACAGTCTCTCCGTGACAGCCCAGACTCCGCTGCGTCTTACCCACTCCGCCAATCCGGGTGTGGAAGCCATGGCCTTTATTCGGGCAACCACTCCAGTAACGAGCCCCATCACCGGAGCGGTTCCACCACCCCAGAATTACCAATTTCTGGGACGGGTAGGCGTGGAGGTTTTTGGCCTTTCCAACACCTCCGATATCCAAGGCTTGGGATTCGCCCCAGACTTTCGTCTCAGCCTGCGTCCGCGCCTCGGCGGGGAAAACATCGCCCTGCCCATGCGTTGGATTGCCAACGGAAACCTTCGCGCCCCCTACATAAATCGCACCCACGTCACCGCCGACATCAACCGCTACAATCCGCTCTATAATGGCATCATCACCAGCAGCACGGTGATTAATTCCCCTCAAGCCAGCACCCGCCTCAACCGGATTTTCTCGGTCGGCGGCGGAACCGAGGACGAGCTTGCGCTGTTTCAGGTGCCCCGCGTCGACACCCCGCTCTTTAGCATCGCAGATCTTCGCCATGCGCAACTGGCACCAGTAGGCACCGCCCCCGCCTACCCGCTCGCCACCAGCTTGGCCGACTTTCGTATGAATTCACGCGCGGCCACCTCCTATCTGCCACCCGCGTCCGCTACACCCAACGGCGCGCTCAACTACCGGCTCTACGACTACGCCTACCTCCTCAACGAGGCGCTCTGGGACCGCTATTACTTCTCCACCCTGCCCTCCGACTACGCCAGCCGACCGGAATACGCCGCTCTGCCAAATGGACGCATGACTTATCTTTCTCGTAACGGCAACCCACCACTCGCCGCCGACCTCCTGCAGCCGGAGCTCGCCGCCAAAAACCTCAACATCAAAGGTGGCTTTAACGTGAACTCGACGTCGGTGCAGGCATGGCGCGCCCAACTGGCCTCACTCAATGCCCTCGCCTACGACCCTGTTTCCGGCAACCCGGGAAGCGCCAACTTGAATTATCCGTTCTCCCGGTTCTCACGCCCCCTCGGCAATTCGGCGCAGCCTTGGCGTGGTTTTCGCGAATTGACCGATACCCAGATAAACGCACTCGCCGAAGCCATCGTGGCCCAGATCCGCCTGCGCGGTCCATTTCTGAGCCTGGGCGCCTTCGTCAACCGCGAGCTTCGCCCCGACTCCGCCGACGTCGTAGAAGACCTGCGCGGGCTCAAGGGTGCGCTCCAAGCCGCCATCGACACCGTGGACCAAGCCCCCGTGGCCACCCAACGGATCAATATTCACTCCGCCTGGCTCACCGATGCCTCCGCCGTGCCTGCCAGCAGTAGCGCGGGCTACGATCTCGACGCCCTGCACGGCCAACCCACCCCCGCTTTTCCCGTCTCATCCCGCAATGCCGGTGCCCCGGGCAACCTCACGCAGGCAGACATCTTAGCCGCACTCGGCGCCACGCTCACCGCCCGCTCCGACACCTTTCTCATCCGCACCTACGGCGATGTGCAAAACCCTGTCACCGGCAAGGTCGAAGGCCAGGCCTGGTGCGAAGCCGTCGCCCAGCGCCTGCCCGACTACGTCAACTCGACCGACGCCGCCGAATCCTTCCCGCCCAATCACCCCGACAACCGGCGCTTCGGACGTAAATTCCAGATAATCTCTTTTCGCTGGCTCAGCGCGGA
Source organism: Verrucomicrobiota bacterium (assembly GCA_947471035.1). Taxonomy (GTDB): domain Bacteria; phylum Verrucomicrobiota; class Verrucomicrobiia; order Opitutales; family Opitutaceae; genus IMCC26134_A. The sequence continues at coordinate 3,350 of CANIWJ010000197.1, forward strand.
GGACATTTAATCCATGAAACCGATACGTTTTTTAAAACTCCTTTGCCTGGCTTTGATCGGCTTTGCTCCCGCGCTTCCAGCCGTTGAGTTTCGCGCCCTGAGCTGGGATAACGCCA
>CANIWJ010000198.1 GCA_947471035.1 Verrucomicrobiota bacterium
CGCCAGCGAGGTGCCGAAAAACATCCGCATGAAGATGCTGGTACTCCATGCGCCCGAAGCCCTGGGTCTCAAAAACGAATACATCCAGGAAAACCAAGCTGGCGCGGGCCACTAAACTCCGCCGCCAAAACGCAAAAAGGCCCGTCCGGCGAAGTTTCGCCGGACGGGCCTTTTTCGTTGGCCCTTACTTCTGGTCGCCGCTCTTCGGGTCCTGGCGGCGGCCGCTGGTGGTGATCGTGGTGCGCACCTGCGCGGTCACGCGGGGCACTTCGACTTTCGGCGCCGGGGCGGGCAGCGCCGCCACCGGCATCGGCGCGGAAACCCCGGTCGGCCCTTGCACCCGGGCGCCCTTGGCCAGCAAGGCCAGCATGTTTTCAAACACCTGCACGTTGGATGCGCTGCGGAACATGCCGGTGCAGATTTGCACCCGCACGTTCTGCATCAGCTCCTCGAAATACTTGTAAGCCTCGCCCTTGTACTCCACCAGCGGATCCTTCTGACCGTAGCTCCGCAGGCCGACGGACTGACGCAGGTTCTCCATCTCGGTAAGATGCTCCTGCCAGTGGTGGTCGATCGCATTGATCACCACGTAGCGCTCGATCACACCCAGCGCCTCGGGCATCTCCACCGTCTCCTTCACCGCGTAAGCCTCGCGCACTCTGGCAACCACAAGTTCGGTGGCGGCCTCGAAGCTCTTGCCCGAAAGATCCTCGGTCTTGAGCCCGAGCGGGAAATGCGTGTTGGCCCAGCCGATAAAGCCTTCCAGCGCCGCCGCCGTCACCGCACCCGTGCCACCGGCGAAACCCGCCGTCTCCAGCCTCGATTCCACCTCTTCGGTGATTTGCTCGAAAATCAATTCCTTCGGGCGCTCGCTGTGGATCGCCGCATTGCGGATGCCATAGATGACCTCGCGCTGCTGGTTGAGCACATCGTCGTATTGCAGCAGGCGTTTGCGCTGCGAGAAATTCTGCTGCTCCACCTTCTTTTGCGCGCTCTCAATCGAACGGTTCAGCCAGGGATGCTCGAGCTCCTCGCCTTCCTTCATCGAGCCTTCCATCAAGCGTGAAGCCAGGTTGCCCTGCAGGAAGAGGCGCATCAACTCGTCTTCCAACGACAAGAAAAACTTGGTCAGACCGGGATCGCCCTGGCGAGAGCAACGTCCGCGCAACTGGCGGTCCACGCGGCGGCTCTGGTGCCGCTCGGTGCCGATCACGTAGAGGCCTCCCAGGTCGCGCACGCCTTCGCCCAGTTTGATGTCGGTGCCGCGGCCGGCCATGTTCGTGGCGATGGTGACGGCGCCACGCTGACCGGCGCGGGTCACAATCTCCGCCTCCTGCTGGTGCTGCTTGGCGTTGAGCACGGTGTGCACGATGCCGCTGCGCTTGAGCATGCGGGAAAGCACTTCGCTCTGCTCCACCGACACGGTGCCGACCAGCACCGGCTGGCCCTTCTTGTTGGCGGTCTCGATCTCCTTGAGCACCGCGTTGTATTTATCGCGGCGGGTTTTGAAAATGGAGTCGTTCTTGTCAATGCGGATGCAGGGACGGTTGGTGGGGATCACCTGCACGGTCAGCTTGTAGATGTCGTGAAACTCGGTGGCCTCGGTCTCGGCCGTGCCCGTCATGCCGGCGAGCTTCTCATACATGCGGAAATAATTCTGGATCGTGACCGTGGCATAGGTGCGGGTCTCGCGCTCGATGTTCACGTTTTCCTTCGCCTCGACCGCCTGGTGCAGACCGTCCGACCAACGACGTCCGGGCATCACACGACCGGTGTTTTCATCGACGATCATGACCTTGCCCTCGGCGACCACATATTGCACGTCGCGCTCGTAAAGCGAATAGGCGCGCAACAGTTGCGAGATGGCGTGGATCTCCTCCGAGACTTGGGAAAAGTTTTCCTGGGCGGCGGCGCGCTGGGTCTCTTTTTCTTCCGGCGTGAGACCGGGCGCGCGTTCCAAATCGCTGAAAGTGGTGGCCAGATCGGGCAGGGTAAAGGCCTCGGGATTGTCGGGCCGGAGCAACACGCGCCCGTTCTCGGCGAGGTCGGCCTGATGCTGGCGCTCGTCGATGGAGTAAAAAAGTTCTTCTTTGAGTCGGAAGAGCTCGGTCTTCTGGAAATCGGAGTTGTACTCGACCTCGGTTTTGTCGAGCAGCTTGCGCCACTCCGGGGTCTCCATGAGGCCCAGCAACTGTTTGTTTTGCGGGTTGCCGATCTTCACCTGCAGCATGCGGCGGCCCGCCTCGGCGCGGTCTTCGGCGGTGAGCGTGGGCTTCTTGAGAATCGCCTGGGCCTCGGAGACGAAGCGATTGCACAAGCGCGTCTGCTCCTGCACCAGCCGGGCGACCTGGGGTTGCAGCCGGGTGTAGGGCTGCTCGCGCTCGATCGGCGCCGGACCGGAAATGATCAAGGGGGTGCGCGCCTCGTCCACCAAGATGGAGTCGATCTCGTCCACGATACAGAACCAGTGGTCACGTTGCACCTGATCGTCCTTGCGGGTGGCCATGCCATTATCTCGCAAGTAATCGAAGCCAAACTCGGAAGCCGTTCCGTAAGTGATGTCGCAAGCATACATCTCGCGCCGCACATCCGGCGGCATCTGCTGCTGGATGCAGCCCACACTCAGCCCCAGAAAACGATAGAGATAGCCCATCCACTCGGAGTCGCGGCGGGCGAGGTAGTCGTTGACCGTTACGAGCTGGGCGTTGCGGCCGGCCAGGGCGTTGAGATACATCGCCGTGGTCGCGACGAGAGTCTTGCCCTCGCCCGTGGCCATCTCCGCGATACGGCCTTGGTGCAGGGCGATACCACCAATGAGCTGCACATCGAAGTGGACCATGTTCCACTCCAGCTCCTGGCCGCACACGATGCCTTTGGTGCCCACCAGACGACGCGCGCCATTCTTCACTGCCGCGAAGGCCTCGGGTAACAAAGCCTCCAGCGCCGCATGCTTGTCGGGCGCAGCGGCGACGCGCGCCTTGAACTCCGCCGTTTTCGCCCTGAGCTGATCATCAGTAAGCCGCTTATACTCCGCATCATAGTGATTAATGCGATCCACGAGAGGTTGGGCGCGCTCGAGGAACTTGCGGTAGTGACGGCCGGCAAAACGTTTGAAGAAAAACGACAACATGGAACGGCCAACGCTAGGGCGCGGCGGGGGCTTGGCAAATGGCAAATCCACTCCGCGCGCAACCGGCACACACCCGCTCTACTCCACCCATCCGCACCCATATGCACAAACTCCGCCCGACCGAGCGTTTCGCCCTTGTTCCCAAGCTTACCGGCTAGCATACCGAGCATCTTTTAGGGCGCTCCACCGCTCCTCACCGCCTCTCCATGAACGAACACCTCCGCCAATCTCCTCGGCTAGCGACCGTTCC
>CANIWJ010000199.1 GCA_947471035.1 Verrucomicrobiota bacterium
CCTTATCCGTAAGTTGATTTAGCTCGGTATTCATCTCTGTGACCTCTGTGTGACCTCTAGTGCACTCTGTGAAACATTCAGAGCACCGGCCAGCGCTTAGACCAGTCATGCGCCGCATCATACACCTGAGCCGCCGCCAGCAAATCCGCCTCGGCGAAGGGTTGCCCGATCAATTGTAGCCCGATCGGCAAACCACCCGCCGTAAATCCGCACGGTACGCTGATCGCGGGTAAACCAGCCAGATTCACCCCGATGGTATAAATATCCGCCAGATACATCGCCAACGGATCTTCGCTCTTCTCGCCGCGCTTAAACGCCGGGGTCGGCGCAGTCGGCGTCAGGATCACGTCCACCTCGCGGTAAGCGTTGATAAAATCCTCACGAATCAAGGTCCGCACCTTCTGCGCCCGGCCATAATACGCGTCATAATAACCAGAACTCAGCACATACGTCCCGAGTATGATGCGGCGCTTCACTTCCGAACCAAAACCCTCTGCCCGCGACTTGAAATACACGTCGAGTAAGGTCTCCGCCTCGGCGCTGCGGTGTCCGTAGCGCACGCCGTCAAACCGTGCCAGATTCGACGAGGCCTCGGCCGTAGCGATAATGTAGTACGCCGCCAACGCATACTCGGTATGCGGCAGCGACACTTCGCGAATCTCCGCCCCGCGAGACTGGTAAAACGCGATTGCCGCCTGCACCGCCGCCGACACCTCGGGGTCCAGCCCAGCGCCAAAATACTCCTTGGGTATGCCGATGCGCCACGGCCGCTCGCGCGGCGCAGTGAGTGCGGCGCGGTAGTCGGGGATCACCGCGTTGAACGAGGTCGAGTCGCGCTCATCGTGACCTGCAATCGCCTGTAATACCATCGCGACGTCCTCCACCGTTCGCCCAAAAGGCCCGATCTGATCCAGCGACGATGCGTAAGCGATCAGCCCATAACGCGAAATCAGCCCGTAGGTCGGCTTCAAACCGACCACGCCGCACAAGGCCGCCGGTTGGCGGATCGACCCACCCGTGTCCGAACCCAGCGTCGCCGGAGCCTGCCCCGCCGCCAGTGCCGCCGCACTGCCACCCGACGAACCGCCGGGGATGCGCGAAAGATCGTAGGGGTTCGCCGTCGCCTTGGTTGCGGAGTTTTCCGTCGAAGAGCCCATCGCGAACTCATCCATGTTCAAGCGCCCCCACAGCACCACGCCCGCCGCGCGCAGTTTGGCCGTCACCGTGGCATCGTAAGGGCTGATGAAGTTGGCCAAAATCTTCGACGACGCGGTCAAGGGCTGATCACGCACCGCGATCACATCTTTTAAGCCAATCGGTATGCCATCCAGCGGCCCGAGCACCTGCCCGGCGGCACGACGCGCGTCCGACGCCCTCGCCTGCGCGAGCGCATCGGCGGCATCGTAGGAATTAAACGCCTGCACCCGATCTTCCACCGCCAGCGCACGGGCGATCACCGCTTCGGTGAGAGCGACGGAGGTGAGTTGGCCGCTCGCAAGTGCGGCGGAGAGTTCGGCAACAGTCTGGTAGTGGAGGGGCGTGGTGGCGGACACGTTGATAAAAAGGGATTCCGTTTATGCAGAGCCCACACCAACGGGGACAACAACGATTAAACCGCGAGCGCAACTCGCCGAGAAATTCTCAAGCACGCTCCTGCGCCGCGAGCAACTTCGCCAGCAGCCCGCTCGCGGCCTGCGCATGGGCATAGGCGCCCTCCGTGATCTCGCCCGCCGCCTGCACCCAGCGCCCGCCCGCTGCGAGTTCGTCCGCGCAAGCCGACGAGATGTCCGCCACCGCCGAGCCACCCATCTCCAGATGAAATTGCAGCGCCAACACCCGCTCACCCCACGCAAAAGCCTGCTGCGCGCAGCCTTCGCTCTCCGCCAGTCGCACCGCCCCCGGCGGCAAAGTAAACGTGTCCCCGTGCCAATGCAGCACTGTCACCTCGGCGGGAAACGCATAACGCGAGGTCCCCGTTCCGGTCGCCGCCACCGCCCGCACCGGCCACCAGCCGATTTCGCGCTCCGGGTTCTGCATCACCTTTCCGCCCAGCACGTCCGCGATCAACTGCGCGCCCAGGCATACTCCGAGCACCCGCACCCCACGATCCACCGCCGCCGCGATCGCCGCCTTTTCATTCACCAACCACGGATAATCACGGTGTTGGTAGATATTCATCGGCCCGCCCATCACGATCAACCACTCCGCCGCCGCCGCGTCCGCCCCCGCCGTCTCGCCAGCCCACCAGCGAGTCACCGTCACCTCATGCCCACGCGCCCGCAGCCACGGATCGATCAAACCCAGACCCTCGAATTCGACATGCTGAAACCAATGAACTTTCATCCTCTGAATCCACACCAGCCTTCCCGCTCGGTGCAAACCCCGACTTGCCCGCACCCAGCTCCGATCTACAAAGGCAACAAATTCGCGCCGGTTTCGATCTGCCGATCCGATTAGCCCGCCGACGCTCGCGAAGTCATTTTTCAGCCCCGCCCTAATATCGGATTATGGCCGCGACCGTAAGAAACAGGGTCAAGCCGATGACAGCTGGTTTCTTAGGCGTTATGTGGAATCCTAACGGAATCAAGCGAGTCACTTGTTCGCGCTCGGGGCTACGTGATCGGGCGGGGTAGGATCGGAGGCGGGGCTCAGCCGAAGAGTTTGCCGCGGTTGAAGCGCCAGACGGCGATGCTCATCACGACACCGGTGATGCTGATGAGCACGCCCAAGGTCGGGAGCAGTTCGCGCAGGCTCGCACCGGCCCAGAGCACTTGGATGAAGCCTTCAATCGACCAGTAAACGAGCGTGAGTTTGCTGAGCTGCTGGATGAACTCCGGCATGATGCTCGTGGGAAACCACGCCCCGCCGATCGCGCTCATCACGAGGATGACAAACGTCGCGATGCCGCGCGCCGAGTCGGGCGTGGGCGAGATCGCGGCCAGCAACATGCCGAAAGCTGTGCAGGCGCCCGCCGCCGCGAGGCTCACGAGCACGAGGCCGCCGAGGTGACTGGTGACGTCGATGCCGAATAGCAGACTGCCCGCGAAAAAGAGCGTGACGAGTTGCACCAGCCCGAGCACGACGCCGTAGAGAAACTTGCTCCAGAGGATGTCGGCGCGGCTGACTGGCGCGGCGAGCAGGCGCTGGAAGAGGCCTTGCTCCTTCTCGCGAAACAGGCCTACGGCGGATGAACTCACCGCGAAGAGGAGGAACTGCACCGCCCAGCCGCCGACCGTGCGCGTGGCCTGCGGATTGGAGACGTTTTGGCCGACGACCTGTTCGGTCTCGAATTTTACGAGACGCGACAAGATATCCGCGCGAGGCGCGGCGGCGGCGGTTGAGGTGGCGTTTGCCGCGGACGTTGCACCTGAGGC
>CANIWJ010000200.1 GCA_947471035.1 Verrucomicrobiota bacterium
CCGCGGCGAAGTACTTCTCCGCATCCGTCGTCTCGGTTTCTGCGGCTCGGACCTTGCCACGTTCCGCGGCGGAAATCCGCTTGTGACGTATCCGCGCATCCCCGGCCACGAGATCGCCGCCGTCATCGAGGCGGTCACGCCCGACGTGCCGGCGGAGTTCGCCGTCGGCCAGGCCGTCACCGTCATGCCTTACACGACCTGCGGCAAATGCAGCTCATGCCGCCAAAAACGTTTCAACGCCTGCCGCCATAACCAGACGCTCGGCGTGCAACAGGATGGCGCCTTCACCGATCTCATCGTCGCCAAGTGGGAAAAACTCGTCCCCTCCGCCGGTCTCGGCCTCCGGGAACTCGCGCTGGTCGAGCCGCTGGCGGTCGGCTTCCACGCCGTCTCGCGCGGCCGAGTCGCTGCGAGTGATACCGTGCTCGTCTTCGGCTGCGGCATGATCGGTCTCGGCGCCATCTCGGCCGCCGGCCTGCACCGCGGTGCCAACGTGATCGCCGTCGATATCGAGGACTCGAAACTCGCCGTCGCCAAAAAAGCCGGCGCTTCCCACGTCATCAACTCACGCACGGAGAATCTTCACGAGCGCCTGCTCGCCCTCACTGACGGCCACGGCCCCGACGTCGCAATCGAGGCGGTGGGCAACCCCGCCACGTTCGTCGCGGCGGTGGACGAGGTTTGTTTCGCCGGTCGTGTGGTTTACATCGGTTACGCCAAGGCGCCGGTTTCCTACGAGACGAAATATTTTGTGATGAAGGAACTCGATATCCTGGGCTCGCGAAACTCCACGCCGGAAGATTTCCGCGACGTCGTCGCCATGCTCGCGTCCGGCCGTTACCCCATTGAGGACACCGTCACGCGCACCGTGCCTTTCGCCGAGGCCGGTCAGGCCCTCGCCGACTGGTCCGCCAATCCCGGAGCGATCACCAAGATTCACGTCGAGGTCTAGCCGCTGGCAACTGGCTGCTGGCAACTAGGAACCATCCCCATGCCCGTCATCGATTCTCACCATCACTTTTGGAATTTCACCGAGGCCGACTACGGCTGGATTCCGCCCGAGTGGAGCATGATCCGCCGCGATTTCCTGCCCTCCGATCTGCAAAAGGAAATCGCCGCCGCAGGTGTTGATGGAGTCGTATCGGTTCAGGCCCGCCAGTCCTTCCTTGAGACCGACTGGCTGCTCGGTTTCGCCGCGCAGCATGCTTTTATCCGCGGCGTGGTCGGCTGGCTCCCGCTCATCGATCCCGCCGTCGAGACCCACCTGGATAACTACGCCGCCAACCCGAAGCTTCGTTCGCTGCGCCACGTGCTCCAGGCCGAGGCCGACGACGCCTACATGTTGCGCGAGGATTTTAATCGCGGCATCTCCGCGCTCACGCGTCGCGGTCTCACCTACGACATTCTCATCCTCGAGCGGCACCTGCCCAACACCATCGCGTTTGTGGATCGTCATCCCGAGCAGGTCTTCGTCCTCGATCACATCGCCAAGCCCCGCATCGCCACCGGCGAGCTGGAGCCGTGGGCGAAAAACATCCGCGAACTCGCCCGCCGCCCCAACGTCGCGTGCAAACTTTCCGGCATGGTCACCGAGGCCGACGTTGCGACTTGGACGCCCGCCCAGCTCCTACCTTATTTCGATGTCGTGATCGACGCCTTCGGTCCCGCTCGTCTGCTTTTCGGCACGGACTGGCCGGTGTGCTTGGCCGGCGTCGGCTATGGCCGCTGGAAGCACATCGTCGAACAGGCCCTGCGAACGTTGTCAGAACAGGAGCGCGCCGCCGTCTTTGGCGGAAATGCCATCCGTTTTTACCGTCTTTAACCGTCCCCGATTTAGTTCCCTCCCCTCCATTTTCCCATGTCCCCCATCAACCGTTTCCTTCTCTCGTCCGATCTGCGCATCGCGACCAATCCCTGCGTCAGTCCCGACTTCTGTCTCGATTGGCCTGCCCTGCGCACCAAGTGCCTCGAAAAGGCCGCGTTGATCACTTGGGAGAAGAGCACGTTCGCCACCGCTGCCGGCCGCTGGACCCTCCTTGAAGACCCTGCGACCGGCGACTGTGCCTGGCACCTCCTCGCTTCCGCCGGGATCATCGCCGCCACCGTCCTTTCCGACGGCGTCGCCAGTGGCGCCAGCGAGGCCGTATTTCCCGCCACCTTCGCGAACCTCCTTCAACTGAAGAATCTCATCCAGTCGCACGATCCGGAGAGCACCATTTTTCCCACCGCCGGGCAAAACCTCGGACGCGGCACGCTCGGCATCGGTGCGCGCTTCACCGCCCTGCACTGGCCCGCCGTGGACTGGACCATGGGCGCGCTCGGCCTCGGTGTCACCGCCAACCAGAATTCGATTCCCCGCGAGCTCGTTTACGACGTGAACGCCATGCTGGACAACCGCCTCGACTCCGTGCCGTTCCCCTTCATCGGTTCTAACGTTCCCGAGGGTCACCAGGGCCAAAGTGTCGAAGGCATGAGCCACGGCTGCGTGCTCGCCAAGCTCCGCCACGGCTTCCATCGCCGCCGCATCGCCTGGAGCTTCAACGCCGACCACCAGCCCATCGGCGGCAAATTCGACATCCGTGAAGACGCCCTTGTGCGTGGCTGTCTGCTGGCCAGCTACATCACCTTCGACCTCTCGCCCGAACTCGCCGCCGGCACGCGCGCAAACTTCTCCGAACTCGACCACGCCCTCGTGGAAACAGTCCGCACCCGCGTCAACAGCCTCGGCCTGCGGCTCGACGAAGCCGCCTTCCGCGAACTCCTCGAAAAAGTCTGGCCCTCATTGGAGAAGATGAAGCGCCGCGACGATCTCTACTCCGCCGCCCGCGCCGCCGCCTTCACCACCGAAGTCGGCCGAACCTACTTGCGCGAACTCTCGATCGACGAACTGCCGGGCCTCACCACTCCGGAGACCACCGCCATCATGCTCGCCCTCTGCGAAGCCCTTGGCATGAAAATCCATTTCGTCGCGCCGGCCTTCGGCTTTCAGAAAAACATGCCCTACCCGGACAACGCCGCCCTGCGTGTCCTCATCGAACGCCAGTGGACGGTGTGCCGCGCTTTCGGCTCCAGTATCGGCTTCCACTCCGGCTCCGGCAAATCGGCCGAGAACTACCGCATCATGGGCGAAGTCACCGGCTCCCGCCTGGAGATCAAAACCAGCGGCCGCTACACTTACGAAATGGGCCGCGCCCTCTACGCCTCGCCCGATGCCGCCGACCAGGCGCTCTGGCGCGAATGGCACCGCTTCACCCTCGAACTCGCCCTCACCGGCGCCTACAGCGCGGACGCCACCGAGCAGCGCATGGCCCGGATTTTCATCGTTGATAGCCTCGAAAAGTGCGGCCGCACGGTCGACGTTTTCGCCAATA
>CANIWJ010000201.1 GCA_947471035.1 Verrucomicrobiota bacterium
CGATAGCTGAAGGTCAAAACGTAGAATTTAGACCTGTTTGTAAAAGTGGCGCCACTTTTGTTCTGGTACTTGCTATGGCGCCATAGGTTCACCTGATTCGTTTTATGGGCAAGATCACACCGAGCAGTTACCGAAGTCGCACCAGCCTTCGTATTTCAGAAGATGTTGTTCGGAAAATAGACCGTCACCTCGATCAAGCGAGCCAAGCTGGCTCGCGCAACAAATGGATAACTTCTGCTATCTGCGAAAAACTCCTTCGCGAAGAACAAGCGCCCTATTTCGCAGGCCCGTCGCATGACCTGCTCACCTACTACGAATTTTTTGCAGGAGGAGGAATGGCGCGCATGGGGCTTGGACACCAATGGCGTTGCCTGTTCGCGAACGATATCGACGAGAAAAAAGGCAAAGCCTACGCAATCAACTGGGGCGACGATGAATTGTTAATTCGCGACGTTCAGCAGGTTGATAAGACGGAGCTACCCGGCCAGGCATTGCTGGCGTGGGCCTCCTTCCCCTGCCAAGATCTTTCTGTGGCAGGCAACGGAGCTGGCCTGGCCGGAGAACGATCCGGAACTTTTTGGGGATTCTGGAAACTCATGAAGGGCCTTTCACGTGAAGCAAGAGCACCAGAAATCATTGTCTTAGAAAATGTCGCCGGAGCCATCACCTCGGAGGGGGGGCGCGACTTCATCTCGATTCTACAGGCCTTAGCCGACGCTGGTTATGACTTCGGTCCGTTGGTGATCGACGCTGCGCTCTTTCTGCCGCAGTCCCGCCCGCGTCTCTTCATCGTGGCAGTGCGATCAGATGGGCCACTTCTTCCGGGTTCCACTGCTTCCTGCCCGCAGAAACCATTTCACACCGAAGCCTTGGAAGAAGTTTTTGACCAAGCCCCTGCCGCGATTCGTAAACGCTGGCACTGGTGGAAACTGCCACTGCCACCGCAACGCACCTCTGTACTTGCCGACTTGATCGAACCAAAGCCAGTTGGCGTCGAATGGCATACACCGAGCGAAACCAAAAAACTCCTCGCCATGATGTCTCCGGTGAACCTTCGCAAAATCGAGGCTGCTCAACAAACCGGCCAGCTCGCCGTCGGTGCCCTGTATCGCCGCACAAGAAACGGCGAGCAACGTGCCGAAGTCCGATTTGACGACACGGCGGGTTGCCTGCGCACGCCCGGAGGCGGCTCCAGCCGACAGACGGTTCTGATTGTCGAAGGCCAGTCAGTCCGTTCCCGATTGATCACCCCACGCGAGGCAGCGCGATTAATGGGGCTGCCGGATAAATACCGGCTGCCGAGCAGTTACAATGACGCCTACCATCTTCTTGGAGATGGTTTGGTCGTACCGGTCGTGTCCCATCTCGCAGAGCATTTACTCACGCCGCTGGCACGTTTACGTCTTAGCGCCAGTGCGGTCGCCGGATAACCAAACCAAGGGATGGTTGATGATATAACCCTCACGGTTCGATCCCCGGAAAAAATCCAATTTCCTGTCAGCTCCCGTGCGCATCTCTACCGCAAGTATCTCAAGCATCATGATGCCTTCATGAGAACCACCGTCACCCTCGACCCCGACGTCGAACAACTGCTTCGCCTCGCTACCCGCGGCTCGCAGCAGAGCTTCAAAGCGGCGCTCAACGACGGTCTGCGACGCGGCCTCGCACACCTCGCTCCCTCCGTCGCCGTCGCGCCGTTTGTCGTCAAGGCTCGCCCCATGGGTCTGCGCACCGGCGTGGATTCATCTCGGTTACACGACCTTGCTGATGACCTCGAAGCCGAGGCCTTTGCCGTAACCACCGGCAAACTCCGCAAAGCGCTAAGGAAATGATCGTCCACGAGGTCAACCTACTGCTCTACGCCTACGACTCCACGAGCCCCTTCCACCAAGCCTCTTCAGATTGGTGGGCCGCACTGCTTTCCGGCGTCGAGCCGGTCGGCCTTTGCCCGGTCGTGGTCTTTGCCTTCCTGCGCCTGTCCACCCACGGAAAAGTGTTCGATAGTCCACTCACGCTGAAAGAAGCCAGCGAGCGAATCGCTTCCAGGCTGGCCCGACCCAATGTCCGCCTCTTAAATCCGCGCAGGTTTGCTTTCGCCAAAATTCCGATCCCCGCTCCGGGCCCGCCCGGTCCCTGGAGTCATCCGGTTTCCTAAAAGTAGGCCTCAAGCACCGCTCGAATGGCCGGGCTGTGGATCGAGGGGACTACGATCTGCAAGCCGGTGGTCAACCCGCCGGTATCCGGCAGCGGCACGGGCAGGGCCAGCACCGGCAGACTGCCCATGCTGGCGGGCACCGTGAGGCCGAGGATGCGCGAACGCATTTCCAGGGTGCATTCGGCCTTGGTCACGGCCGCGCAGGGCGAGGACGGCAACACGATGAAATCGTAGTCGCGGAATAAAGCCGACCACGCGGCGGTGATGGCGTCGCGGTTGGCTTGGGCGCGGGTGATATCGGCGGCAGTGATCGTTCTCGCGCGGTCGATACGGGCGCGAACGTTGGGGTCGTAACGGTCGCGATAACGATCATAAAACGGCGCGTGGATCTGCCAGGTCTCGGCCCCGCCCAAAATGGCATACAGCTCGGCGGCGGGAGCAAACAAGGGCAACAACTCGGCGGCGATGCCGGCGGGCAATGCGGGCGCCAGACGCACAGCGGCGGCGAGAAAGGCCCTCTCAACGCTGGCTTCCAAGCCGGGTAACACGAGGTAAGCACCCTTGAGTTTGGCGCTTGGAGACGGGAGCGGGGAGCTCGCGTTTTCGGGTATCAGGGCGTCAAGGACGGAGCGCAGATCGGCGGCGTTGCGGGTGAAAAAACCCGGCGTATCGAGACTCTCGGCCAGTGGGTAGCCGTCGGCGATCCAGGGATGGCGCGCGGTCATCCTAAAACCGTAGAGCCCGCAAAAGGCCGCAGGTACCCGTATGCTACCACCCGTGTCAGTGCCGAGGGCGAAGGGAACGACCCCGGCTCGGACCAAGAGAGCGGAGCCGGACGAAGAACCGCCGGTGGTGCGGCCGGGGTGCCCGGGAATCTCGCAATCACCGTAATGCGGATTCTCCCCGGTGATGCCGTAAGCGAACTCGTGCATGTGCGCCTTGGCCGCAAGCGCGGCTCCGGCGGCGCGCGTGGCGGCAATGAAGCTCCCGTCCGCCGGCGCTAGTCCGCCGGGCTGATGCCGGACCTCGGGTAAAAAAGTAGAGCCTGCGAAGGTAGGCAGTCCGGCGGCGTCGAAGAGATCTTTGGCCGCGAAGGGCACGCCACTCAGGGGCGAGACGGTGGGCACGGACTCAAGCTCGGCGGCCAGCCGGTCCTCGGGCGCGAGCCAGGAGAGGGCGGCGCGTTGCTGCGCAGGCGCGAGCACAGC
>CANIWJ010000202.1 GCA_947471035.1 Verrucomicrobiota bacterium
CTGCGGGCCCGGCGTCTCGTTTACATGAGCGACGTGCCAGGCCTGCTGGCCAACCCGCCCGATGCCGATACGTTGATCTCCACGCTCAAGGTTTCTCAAGTGGATGAACTGAAGCGCCGGGGTGTGATCGACAAGGGCATGCGGCCCAAGGTCATGAGTGCCGTGCGCGCCCTCCAGGAGGGAGTGCAACGCGTCCACTTTATCGATGGTCGTCTGCCCCATTCGCTCTTGCTGGAGATTTTTACCGACAAGGGCATCGGCACGGAAATCGTTCAGGATTAATTTCAGCTTATCATTTTAAGCGATGAGCCAATCCCAGATCGTGCAGACTGCGGCTGAAGCCGCCTACGACACCTATGTATTGCGCAACTATGGCCGTCCGGCCATCACGCTGGCGCGTGGTGAGGGTTGCCGCGTGTGGGACGACGCCGGCAAGGGTTATCTCGATTTTGCCTCGGGCATCGCGGTGAACGCGGTCGGTCATTGTCACCCGCGCTGGGTCAAGGCGGTGGCCACCCAGGCCGCCACACTGGTGCACGTGAGCAACCTGTATCGCAATCCGCTTCAGGGTGAATTGGCCAAGCGGCTGGTGGCGCATGCGGGCCCGGGACGGGTGTTTTTTTGCAATTCCGGCGCGGAGGCGAACGAGGGCCTGCTCAAACTCGCCCGACTGCACGGTATCCGGAAATCTGGCGAAGAGGGAAAGTGCTTCAAAGTCATCTGCGCGAAGTCGGCCTTTCATGGACGCACTTTTGGGGGTATGAGCGCGACGCCGCAGGAGAAAATCCAAAAAGGGTTTCGTCCGCTGCTGTCCGGCTTCGCCTTTGGCGAATTGAACAATCTGGCTTCGTTCGAGGCTTTGATCGACGAGCAGACGGCGGCAATCTTCGTCGAATCCATCCAGGGCGAGGGCGGCGTGAATCCCGCCACGCCTGAATTTCTGCTCGGGCTTCGCCTGCTCTGTAACCGGCACAATTTGCTGCTGATGCTTGATGAAGTGCAGTGCGGCATCGGTCGCACGGGGAAGTTTTTCGCATTCGATCACGCCGGTGTGCGGCCCGATGCCATTGGCATGGCCAAAGGGCTGGGCGGCGGCTTCCCGATTGGCGCGATTTGGATCGGTGAAGGCGCGGCCGATCTTTTCCAGCCGGGCATGCATGGTACGACCTTTGGCGGCACTCCGCTGGCGTGCGCCGCCGCGTTGGCGACCCTTGATATCATCGCCGATGAGGGTTTGTGCGAACATGTCCTGAGGGTGAGTGGTCCGTGGCATGCGGCTCTTGCCGGGCTGGCGGCTGAGTTTCCCGGGCAATGCACGGGAATACGCGGTCTGGGTTTCATGGTTGGTTTGCAGCTTACCAGCGACCCCGCGCCCTATATTGCCGCCCTGCGCGAGGCCGGGCTGCTTTGCCCGCTGGCCGGTGGAAACGTTATCCGACTGCTGCCCCCCTTGGTTGCCAGCGAGGCGCAGTTGGCGGAAGCGGTTGCTATTCTGCGGCAGGTATTCGCATCCCGTGCAGCATAAGCTGGAACTCTTGGTTCGACGCTTACCATTAGCGTGCGATGTGACGTTTTCGCGCCAATGTTTAGTTTACCCTCGCCCGAGGGTGTCGGCGCGGTTTATGCAGATTCGCTTCACTCGAAAGACATGAAGCACTTTTTGAAAGAGACCGACTTCACGCCAGCTCAGGCAGCGGAAGTTTTTACCCTCGCCCGCGAGCTTAAGGCCCAGCGGGGCCATCTCGTAACCCCTGTGCTCGCACAGCAGACCTGGGCGATGATTTTCTCCAAATCCTCCACCCGCACACGTGTTTCGTTCGAGGTCGGGATCCATGAGCTCGGTGGCAACCCGCTGTTTTTAAACAAAAACGACATTCAGCTCGGACGCGGGGAGTCGATCGAAGACACCGCCAAGGTGCTTTCTCGCTTCGTGCATGGCTTGATTGTGCGCACTTACGAGCACTCAGAAGTCGAACGGCTGGCTGCCGCTGGTTCTATCCCGGTGATCAACGCCCTCACGGATTTTCTGCACCCCTGCCAGATTTATACTGACGCCTTTACCATGGCCGAGCGTTGGGCCGCGCCGGGCGGCGATCTGTTTGGGTCGCTCAAGGGGCGCAAGATCGCGTTCCTCGGCGACACGGCCTGCAACATGGCCAACTCCTGGGTGCTTGGCGCCAATCTTTTCGGCATGAAAATCAGTTTAGCCGGGCCTGAGGGTTTCACGCCCTCGGCCGAGTTTAACGCCTTTCTGGCCAAGGAGGGTTTCGGCGGCGGCTACACGTTTACCGCCGATCCTTACGAGGCAGTGAAGGATGCCGACGTGGTTTACACCGACGTCTGGGTGAGCATGGGCAAGGAAGAGGAAACCAGGCAGCGCTTGGCGCTGATGCATCCTTACAGCGTAACGGCGGACTTATTCGCCGCAGCCAAGCCAGACGCGCTATTCATGCACTGTCTGCCCGCCCACGCCGGCGAGGAAGTGCAGCAAGCCGTGCTCGATAACCCGCGTTCGATCATTTTTGACCAGGCGGAGAATCGACTTCACGTCCAAAAAGCCATCATGGCCAAGCTCGCATCCGCCAAGGGCGGCTCGTAATTTTTAATCCTTTTCCCCCTATGAAAATCGTCCTCGCTTACTCCGGTGGTCTCGACACCTCCGTCATCGTCAAATGGCTCAAAGAGACTTATGATGCGGAGATAGTCACCTTCGCAGCCGACGTCGGCCAAGAAGAAGAGCTGAAGGGCCTCGACAAGAAGGCCAAGGCCACCGGCGCCACCAAGCACTACACCCTCGATTTGGTCGAGGAATTCGCCGCGAACTACATCTATCCGATGATCCGCGCCAATGCGATTTACGAGGGCCAGTATTACCTCGGCACCTCGATCGCCCGCCCGCTCATCGCCAAGGCCCAGGTGGACATCGCCAAGAAGGAAAAGGCCGATACCGTCGCCCACGGCGCCACCGGCAAGGGCAATGACCAATGCCGTTTCGAGCTCACCTACATGGCGCTGGCGCCGGAATTGACCATCATCGCTCCATGGAAAATGGAAGCCTACCGCGAGCTTTTCCCCGGTCGCGCCGAGATGATCGCCTACTGTTCTAAACACAAAATCCCGGTCGAGGCCTCGCTTAAGAAGCCTTACTCGATGGATCGTAATCTTCTGCATATCTCCTACGAAGCGGGCATTCTTGAGGACCCGTGGTTCGATCCTACGACCAAGGAGAACAAGGCTATGTTCAAACTCTCCGTCGCTCCCGAGGATGCCCCGGACAAGCCCGAATATGTGGAACTCGACTTCGTTAAGGGCGACTGCGTGGCGGTAAACGGCAAGCAGCTCACACCCGGCGGCGTGATGAAG
>CANIWJ010000203.1 GCA_947471035.1 Verrucomicrobiota bacterium
CCTTTGGTGCAACCGGTCAAAACGATTTTCATACACAACAAAGCCATGGCGACGAATCGCCATGGCGCAACCCTGTCGCCGCGAACGACGGCAAAAGTTTCGTTTCAAAAACTACTTCTGCGCGCTTTCCAGCGCGGTGAGCTTGGCCAGCGCCTCGCTTTGCACCCGCTCGATAGCGTCGTGTTTGAGGCCAAGGGCTTCCATTTTCTCCTGCGGCACCCCCCACTCAGCTTCGTCCGCAGAGAGCCCAAAACCGGCGATCCGAACGATGTTGTCGGTGATGTCGATAAGCTTGCCGAGCCGGGAGATCTCGCCCGCCTCGCTATGGGCATGGCGCACCGCCTCGACGATTTCCTCGGGGAAGCCCCACTCGGTCAGCAGAATGCCCGCCACTTCGTAATGCGTTACTCCGAAGAAACGACGCTCCCACTCCACCGCGCGGCCGGCCCCGCATTGCACGAAACCCTCGGAAGGGGCCAGGCTTTTACGCCCCACCCCATCCAGCAGCAGTTGACCGATGCCGCGCAACAAGCCGGCCGTGTAAGCCGCCCGCGCATCCATCTTGGTAATGATCGCCAATTGCTCTGCGACCAGGGCACTGAATAAATTGTGACGTCGATAGTCGTCAGCAGAAAACCCGTAACAACTTAGCCCCTTTTCGCCGATGCTTGAGTTCGAGGCTGACCCCACAAGGCGATAAACCTCGCTGAAGCCGACGCGTTGCAGGGCGTCCTCGATCGTTCCCACTCCTCCGGCACCATAGGCCGGACTGTTGGAAATACGAATGACGCGCGCAGTCAGGGCGGGATCGCGCTTTAGTAGATCGGCGATGGAACGCAGCCCGGCGTTAAAATCCAAAAGCAGCTTATACAAACGCGCCATGATTTGCGGCGCGGCAGGGAGGGAAGCGGAGGCGGCGATGATCGCCTCGCGGTCAAGAGTAGAGGTAAGACTCATCGCGGGAGTAATTCGACACACCCGCGAAACACTTAAACGCGAAAACCAATTATCTTAACCGGAGCGGACCTGTCCAATCGTCAGCCATCGGTTTAGGGCGTGTCTGGATTTAAACTCAGTCCGGCGGGAGCGTGGAGTGCTGCTCGGCCAAGGCGCGAGAGGCGGAGGTGGCCCAGCGGGCCATACCGCTTCTCGCAACGCCGGCCCAGCCGTGCTCCGTGCTTTCCCCGCAGGGCCTGCGGTGACGGGCGGAGATTAAACCCAGACGCGACCTAACCCGAACCGTCCGTCGGCGGCTCAAATACCGCACACCTTATCAATAATAATTCCAATTCGCACTTGCAGATTAGAATGATTCTCATTCTCTGCGCCACACTCCTCCAAGCAACCGGCCCTCACGCCATGCGCAACGACACCACAGACCATCCCGCCAACCTCGCTGAACGCCTCACGCGCAGCGGGTTGCGCAATACCCCGCAACGCGAGGTGGTTTATCGCGCCTTGCTCGAAAAGCGCGATCACCCCACCGCCGACGAAGTTTACGGACGCGTTCGCCCCGAGATGCCCTCCATCTCTCTAGCCACTGTTTACAACTGCCTCGAAACCCTCGTGCAGTGCGACCTCGTGCGTCAGGTTAACTTCGAACGCGGCCCCTCCCGCTACTGCGCCAACCTTCAGCCCCACGCCCACTTCCACGACGAAAAAACCGGCGCAACCTACGATCTTGACCTCCCCCCCGACGTCATCGAACGCATCCGCTCGGTTCTCCCCCCCGGCTACGCGGCCAAAACCGTCGAAATCACCTTCCACGGCCAATCACCCGCTGCCTGAGCCCGCATTTCCCGCCTACTCGCTACTCACCTTTCACCACCGCTCCATTTCCAACCCATGCCATCCCTCGAAATCCGCGATCTCTTCGTCGCTCTCGCCGCGACTCCCGACAAGCCCATCGTCAAAGGTCTTAACCTGACGATCCGCACCGGCGAGGTGCACGCCATCATGGGGCCCAACGGCACCGGCAAATCCACCCTCTCCAAGGCCATCGCCGGCCACCCCGACTACGTCATCACCTCCGGCGACGTCATCCTCGACGGCAAATCCATCCTCGAAATGGAGCCTGACGAACGCGCCCGCGCCGGCCTCTTCCTCGCCTTCCAGTACCCCAGCGAGATCCCCGGCGTCTCCATCGCCAACTTCGTCCGCGCCGCCGTCCAGGCCCGCCTCGCCGAGGGCGAGGAGCTCGACGCCACCGCCTACTACAAGCGTCTGTACGCCAAGATGGACCTGCTCAAGATCGACCGGAAGTTCACCTCCCGCTCGGTCAACGAGGGCTTTTCCGGCGGCGAAAAGAAACGCTGCGAAATCCTCCAGATGGCCATGCTGGAGCCCACCTTCTCCCTCATGGACGAGACCGACTCCGGCCTCGACATCGACGCCCTCCGCATTGTCGCCGAAGGCGTCAATCTGATGCGCGGCGACAAGCTCGGCGTCCTCCTCATCACCCACTATCAGCGACTACTCGACTACATCGTGCCCGACTTCGTGCACGTCATGTATGACGGCCGCATCGTCAAATCCGGCGACAAATCCCTCGCCCTCGAACTCGAATCCAAGGGCTACGATTGGGTGAAACAGGAGCTCGCCGCCTCCGCTTCCGCCGCTACCGCCACCGCCTAACCCGCCGTCTCCATGAAGCCTCCCTTCGACACCCTCGCCGCGCCCGACACCGAAACGGCCGACACCGCCACCGCCGTGGAAAACCCCACCGTCGGCATCGACCAGTCCGTCGGCGATTTCACCTACGACGTGAAATACGAATTCGACGCCGGCTCCGGCCTCAACGAGGGCGTCATCCGCTACATCAGCGACGTTAAAAAGGAGGCTTCTTGGATTCTAGATTTCCGCCTCAAGGCCTACCAGACCTTCCTCGATAAACCCATGCCCACCCACTGGGCGACCAAGGACCTGGAGAACATCGATTTTAACAAAATCCGTTACTACCTCTCGCAAGGTCAGAAGCCCAAACGCACCTGGGACGAGGTGCCCGACGACATCAAACGCACCTTCGAGCGCCTCGGCATTCCCGAGCAGGAGCGCAAGTTCCTCGCCGGCGTCGAAGCCCAATTCGACAGCGAAGCCGCCTACTCCAACGTCAAGGACATCGTCGCCAAACAGGGCGTCATCTTCTGCAACTCCACCGAGGCCCTCCGCGAGCACCCGGAGATTTTCCGCAAGTGGTTCGGCAAGGTCATCCCGACCGGTGACAACAAGTTCTCCGCCCTCAACTCCGCCGTGTTCTCCGGCGGCTCCTTCATCTACGTCCCGCCGGGCGTGAAGGTCGCCATGCCGCTCCAGGCCTACTTCCGCATCAACGCGGAAAACTTCGGCCAATTCGAGCGCAC
>CANIWJ010000204.1 GCA_947471035.1 Verrucomicrobiota bacterium
AATTCCATCGAATAATAAGCCTACCAAGCTTGAATTCTTCTCAACTAAGCTAGGCTGATCATCCCGCATACGACCATGGGCATGCAGATTGCTAAGTCGTAATATGCTTAAAACCCGCAGTCTAATTTTTTCCCTAATAATTGGCTTAACGTCACTTGGTTCACTTCCTGCGCGAGCGGAGTTCAAGGTCGAGGAGGCTTCCATCGCCTCCATCCAAAAGGCGATTCTAGAAAAAAAGCTCACGTCCACCGAACTCGGTAATCTCTACCTCAAGCGAATCAAGGTCTACAACGGACCTGGCGTCAAAGAGCCCGACGGCATCCTGGGCGTGATCGAGACGATTCCCAACGCCCGCCAGATCAACGCCCTCGGCACGCTAAACCTCCGTCCTGCCACCCTCAAGGCATGGGGCTTTCCCGCGAAAATGGCGCGCTCCCTGACCGATGCGGTGGACGCCAATCCTGCCATGCCCGACGCCTTGGAGGTCGCCGCCGCGCAGGACGCCCACTTCGCCAAAACCGGCAAACTCATCGGCCCGCTCCATGGCGTCGTCATGGCCATCAAAGACCAGTACGACACCGCCGACATGCGAACCACCGCCGGTGCCGACGTGCCTTACGCCAACGACCGCCCGCCGACCGATGCCACTTTTGTTAAACGCCTCCGCGCCGCCGGTGCCATCCTCCTCGCCAAGTCTCAAATGGGTGAATACGCGTCCGGCGTGCCCCGCAGCGCCTGGGGCGGCACCTTCAACAATCCCTATGACACCGAGCGCAGCCCCATGGGCTCTTCCTCAGGCTCCGGTTCCGCAGTCGCGGCCAATCTCGTAACCGTCTCCATCGGCGAGGAAAGCGGCACCTCCATCCGCGGCCCCGCCGTCTACAATAATCTGGTCGGCATCGCCGCCACCCAGGAACTCGTCAGCCGCCATGGCATGATCGAAGG
Source organism: Verrucomicrobiota bacterium (assembly GCA_947471035.1). Classification (GTDB taxonomy): domain Bacteria; phylum Verrucomicrobiota; class Verrucomicrobiia; order Opitutales; family Opitutaceae; genus IMCC26134_A. The sequence goes on from CANIWJ010000204.1 coordinate 946, forward strand.
CGGCATCAACACCCGCACCGGCCCCATCGCCCGCAGTGTCGACGACGCCGCCCGTATCCTCGATGTGATCGCCGGCTTCGATCCTCTCGACCCCATGACGTCCGCCAGCGCCCGCCGCTTGCCGCCCAAACCTTACCACACCTACACCGGCACTAAACGCCTCGACGGCATACGCATCGGTGTGCTCCGCGAATACACCCACCGTAAACTTTTCACCGAGGAAGACACCCAGGCGCTCGACCTCTTCGAGAAAGCCCTCGCCGATTTAAAGGCGCTCGGCGCCACCCTCGTCGATCCAGGCGAGGGCGATCTGCTCACTCCTTATGTGCGCAAAAACTTCTACGTCCTCTACAGCCCCGCGATGGCTAAAAAGTTTCCTGAGCTTTTCCCGGTGGACGCCGACGGCAAACCCACCACCGACCGTGCTGCCACAGTTTTGGACATGAGCATGGACGCGTCCAAGGTGCCGCCCACCTTGACCATTCGCGACTTCCCCTCCGTGCAGGCCACCGGCCAAAGCAAACACATGCTGGGCTACTACCTGCGCGAGCGCAATGACGCCAAAATCAAGACCATCAAAGACCTTTACGAACAGGCGGTCTTCTTTAAGGACGAGCGCTTCGGAGATCGCCGCGCCAACCTGGTACGCAAGGACCGCGACACCGAGGTGGATAACAACGCCCGCGTTCATCTGCGCTACGCCGTCCAATACATAGTGCTCAACGCCATGGCCGACCTGAACCTTGATGTGATCGTCTCGCCGACCAACAACATTCCCGCCCCCAAGCTAGGCTCGCCCCGCGTGCCGACCAAGAACGGACGCCCGCTGGTCTGGAGCTTTATCGGCGCTCAAGGCATGCCCAACATGACCGTGCCTGCCGGCTTCACTACCCAGGTTTACGACCGCGTCATCGATCCAGACAAACCACGCATCCCAGTCACCGGCCCCAATGCCGAGCCCGGTGACACCGAGCCTCAGTCAAAACTGGTCGGGCCCATCCCCGCCAAACTTCCTGTCGGAATTGATATCCTGGGTCGCCCCTACGACGAGCCCCTCATGCTCACCGTCGCCGCCGCCTATGAAGCCGCCACCAAGCACCGCATGCCGCCGCCGGACTTCGGACCGGTAAAGTAAACAACCCGTCATTCACTTAACTCTCTACACCCATGCTCTCCACTCGCCGCTCCTTCCTCGAAGCCTCCGCCTTGCTCGCCGCCACCGCCACTCTTCCCGGCTTGGTAAAGGCGCAAGCCACGCCCGCCGCCAAATCCACCTTCGTCGCGCCCGCCCCCGATCACTTCCTACCCGTTACCGACGCCACCGCGATCGACGGTTACTTCGCCGCCGAGACTCCGCCCGCTCTGCGCTGCCGCTCCGGACAAGTCGTGAAAATCGACACCGTAAACCTGGCCGGCATGCCCCGCACCGGCTTGGACGAGTTTGTCACGAAATACAAAATACCCACGGATAACGCCGCCGTCCGTGAAATGATTTCCATTCGCCGCAATGTGCCACCTTCCGGCGTTCGCGGGCACATGATGAACGGCCCAATCTTCATCGAAGAAGCCGAACCCGGCGATATCCTCGAAGTCCGCGTGCTCGCCATCGAGCCCCGCACCCCCTTCGGCGTGAACAGTGGTCGCCCCGGTGGCGGTGGTCTGCCAGACCTCGTGCAGACGCCTTGGACCAGTGTCATTTGGTTCGACGACGCCAAGAAATTCGCGGTTTTCAGTGATAAAATCCGCATCCCCCTCGCACCCTTTTTCGGCGTCATGGGCCTATGCCCCGCGCCAGGCAGCGGCAAACTGAGCTCGATTCCGCCCTATCTTAACTTGGCCGGAAATCTCGATAACCGTCACCTCGGTATCGGTTCCACTCTTTACCTCCCCGTGCAAACAAAAGGCGGCCTGTTCCAAACCGGCGATGGCCACACCGTGCAGGGTAACGGCGAAGTCAGTGGCACGGCCATTGAGACCAGCCTGGCCGGCACCTTCCAATTTATCGTGCACAAGGGTAAACCCGCGCTCCTCGCTCCTCGTGCCGAAACCGCCACCCATCATATCACGCACGGCCTGGACCCCGAACTCGTGATGGCCATGCGCGGCGCGCTCAAAGAAGCCATCGCCTTCCTGGGGCAACACCATGGTTTGTCTTTCAACGAGGGTTTGTCGCTCTGCAGTAACGCGGTGGATTTGGAAATCACCCAGGTGGTTAATGGCACCAAAGGCGTGCACGCCATGATTCCCAAGAACCTCTTCCCCGCCTCCCCCTACTGGTTCACCAGCTAGGCTATCGGACGCAAGCAAGAGCATTTTAAGTAAAACTCTAGCCGCAACCCTGTGCCCATGTAGGGCGGGGGCGCAGCACCCCGCCGTTCGCAAACCGGGTCCCGCTACGG
>CANIWJ010000205.1 GCA_947471035.1 Verrucomicrobiota bacterium
ATGATGCCGCTCGCCACCGCCGAAATCGGCACCGACGGCTGGATCAGCAGTTTGATGGAGCACCCGCTCGCCGCCTCCGGCCACAATCCGGGCTGGGTCCTGGTTTACACCTCGGCGATCATGATGGCCCTGCGTTTTTGCGCCGGCGCTATCATTCACCGCTTCTCGCCCATTGGTTTGCTCATGGGCAGCTCCGTTCTGGCCATCATCGGCCTTACCCTGCTCTCGCACTGCGCCGAGGCCCCGCTCATCGCCATCTTCGGCGCGGCCACCCTCTATGCCGTGGGTAAAACCTTCTTTTGGCCCACCATGCTCGGCGTCGCGTCCGAACAATCGCCTCGCGGCGGCGCCCTCACCCTCAACGCCATGGGCGGCGTCGGCATGATCGCCGTCGGCGTGCTGGGATTCCCCTACATCGGTGCCATCCAGGAAAAAACCGCCAGCGCCCACCTGCTTGTCGAGGCACCGGCTATCGCCAAGACCGTGTTGGTGGAAAAATCCTACCTGCTCGGCGGCTACCAGGCGATTCAGGCCGACAAGGCCGCCGCGCTCGCCGAACCAGCCGCTCAGGCCAAGCTCGCCGCCGCCCAACTCGCCGGCCAGTTCGACGCCCTCGCCCACATGGCGGTTTTCCCCGCGCTGATGCTGGTCGGCTACATCGGCCTGTTCCTGTTTTTCCGCGCCAAGGGCGGCTACCGTCCGGTTCAACTCGACGCCAATTCCACTCACTCCTGACAAGCCACCACCGAAACTAGAATTTCTTCCCCATGAAACGTTCCGTCACCTTATTCACCGGCCAATGGGCCGATATCCCCTTGGCCGAACTGGCTCCGCTCGCCAAAAAGATGGGCTACGACGGCCTCGAACTCGCCTGCTGGGGCGACCACTTTGACGTCGAAGCCGCCGCCGCCTCGCCCGCTTACGCCCGCCAGCGCTGGGAGTTGCTCGCCGACCACGGCCTCACCTGCGTGGCCCTCTCCAGCCACCTGGTCGGCCAAGCCGTGTGCGATCCCATCGACGCCCGCCACCAAGCAATCCTCTCGCCCTCCGTATGGGGCGATGGCGACCCCGAGGGCGTGCGCCGCCGCGCCGCCGCCACCATGATCGCGACCGGTCAGGCCGCCCGCGCTTTTTTCGACGCCCGTCCCGCCTCGCTCGCCCCGGCCGTGGCACACGCTCCGGTGGTCAACGGCTTCACCGGCTCCTCGATCTGGCACGCCCTCTACGCCTTCCCGCCCACCTCTCAGGCCTACTACGACGCCGGGTTCGCCGACTTCGCGAAACGCTGGACGCCCATCCTCAACGCCTTTGATGCGGTCAACGTAAACTTCGCCCTCGAAGTTCACCCCACCGAAATCGCCTTCGACATCGCCTCGTCCCAGCGCGCCCTGGCCGCCGTGAACAACCACCGCCGCTTCGGCTTCAACTACGACCCGTCCCACCTCGGGTATCAAGGCGTCGATTACGTGAAATTCATTCGCAGCTTCCCCGACCGCATTTTCCACGCCCACATGAAGGACGTGTGGTGGGGCCACGGCGACGGTACCGTCGGCGTGTTCGGCGGCCACACCTCCTTCGGCGACGCCCGCCGCCAGTGGGATTTTCGCTCGGTGGGTAGGGGCGACATCCGCTTCGAGGACGTGATCGTGGCGCTCAACGACATCGGCTACCACGGCCCGCTCTCGGTCGAGTGGGAGGACATCCGTATGGATCGCGTGCACGGCGCCACCGAATCGGCCGCTTTTGTGCGCCGCCTCGATTTCTCCCCCAGCGCCGTTGCCTTCGACGCCGCCTTCGACAAGAAAACCCAATAATCAATCAGTTACACAGAGGGCACGAGAGATGACACAGAGGCCATAGAGCCAATCCCACAATGTCTCCTCCGTGCTCGCTGTGAATCCTCGCGTGCCCTCTGTGTAATTTTCTCCCCCATGTCCCTTAATCGCAAACTTCGTTATGGCATGATCGGCGGTGGTCGCGGTGCCTTCATCGGCGCCGTCCACCGCATCGCCTCGCAAATGGACGGACAGGCCGAGCTCGTCGCCGGCGCCTTCTCCGCCGATCCGGAGAAATCCGCCGCGTCGGGCGCGGACCTGTTTCTCGACCCGGCCCGCGTTTACGGCTCCTACGCCGAGATGGCCCGCGCCGAGGCTGCCCGCCCCGCCGCCGACCGGCTCGACTTTGTCGTGATCGTCACGCCCAACCACCAGCACTTCGGCCCGGCCCAAGCGTTTCTCGAGGCCGGGTTTCACGTCGTCTGCGACAAGCCCGTCACCCTCGACCTCGCCCAAGCCCGCACCTTGCGCGACCTCGTGCACCGCAGCGACAAGATCTTTGCCCTCACCCACAACTACACCGGCAACGCGATGGTGAAACAGGCCCGAGCCTTCGTGCGCGAAGGCCGCCTCGGCACCCTGCGCAAAGTCGTCGTCGAGTATCCGCAAGGCTGGCTTTCCACTCACCTCGAAGCCACCGGCCAAAAACAGGCGAGCTGGCGAACGGATCCGGCCCGTTCGGGCGCGGCCGGCTGCATCGGCGATATCGGCACCCACGCCGAAAACCTCGCCCGCTACATCACCGGCCTGCGCATCACTGAACTCTGCGCCGATCTCACCACCTTCGTCGAAGGCCGTGCCCTGGACGATGATGGTAACATCCTCGTGCGCTACGAAGGCGGGGCGAAGGGCGTTCTGCATAGCTCGCAGATTTCGGTCGGCGAGGAAAACGCCCTCAACATCCGCGTTTACGGAGAAAAGGGCGGCCTGGAGTGGCACCAAGAGCAGCCGAACGAGTTACTGCTCAAATTCCCCGATCAGCCCACCCAAATCTGGCGTCGCGGCAACGGCTACGTCGGCCCCGCCGCAGCCGCCGTCACCCGCATTCCCGCCGGACACCCCGAGGGTTACTTGGAGGCTTTTGGTAACATCTACCGCGAGGTATTCCGGGCGGTGCGCGCCACGTTGGACGGCCAGCCGCTGCCGTCCGACCTTGATTTCCCGACCATCGAGGACGGCGTCGAAGGCATGGCGTTTATCGAAACTGCCGTGGCCAGCTCCCGCGCCGGCGCGGTGTGGACTCCCTTTCCCCGGATCTAAGTTCGCTATGCCTCGGAAAACGAAAGCAGGCTGGATAGTCGGTTCTGAAAAACGCCATTTCAGGCGAGACATGGCTGGCAGGCCATAAAGCGAGGCGGGAGGAGAGGGGAGAGCAGACGGAGCAAAAAGGCCAAAAAGAAGCCCAGGAGCTTCTTAAAGTTCATGGCGGCGGCGCTGAACAGCG
>CANIWJ010000206.1 GCA_947471035.1 Verrucomicrobiota bacterium
CTTGCCGGTTTTGATAAACAAGTAGCCGACCATTTAATAACCAAACTGAACGAACTGCATAGAGACTCGGTCGAGCGCCGCAACCTGAGTTTATTGGTGTTTGTGTGCTCGCTTGTGCTTGGCAGTATCATTGCGTGGGTGATTGCCAGCCGCAAGGTTGTGCGGCCGGTTTTGCAATTGTCCAATTCGCTGGGAGGGGAGACCGAGGGCATCCGCGATGCAGTCACCCGGTTGCGAACGATGAGCGAGTCCCTTGCCCAGGGTGCATCGCATAGTGCGGCGGCATTGGAAACCAGCTCTGCGGCACTGGAACAAATTTCGAGTGTTACGGCATCCAACGCCGATCGTGCAGAGCAGGCGAGGGGGCTCTCGAAAAAGACCTGTGATGCCGCTGAATCGAGCTCGGCGGGTGTTTTAGAACTTCGCCAGGCGATGGATGCGATAGGCACGGCCTCGCATAACATTGCCGCGATTTTAAAGACGATCGATGAGATCGCGTTCCAGACCAATATTCTGGCCTTGAACGCGGCAGTCGAAGCGGCGCGCGCGGGTGAGGCCGGAGCCGGTTTTGCGGTGGTGGCCGACGAGGTGCGTGCTTTGGCACAACGCTGCACGGCGGCGGCGCGCGAAACGGCGGATAAGATTGAGGAATCTCAAGGCCGTAGCGCCAAGGGAGCCGAGCTGACCTCGCGGGTGGAGGTGAAACTTTCTGAAATTGTAGCCCGGGTCCGGGAACTATCCTCAGTCATCGATGAAATCGCATCCGCTTCTGCAGAGCAACGTAACGGCCTTTCTCAGGTTTCGAGTTCGGTGACGGATCTGGATGGTCTAACCCAGAAAAACGCCGGCATGGCCGAGGAAACTTCCACTTCGGCGAGGGATCTGGATCAACGCACCGATGCGTTAACTACTTTGGCCGAATCGCTTAACCGTATCGTATTGGGCGGAAAAAAATAGGTTTTTGGGGCCAAGTGAAGCAGGGTCCGGCCCTTGAGCCGACCCCGGTCCCGGTTCGTTGAAACTCCGATTCCGGGTTTCGGGTTTATGAAATCGCCCCGGCCGGGCGTGCGGGGCGCAGCACGTCGTAAACGTAGATGCCCAGGCCGACCCAGATCAAGGCGAAGGCCGCCGCGCGGTCGGCCGCGAAGGGCTCGTGGAAGACAAGCCAGCCGAGAAAAAACTGAAGAAAGGGCACGAGGTATTGCAGCAGGCCGAGCGTGGTCAGCCGGAGGTGTCGGGCCGCTTCGGCGAACATAACCAGCGGTAGCGCCGTGACCACTCCGCTGGCCAGCACCAGAGCGGTCACGCCGGCGTCGACGTGACCGAGCGCGCCGCGCCCGGAAACTCCCAGCCAGATGAGATAGCCAATAGCGACGGGCGCGAGCAGGGCGGTCTCAAGCGCGAAGCCCGGCAACGCGGACATCGCGGAGCGTTTTTTCATCAGACTGTAGCCCGACCAAGTCGCGACCAGGCCAAGCGCGATCCATGGCACGCGGCCAGCCTCGACCATAATAACACCCACTCCGGCGGCGGCTAGAACCAGCGCCCAGCCTTGCCGGATGGAAAGCGGCTCGCCGAGCACGAAACGGCCGAGGCAGACGTTGGCCAGGGGCACGAGAAAGTACCCGAGTGAACACTCGATGACGTGATCGTGGTTTATCCCCCAGACGAAAATCAGCCAATTGCCGGTCAGCAGCGCTCCGGCCGCAAAGATGCGCCCGACCAGCGCCGGCTGGCGCACGGCGGCGACCACCTCGCGGCCACCGCCAAGCCAGGCGAGCAGCATGGCGACGGTGAGGAGCGACCAGACGTGCCGGTGTGCGATCACTTCGAGCGCATCGACTGCCGCAAGGTGTTTCCAGTAGAGCGGAAAAAGCCCCCAGCACAGGTAGGCCCCCAGCGCGGCGGGTAAACCGCGCCAGGCGGGCGAAGAAACAGGCGGATAGGACATCGAAAAAAGGAGATTAAGAACGGCTGAATAATACCATTTATTGTTTGCCTTGAGATCATGCGCCCCGAGCCGGAGGTAGCGGAACGGCAGGGCCGTTTCGTTTTTAAAGGCTCATTTCGCGGAGAATTTTGTATAAGGCGGCAGGGAAAAACCGGGCGCAAAAAAAGCCGGTCGCGGCAAGCGACCGGCTGAGAAGGAAGGGAGTTTTCTTTTGGACTACGCGGCGGTCGCTTAGGCCTCGTAGGCGGGCAGGACTTTATCCACGGCTACTTTATCCAGGCGGGCGAAGGCGGGCAGGCCGTTTTCGTAGGTTACCTGGGTTTCGCCTTGGATGAGCGGGGTGGCGTAGCGGAGGAACTGGTGGTTCATGCTCACGCCGTCTTCGCTGATCCATTCGCGGGGGAGTTTCTTCACGCCGTTGGCGATTTCGGAGAGGGGGGCCAGACCGGTCTCGACGGTGTAGTGCTCATTGTCGCCGCGCAGGAGGGTGACCATCTTGTCGGTCTCGCCACGGATGGCGGCTTTGACGGCCATCTGGCCGGCGAGGTAGGCTTCCTCGGCGTCGGTCTTGGAGCCGATGTGGGCGGCGGCGCGCTGGGCCATGCCGAGTTTGACGGTGCGGGCCTTGATGCCGGGCAGGTTTTGCTCGACCAGGCTTTGCAGGTATTCGGCGGCACCGCCGAGCTGGGCGTGGCCGAAGGCGTCGGTCTTATCGGCGGCGGAGACGTAGTTGCCGTCGGCATCGACGAGGCCTTCGCCGACCACCACGAGGCAGAATTTCTCGCGTTTGAGGACGCGTTGCACGTCGGCGACGAATTTCTCGGGGCTGAAGGCGACCTCGGGCAGATAGATGAGGTGGGGGGCGTCGTGTGGTTGTTCGCGGCGTTTGGCGAGGGCGGCGCCGGCGGCGATCCAGCCGGCGTTGCGGCCCATGACCTCGACGATTTGCACGAGATCGTGCTGGCCCATGGCGGCGTTGTCGCAGGCGATTTCGCGGATGGTGGTGGAGATATACTTGATCACCGAGCCGTAGCCGGGGGTGTGGTCGGTGGAGACGAGATCGTTATCGATCGTCTTGGGGATGCCGATGACGCGGAGGGCGTAGCCTTGGGCCTGGGCGAGCTTGGAGATCTTGTCCGCAGTGTCTTGGGAGTCGTTGCCGCCGGCGTAGAAGAAGTAGCGGATGTTGTGGGCCTTAAAGACTTCGAGGACGCGGTCGAAGTCGGCTTGTTTCTTGAGCTTGTAGCGGCAGGTGCCGAGGGCGGCGCCGGGGGTGAACTTGAGGCCGCGGATGGTCTGCTGGCTCTCGGCGGCGAGGTC
>CANIWJ010000207.1 GCA_947471035.1 Verrucomicrobiota bacterium
ATACTTCAACAAACTAAAGCAGTTCAGGCGCATCGCCACTCGCTACGAAAAGCACGCTTTCACCTTCTTGGCCATGGTTCACATCGTCTCAGCTTTTATCTCTGCCAGGAATTAGTGAACAGCTCCTAGGGCCCTCGACGAGAGTTCCATTATCAAACGGTCCCCAGCTGTTGCTTTTTACTTGGATAATGTCTTGCCGATGCAGAAACGCCTCGGCTTCGGTCATATCCGTCATCGTATCACCGAGAAGATTGAGCCCAACAAGCCGCGCGAGCGGTGCGACTCCGCTGACTCCAAAGCCGTTATTTCCACGTGCGCCAGCAATCCCGGCCACCGCTGTGCCGTGCCAATTGTCCTCTGTGACCGGGCTGGGGTCGCGGGTTCCGGTCTGCCAGTTGTAGCTATTCTCAAAGTCGACATTTGATCGAAGATCCGGGTGGTTCACCTCCATGCCGTCGTCCAAAATGCCTATACGGACGCCTGAACCCTTGGTGGTTGTCCAAGTGTTAACGACGTTGATATCCACGCCTGCGAGGCCGCCGTTCAGGCCGACGTTTCGCAAATGCCATTGGTCGGGAAAGTAGGGATCGTTGGGGATACTGGATCTCGAGTTTCGTCGGCTGCCGAGCAGGGGGGTGGCGGAAACCACCCCCGGTTGAGCGCGCAAGGCGTCGGTCACGGCCAGGACTTCGCCGGCGCTGCGGGTGTTGAAAATATGATGGGTGTCCGCAAAAACCGGTGCGGGTTTTGCATAATCTGCACCCACGGCTGCGGCGAGGGCGTGAAGGTTTGTACCGGGGCGCACTTCCACTAATATCGTTTTGGTGATCAGGCGCCGGGTGGCCTCATTTCGCGGAGCCCCTTTCTCGTAGAGCACGATCGTTTTCTCGCCTCCCGTGGACATCGCTTGGGTACCCATCGCGGCAAGGTTCGGGGAGCCGGAGGCTGGCGTTAGGGTCACCCGGCCGCGGTTGTCGACGGAAGCCACTTCGTCGGTGGCGACCACGAACTCACGCTTAACGCCGCCGTCTTCAATCACCAATACCTTGGGCCCTTCCTGCGCTGAAGCTGCTTGAAAACCCGCGCCGATAAGGAGGGTGAGGGGGAGTATTCTTTTTATGTTCTTCACTGGATCGAAGCGGATGGCGCTGGTTTCCCTCGGGCGGTAGTATGAGTCCCAAGTGTAAATATACAAGCGCTTGTCTCCGCAGTGGGCAATTTCCGGCCGTTCGTTCTTAAGTCAAGTGCTAAGACCAGCGCCAAGTTGCCTCCCGTAAGCCGATTTTTGCTGCTAATTGGGTGCAATGACGGGCCGATCTTCGAACACCCTCCTCTTGACTCGACGTGGAAACGGGAAGTTTTTTCCGTAAAAAAGCAAGCGCTTGAATATAAGCGCCTTGACGCCACGCTACTTCAACGCAGTCCGAGTATAAAGCAAGCTATTGCAATTCTAAGTCAGTAAAATGGGCCGCCGCTATTCGGGCCGAAGATCCCGAGTTTTTCCCCGATCTCGCCCGCCAGCAAAAACCCAAGCACCTCTGGATCGGCTGCTCCGATGGCCGCGTGCCGGCCAACGAAATCGTGGACCTCCTGCCCGGGCAGTTCTTTGTCCACCGCAACATCGCCAACGTCGTCGTCCACACCGATCTCAACTGCCAGATCGTAACCCAGTTCGCCGTCGATGTATCAAAGGTCAAACACATACTGCTCGTCGGCCACTATGGCTGCAGCGGCGTGCGCGCCGCCCTCCGGTACGAGCGCGTGGTCCTGGCCGACAACTGGCTGCGGCACGTGCACGACGTGCGCGAAAAACATCACCGCTGCATCGACCGCCTGCCCGATGGGGCCGCGCAAAGTGCCCGCTTGTTTGAGTTTAACGTCATCGAGCAGGTGGATAATGTCTGCAACACCTCCATCCTGCGCGACGCCTGGGCACGGGGCCAAGATGTCACCGTGCATGGCCTCATCTACAGCCTGCACGACGGTGTGTTGCGCGATTTACAATGCTCCGCCTCCAGTGTCGCCGAGGCCGCCCGCAGCTACGCCGCCGCCATGCAGCTGCTCGCCCACGCCTGAGTGCAGGCGCGGGCCGCCAGCTCAGGCCACTCCACATGGCCACACCGGAAGAAGCCGGCAACTTGGCGCAGCGCTGGGAACACGAGGTGGCTTATCGGGAGATGAAGCTGGACGTAAGAAGCACGCCCTTGCTAGCCAGCCATACGCTTGAAACCGCCCAACAAAAAGTGCTGGCGGTGGTGCTGGCGATGGCCGTGGTGACGCGCATGAGCATTAAGGCAGGTGAGACACTCGGGGTGCCTGTTCTGGGGGTGAGTTTCCTGAAGGTGCTGCTACTCACCCGACAACTCTGGGAAAGCTTCGCGTGGAACGAGGGCGCGAGCACCCCGCAACTCTCAGCCCAGCTCTGCGCCCACTACTTCGCGTCCCTCCATCGCCGCGCGCTACTGCCACCACGCCGCGCAGATCTTGTCCTCGCGCAATCCGCCAACCGGTCAGCTCTTGGCCAAGAAAAAATTCCCAGCCAAGTGCTTCGGGCTAGGTTTCCCTAAATATCTTGCCCATGCCTTAACGGCATTGGGTTTAACTCCTGTCCGAAGGGAACTTGGAGCGGGGCTCGGCCAATGCGCGAAAGGCTGAGGTGGGCCAGCGGTCCATGCCGCCGGGGAGAAGCTGGCCCAGCGCCTTTCCTTGCTTCACGTGTAAAGCGAAAGCGATGGCCCGGTTAGATTGCCAGACATACTCTCATTACCCCTCCGCCAAAGACCTGCTTTCCGGCAACAGGGCCAAGCAACGAGGCGGGCGATGGAATCCTCCCGGCCTCGCCGCACTTTATCCGGCGCGTTGTGCGTGCTTCCGACGCACGCGCGCTTGTCAGTTCGTATGCAGTCCGCGATGGTAACGGACATGCCCACCGTCGCGATCAAGAAGAAATCAGCCCGCAAGCCCGCACCCGCCAAACCGGCCAAGGCCAAGAAAGCCGTCCCCTCTTGGATAGGCAGCGGGGTGGGAAAAGGGTTTGTGAAGCCCGGCGTTGACCTAACCAAGCCCACCTTGTCTCCGGGCGAGCTTCTGTGAAGATAAGATACGTCCTCGATACGCACGCACTTGTTTGGTCAGTGCTCTCGCCCCAAAAACTTGGGGCCAAGGCCACACGATTAATCGAGTCGTCTGGGCCGGGTGAACTCGCCATCCCCTCTGCGGCCATCATGGAACTGGGCCGGCTGCTCGACGCCGGCA
>CANIWJ010000208.1 GCA_947471035.1 Verrucomicrobiota bacterium
AGGCGTTCCTGGCAAAGACCGATTTGATAGAGGACCGGCACGCGCCAGGCTGGCGTGGTATCCAGCGCATCGAGGGCGCGGTAGAGCACGAGGGCGGAGACGTAGTCGGCTTGTTGGTAGTAGAGATTGGCGAGCTGATTACCGGTGCGGCGTTGCCAGGCGCGCCAGCGGCCGGTGGCGTCGCCGCGCGCGTATTCGCTTTGCAGCAGGTTGATCGTGACGCGCAGGGACTCTTCCTTGCGTCCGAGTTCGGCGAGCAACTGAGCGAGGAGAAAGCGGGCTTCCGGGCTGTTTTCGTCCTGCGGGTCTTGGGTGATGAATTTATTAAACGCGATGACCGCGCCTTGCCGGTCGCCGCTTTGCAGGAGGCTGTAGGCGACTTTGAAGCGGGCGCGGCCACGGTCGGCGGGGGCGAGGTCGAGCAGGTCGAGGCGTTTGAAGAAACGGGAGGCTTCCTCGTAGTTGCCGATGTAGAGGTGGGTCTCGGCGATTTCGAATTGCGCGGTGCGCACGACCCGGCGGTAGCGCTCCGATTCCGCCTCGGGCAATTTCAAGGTGGAGTGAATGACGGAGTAAAAGCGGGCGATCGCCAGCTTGGGGCTGCCGAGATCGCGCAAGGTGCGCCCCAGCTCCAGGAGAGCGGAGGGCAGGTCGGAGAATGTGGGGTGGTTGGCGACGAGGTGTTCGTAGGTGGCGGCGGCTTTCACGCCGTTGCCGGCGAGCCGGTAGGCGCGGGCCATGCCGAGCAGGGCCTGACCGGCGGCTTCCTCTTCTTCTTCGTTCGTCGAAGTCGCGACCTGGCGGTAGGCGATGAGGGCGGAGGCGGCATCGCCGGAGGCGAGCTTGGCCGCGCCGATGCGCATGAGGCTGGCCCGCTCATCCGCCACCGCATCGTGTCCATCGGTGGCGATGGAACCGGCGGTGGCGGTAGCTGCGGCCGGCCCCGGGTTCGCGGCAACCGGGTGGGACCCGGTCACGGGAATGAGGACAGCTAGCAGCAAGGGAATAAGCGGGGGGCGAGGCTTCATTTACTTCATTTCATACGTGGCCTTACTACTGGCCGGCTGGCCGGGTGGGGCGAAGAACGGGAGAAGGTCTTCGACCCGCACGGTGGTGCGTGGCGAGTAGGTGTCGGGTACGAGCTCTATGCCCGGGGAAACGGGCGGAGAGTTCGGATTGGCGGACGGGTTGGAGGGTGCGGAGGAATCGGAGCCGGCCAGTGACGGATTCGCTTTTTCGGATGGATCGGGCGTCGTCGAAGCGGTCGCGGTAGCTGGGTCCGGTTTGGTTTTTGCGTCAGGCTGGGGGGAAACTGCGGCGGGCGGATCGGTCGCGGGTGGTTTTAGGGAGGCCACCGGGCGGGCCGGCCTTGGAGCCATGGATTTCGCGGAGGCGAAACGCAGGGCTTCCGGGGCACCTTGCACCAGGTAGGGCAGGGATGTATCGGAGAGGGCGGCGGATTGATTGGCGGCGAGGATCAGCAGGAGGCAGGAGGTGGGAGCGGCCATGCGACGCAAGCCTGTGCGTACACAGACTCGATCGTTGGGCGGCGAGTGAGAGGCAGGCATGGTAGATGGTTCGGTGAGTGGGTTCACGGGGCCATCCTGAGTAAGGTTCCGTCGTGTTTATCGACACAGGAGGCGAGTTTCTTAAGGCTTTTTATCGGGTCTCTCGTCTTAATTTAACCTGTTCATCGTGGGCGTTCTTGGAAGGCGGCGAATAAAAAAACCCGCGTTTCGTGAGAAACGCGGGTCGGTGCCGAAGGGGTTTGATCCTTGGTTGCTTGAGTGGGTGTTAAACGCCTGCGGGCGTTTTCTGGAAGCTTTGGCGGGCGGCTTCGAGGCTTTCGTGGAATTGCCAGCCGCGGGTGTCTTCGTAACCTTTGGCCTCGGTAACGATGGCGGCATTACCCATGAGGGTGTGCAGGAGCGCGACTTCCCGGCAGGACTGCATGGCGGTGAGAAGGAGTTTGATGATCACCATGTCGAGGCGTTTCACCTCTTGGAGGTCAAACACGACTTTGCTGATGCCGCTATCCACCGCGTCGGCGACCTTGCCCTTGAGGTAGCCGGTGATCTCGTTCACCACGTTGGGGGTGCAGAGTTCAGGGAGTTTGATAATCAGCAGATCGGCTTCGTTGGAGAAGTAGCGCTCCGAGGTGTCGAGGTTCATCGCCTTGGCGATTTTCGACTCCAAATCCGCCATGTCGATCGGCTTGGTGGCCACGCCGGTGAACCCGACTTGCTGGGCCTGTTGCTGGGCGTTGGTGTCGGTTTTTACCGCCAGACCGAAGATGGGGGTGTATTTGGTTTTGAGATTGGCGCGGAGCACGCGGAAGAGGGTGGCGGCGGCGTCATCAGCCAGGGAGAGGGAAATCATAATGAAATCCGCCGTATTACGGCTGCAGTAGTCGATGGCCTCGCCGGTGGTGGCCACGCCATTCACTTTCCAAGGGGTGTGTTTGAGACCTTCTTGGATCTGGGCGACGATCGCCGGTTTGTCTTCGACGATGAGCAGGTTGGCGGGATCGAAGATGGATTTGGCCTTGGCGGGAGCGTCGCTGATGGGCTTGAGGTCGATGATGCGGCCAACTTTTTGGACCAAGACTTCTTCCTTAAAGGGTTTAACGATGTAGTCGCGCACGCCGATCTTGGCGATTTTTAGCACGTGGTCTTTTCCGCCTTCGGCCGTGAGCATGATGACGGGTATGCCTTTGAGGCTGGGATCGCCCTTGAGTTTGGTGAGCATTTCCACCCCGTCCATCACGGGCATGGTGACGTCGAGCAGGATTACATCCGGGGTTTCTTTGGCGGCCAGGGCGAGGCCTTCGACGCCATTGGCGGCTTCAAAGATTTCTACGTCATAGAGTTTGAAGGCTTTTTTGATGATGATGCGGACGGTTTTGGAGTCGTCTACGCTGAGGAGTTTATAGCGCATTTTGAGGCTTAGCTAATGTGGTTTAAGGTTTTAGAATGAAAATCAGGAGGAGGGTGATTATTCACCGGTCTGCATGAGCAAATCAGCCGTCAGCGGGTGGCCGCCGATATCGAAACGGTAGATGCGGCGGGTGGCGGTGCTGATTGGCTCAATGCGGAAATGACTGCCGCGGAGGATGGAGGGGATGGTGAGCTTGCACGGAAAACCTCGGTCGGAGAGCTGGTTTTTGAAGGTTCCGACGGTCATGTTGGTGAGCTCGCCGATTGCGTCGTTCACGGTTTCGTCGCCGGCTTCGGCAATTTCCGAGTC
>CANIWJ010000209.1 GCA_947471035.1 Verrucomicrobiota bacterium
CCTGGAGCCGATAGCTTGAGCGAGGATTGTTCACGGAAAGCCGGATGCGGGAGACCCGCCTGTCCGGTTTGATGAGGGGCGGGAGATACCGATGTTAATTGCATCAGCGTCTCCTGCCTACTCTACTTGGTTCGCCAGCGGGCGGACAACGCGCTTGCATCGGAGCGGCTGCATTGGGCACGCTTGTCCTTTACGTAATTGTCATGAAACAACGCACGCTCGCCCGCGAGGTCTCTATTTCTGGCCAGGCTCTCCATACCGGAGAGACGGTCACGCTCACGCTCAAGCCCGCCGCTCCCGGTGCGGGTTATGTATTCCGCCGCGTGGATTTACATGGCGCTCCCGAAATCAAGCCGCGTATCGAGCTGGTCGGCGACCTCGTTCGCCAGACCACCATTCAGGAAGGGCACGCGAAACTGCATACGATTGAACACGTTCTTAGCGCGTTGCATGGCTGCGGCATAGACAACTGCGTGATCGAGATGAATGCCTCCGAGCCCCCCATCTTGGATGGTTCGGCCAAGCCTTTCGTTGATCTCATCATGCAGGGTGACCCCGTCGAGCAGGAGAAGGAGCGGGAGTATTTTATCTTGGAAACGCCGGTGTCCGTGCAGATAGGCAATTCGTCGGTAATCGCGTTGCCGCATGACGGCTTCAAAATCTCCTGCACCTCGGCCGACGATCGCGGAGTACACGCGCAGTTTCTCTCCTTGAGCATCGACCCCGATGTTTACATGACGCAGATCGCCGCCGCTCGCACGTTCACGATGTATGGGGACATCGAGCAACTGGTGAAACTAGGTAAAATCAAGGGCGGCTCTCTCGACTGCGCCGTGGTGATCAAGGGTGACAAGATTCTCTCCAAAGAAGGCCTTCGTTTCAAAGACGAGTTCGTGCGTCACAAGATGCTGGATATAATCGGCGACATCACGCTGCTCGGGCTGCCGATCAAGGCGCACATCATCGCCACGCGTCCCGGGCACGCCATCAACGCCCAGCTTTGCAAGGAGCTCGCCGCCAAGTTGGAAGAAAAGCGCAAAGGGCCGAAAAAGAAGCCGCGCCCGGCGATGGTCTTACCCACCGAGACCGAGATCGATATCCGTCGCATCCTCGATATCCTGCCGCATCGCTATCCGTTTATCATGGTTGATCGCGTGATGGAGTTCATCGGCGACGACGCGCTGGTCGCGATTAAAAACGTTTCCATAAATGAGCCTTACTTTCAGGGCCATTTCCCCGGTAATCCGGTAATGCCCGGCGTGCTGCAACTCGAGTCGATGGCGCAGGCGGCTGGCATACTTATGCTTCGGCGCGGGAGCAGCGAGGGGAAGACCTCGCTGTTTATGAGCGCGGACAAGGTAAAGTTCCGCAAGCCAGTGCGTCCCGGCGACCAGTTGATTATCAATGCCAAGTTGACCAAGACGCGCGGGATCAAACTCGCCACCGCCGAGGTCACGTGCACAGTGGACGGCCAGGTCGTTTCCTCGGGCGAGCTGATGTTTGCGATCATCGACAGCAGCGAAGTCGAAGGCTGAGCAACCTGAATCAGTATCGCGCCAATGCCGACTGTCGTTCATCCGTCCGCCTTTGTTGATCCCGCCGCCCAGCTGGGCGTCGATGTGGATATCGGTCCCTTGTGCTACGTCGGGCCCGACGTGCGTTTAGGTGATCGCACCCGCTTGCATCACCACGCCTCCGTGGAAGGCAACACCTGGCTGGGCGAGGCGTGTGAGCTTTTCCCCTACGCCTGCATCGGCGGCAAGACCCAGGATATGAAGTTTAAGGGCGGCAACCCCGGGGTGCGCATCGGCGCGAGGAATGTTTTCCGCGAGTACTACACGGT
Source organism: Verrucomicrobiota bacterium (assembly GCA_947471035.1). Classification (GTDB taxonomy): domain Bacteria; phylum Verrucomicrobiota; class Verrucomicrobiia; order Opitutales; family Opitutaceae; genus IMCC26134_A. The sequence continues at coordinate 1,844 of CANIWJ010000209.1, forward strand.
GCACGCCGCCACCGCGCCCGAGGGCTTTACCACGCTGGGAGACGACAACACGTTTCTCGCTTACGGGCACGTGGCCCACGATTGCGTGGTCGGCAGTCGGGTCATTGCGAGCAACGGGGTGGGGCTGGCGGGCCACGTGACGGTGGAGGACGACGTGGTGTTTGGCGCCAATTCCGGGGTGCATCAATTTTGCCGGGTCGGGGCTTACGCCATGATAAGCGGCTACGCCAAAGTGGTGCAGGACGTGGCGCCGTTTTTCATCGCCGACGGACAACCGGCGGTGATTCGCGCGATCAATAAAATCGGTCTCGAGCGCAAAGGTTTTGATGCCTCCCGTATTGAGCGGGTTAAGGCGATCTATCGGATTCTTTTCCGCGATGGGCTGAATCGCTCCCAAGCGCTGGAGCGACTGGCCGAGCATGAACACGCCGCCGAGCCGGAGTTTGCCCGCATTCTTGCCTTCGCTCGCGCCAGCGAGCGAGGTCTGGCTCCCGGTGCCTAAGCTGCCTGAGTGGTCGTTTTTCGTCCGAAAAAAAGGCCCGGTCTCAAATAGAGACCGGGCCTTTTTGTGGCCGAAGCGAAACGGCGTATGGATTACTTCTTGAGCACTACGATGTCGGCGCGACGATCCTTGGCCATGATGTCGTCGCCGGCGTTTTCGGTGGCTTCGAGGTCGCCTTTGGAGAGGACTTCGATCTTGGCGTCGGCAACGCCGAGGGTGACGAGATATTGTTTGGCGGCGGCGGCGCGGCGGTCGCCCAGGCCCAAGTTGTAGTCACCCGTGCCACGCCAATCGCAGCGGCCCTCAAGGAGGAGGCGATATTGGGGGTTGGCTTCGAGGTAGGCCTTGGCGGCGTCTAGTTTGGCGCGCTCGGGGGCGGCAATGGCGGATTGGTCGTAGGCGAAATACACGGGCTGGAGCAGGCCGCGGATCATGTCCTCGGTCTCGATCACGCCATCACGACCGCTAAGGTCGGTGCCGGGGGCCTGGCTGTTGAGGTCGGTGCCGAAGCCAGTGGCGTCAACGGAGCTTAGGGTGCCGGGTTGGCCGATCACGGTTTGGGACGGATCGCGACGGGGCTTTTTAGAGCAGCCAACCGAGAAGACGGTGGCGGCGGAGATTACGATGAAGAGGGCCTTGCGGATGGACACTTGCATGTTGGAGGAGTGGTTGACGTTAAGGCCTAGGCATCTTGCGTCCTCAAGAAGATTATCCGTCAAGACGCCGCCAACTTTTATCATGCCCAGCGATTCCCTCTGTTTCCTCTTCGATAACGGCTCGTTCAGGCCCGACGCCACCCGCGCTCTCCGGGGCTTGGCGAGCAGGCTGGAAACGGCATTGGGCTGCCCGGTAAGGGCGGTATCTC
>CANIWJ010000210.1 GCA_947471035.1 Verrucomicrobiota bacterium
GCCGGCTCATTGTTGGTCTTTAGCCTTACGGATGCCGATCTCAGCGAGGCCTTGTTTAAGCCGTGGCAGCAACAGTAATCAACACCCGCAGGTAGAGTGCCAAGTCGGGAGGCAAACGGCCGCAGGGGCATGCAGCAGATACGATTGCCTAGAAACCTAATCTGTCTGCTCGCTGCTCAAGGACGAGAGTCCACCAACCCGGACCATTCCCGCCAGTCAGCGCCCCGCTTCGTCCAACAAAGCCGCGCTCGTCCTCTCCAGTTCCTCGCCCAGCGCCCGGTCCTCCCGCCACTCCCCCAGCGCGGCCTGCCACTCCTTCTCGTTACCCGCTCCCTGGGCCAGCCAGACCCGCCCCAACGAACCTGCCGCATTGCGGTAAAACGGATGCGCCCGCGCCAACTCCGCCGCCAGCAACGCCGACCTGCGCACCCGCGCCGCCACCACCGCCGGGTCGCGCCGTTCCGCCCAACACTCGCTCAACCGCACCGCATGCTCCCGGCTTTCCCGCCCATCCCACACCAGCAACCGGTTCAGCCCATCGAGCCAAACCCGCGATTCGACAGCGGAATAAACCGGCAGGGCCTGCACCCTCGCCAATCCCGCCACCGCCGTCTGCCACGCCAGTTCCAATTCGTTGCCCGGCATCCCGGTAAACCGCGCCCCATACGCCGCGTTCAAAGCCGGTCGCGGCGGCTGCCCGCGCAACAAGCCCGCCAAAAAGAGCCGCCAGGCCCGCGTGCCGCGCGACTCCGCCCGCAGCCATTGCCACACCCCGTAAGCCGCCACGGTTCTTAAATCCCCCGTCTCGCTCGCGCCCTGCACCCCGCCCTGCCAGGTGAGCACCCCGATCAGGGCCGGCATCCTCTCCGCCTGCCCCGCCGATTGTCGCCAGCTATCCTGCAAGGCCACGCGTTCACCGCTGCTCATCACCGCCTCCGCCGCCCCCGCCACCAGCCAATCCGGAATCCAAATACGTTCCGGCAGCACCGCCAGACCGACCGCCTGCCGGTACAAGACGCCCTCCGCCAAACCCAGCAACCAGCGCCGGTCCCTTGCCACCCCCGCCGGGCCGGACTTCAACCACACCGTCACCACCCCGCCCGGCTCGCCCACCACCCGCCAAAACGACTCGCCCAGCTTCCACTCCCCCTCCGGCACCAAACGCACCGTGATGCCCGCCGGCCAATGCTCGGGCAAAGCCAGGCCATCCCGCCATTCCACCCACGCCTCCTCCGCCAGCCTGGCCAGCCGACGCCCCTCCTCCCCCTCATACGCCACGATTTCAAACCGGCCCCGCCCTCCGCCATACAACACCGCCCGGCTGCCCGCCGCACCCGCTGTTTCGATTGGCGCCTTGTCCCCGTGCACGGCTCCCGCCGGGGGTGCTTCCTGGGCGGTCAAAACGGCCGAAAACAACAGCCCCCAAACCGCCCCGCCCACCCGCCCTCCCCGCTTGGGCGTCGCCTTCATTCCCCTGTCCGCCCGAAAAATCGTATTCACGGCATGGTTACCGTAAGCGCCCTGTCTGCCACCCCAAGCTTGGTCGCACGCGCAAACACCGTCGCCACCTCCGGCGGCATCGCTCCCGAGCTGCCCAGCTTGGCCAGCAAGGCCGACGCCACGCCCGGCACTTTATGCAAGGGCAACGAATTCAAATACAGTTGCGAAGGCACGAAACGCCATCCTTCGCCCCCGTGCTCGAAACCTCCCTTAGCCTGCAAGACGAGCGCCTGCTTGATCCCGCTCACCTCCAACTGGCTGACCATACCCACCTGCAACTCCGCCCCGTCAAAACGGAAATTCGGCAAGCCCGGCGTGATCAATTCCGCCGGCTTCTCCTCTTTCTCCTTTTTGGGCGGCGCGAAGGTCTGCGCCGACCAGCCGTTCAAATCCGCCTCGGTAAACGCCGCGGCCCCTCCCGGCGCCTTCAACAAGTCACTCTTGCGCTGCCAGCCACCCCCGCCCGTCGCGCCTTGCACGAAGTAAAGCCTGCCCGCTTCCGGCTCCTTCACCGCTGCATCCACCACCTCGACCGGCTGCGTGATCAAATGCACCGTCGCCAAAACCGCGCCCAGCACGAGGCTGAAAATCGCGCCAAAAACGATGCTGAAAACTCCAGGGCCGCTTGCATTGGGTGAGCTCATAAAAAGGAAAAACGATAACGGGATTGCGTGGATGGAAAAAAAGGCGCGAAGAGAGCGAGACGCCGATAAACTCAAAACCTGCCCGCCCGGCGCGCCGACCGCAACGCCACCTCCGCATGGTGAAACAACGCCGCGTAGATCGCGCTCAAAACCGCGAAGCCGATAAACAACGTGAAGGTCGCCAGCGGCAGTCCCACCACAAAAAGTCCGATCACCGCCAGCGTAGGCACCACCAACGAAAGCCCCGTCGCGCGCAACATCCGCACCAACACCCAGGGCCGCATCGCATCGCGATAATCCTCCCGCTTCTGATACAGATACAGACTCGCCGCCGTCAGCGGCAACGAAAGCAACAGCACCGGCGTCAGCGGTAAAAACGCGAACCACCCCGCCCCCAGCAACCGCAGGGGCCAGGTCAGCAACCACCCGGCCGCCAGCGGCGCCACCGTGAAAACCAGAAACAAAACAAACGCCGCCACCCCGTTGGCAAACAAGCGCCGCCAGTCCTCCCACTCGGGCAGACCGGGCTCTTCCCCGCGTCTCACCCGGTTGACGATTTCATACAGATAACCGCAGGCAAAAAAGTGCGCCACCGGCACCGCCAGCAACACCGCTCCAAGCAGGCACTTCAATACCCAGGCCGAATCCGAGACCAGACGTTTGCAAACAAGTTCGAGCGTGGGCATTGCTGCGGCGAATAAGATACCAAACCATTCCCGACGCGATGGACTTCTCAACTAAATTAAACGCCTTGGTCGCCCGCACCGAGACCGCCCTCGACCTCCTCGTGCCCGCCCTCCCCGCCGGCGCCCCCGCCGGCCCGGCCCGCCTCCACGCCGCCATGCGCCACAGCCTGCAAGCCGGGGGCAAGCGCCTCCGCCCCGTCCTCGCCCTCGCCGCCGCCGAGCTCGGCGGCCCCGAATGCCTCGAAGCCGCCCTCCCCGCCGCCGTTGCCCTGGAGTGCCTCCACACCTACTCCCTCATCCACGACGACCTTCCCTGCATGGACGACGACGACCTGCGCCGCGGCCGCCCCACCTGCCACCGCGCCTTCGA
>CANIWJ010000211.1 GCA_947471035.1 Verrucomicrobiota bacterium
ATCGCCGCCCGCTGTACCGACCGCGACATCCGCCTGCTCGCCGGCATCCCCAGTTGGGTGCTCATCCTCGCCACCGCCATCCTCGAACGAGCCGGCCAAAACGCCAAAGGAGCCCGCACCTTCCGCACCCTGCGCGAAGTCTGGCCGCATTTCGAATGTCTCGTGCACGGCGGCGTCCCCATCGGCCCCTTCGCCAGCGAACTCCGCGCCGTCTGCGGCCAAGGCGTTAACTTCCACGAAGTCTACCCCGCCTCCGAAGGCTTCATCGCCGCCCAGGACTCCGAGCCCGAAGCCGGCCTGCGCCTCATGGCCGATGCCGGCATCTACTACGAATTCCTGCCCCTGGCCGACTACGACGACGCCCGCCTCGAACACCTCGGCGCCCGCGCCGTGCCCCTCTCCGGCGTAAAAACCGGAGTCGACTACGCCCTCGTCATGAGCACCCCCGGCGGCCTCACCCGCTACGTCATCGGCGACGTCGTGCGCTTCACCTCCACCGCCCCCGCCCGCCTCGTCTACAGCGGCCGCACCAAACTCCAGCTCAGCGCCTTCGGCGAACACGTGATCGAGAAAGAACTCACCGACGCCCTCACCGCCGTCTGCAACCGTGAGAAATGGCAGGTCGTCAACTTCCACGTCGCGCCCATCTTCATCAACTCCCTCACCGGCCAGAAACGCGGCAGCCACGAATGGTGGCTCGAACTGCGCGTAGGCTCCTACAGCACCCCCCGCGGACCCGCCATCGCCGAGGCCCTCGACGTCGAACTCCAACGCCTCAACGACGACTACGAAGCCAAACGCAAGGGCGGCGGCCTGCTCATGCCCACCGTCCGTCTCGTCATGCCGGGCGTTTTTGAACAGTGGCAACGCAGCGTCGGCCGCTGGGGTGGTCAAAATAAAATGCCCCGCTGCCGCAGCGACCGCCAGATCGCCGACGAACTCGCCAAACACTCCCCGTTTCACGACGTTGCGTAATACCCGCAGCCCGGCGGCCAATCAGCGCCGCTAAAGTCGCTCCGCCTCAGTAGTCAAAAAACTATTAGCCTGTGCGGTTCCTCGATGCTCCCCGCGCAGTTGGCACGGCCGATGCAATAGCCTGTGTGTTCTTAAAAACACTTCCCTGCCAAGGCAGGGTTTAGGGGTAAACATGGAGCCCGGTTTCATACCCGGGCAAGAATAGTATAGGGCCCGCCGTTTAGGGGTAATCGGCGGGCCCTCATTATTTGCCAAGAACGAAACCGCGCGTCCTTCCCGTGCCGATCACTACGACCCGCTAACGCCGAGGCCATTGGCCGACCCATCGCCACCCCTCGTTTCGCGCCGCGAAACCACTAGAATCCGCGGCGCTCATTGAGCCGCCGCATTAGCGGTCCCCCCACTTTTCAGTGTGAGCTCACGCTTTCACCCCAGCACCAGCGCCACCGCCGCGAACATCAACCCGGCGCCCACCAGCCGCCACCGCCGCACCCGTGCGGGCAGATTACGCTCCCCCTCCGTGCCCAGCCACGCCCCCAGCAAACTCACCGCCAGCACACTCCAAAGCCCCCGAGTGCTGTACAATATATTCGCCGCCGTCGCCCGCCCATACACCCCCAAACCGTAGGCCATGCCCACCGCCTGAAATGCCAGCAGCACCGCACCCGGCAGCAACCACCGCCACGCCGCCCCGGGGATCTTCCGCAACGGCGCCGCAAACACCGGGATCAACCCGAACGAAAACCCCGCCACCATCCCGAACATCAGCGGCAAAAACCGCCCCGGCCCCCACCCCGGCGTAAAGCGCTGCACCAACACATCGCTTAACGCGAACACCAGCGCCGCCCCCGCCGCCAGCACCACCGTGCGCCGCGAGTTTTGCCCGCCCGCCCCCGACCGGGGCGATGCCTGCAACAAACCCACCGCCACCGTCGCCAGGCCCGCCGCCACCCACCACACCGGCCGCACCGGCTCGTCCACCCACACCGCGCTCGCCCCCGCCACGAACAGAATCTTCAGCCCCATCACCGGCGTCGCCAGCGACACATCCCCCGCCAGGGCCAGAAACGTAAACACCTGCCCGGTAAAAAACAGCCCCGCGCACACCGCCGGCTGCCACAACTCCGCCAGCGTAATCTCCCCTCCACCCAACAACCACAATGGCGCGAAACACAGCCCCATCGCCAGATTCGAGACAAACGCCGTCCGCCACAAACCCACCCCGTAAACCGAGGCCCGCTTCACCAGCAGCACCGCCGCCACATAACCCAGCGCACTCGCCAACGGCAAAACCGTCGCCACCACCGGCGCCCCGCCCACCGCTAAACCGAGAAAATATCCATGGCTGTTCAAGCCCCCAAGCTGCGCGCTCACCCTCCGCCCGCAAGCCCCTAGGTTTTAATCGCTCCATCCTGCAAAATATTGCAAACACTCCTTGGTAAATTCTGGTAAATAATGCAAAACGACTCTTTTAAAAGATGCAAATCAGCCCCATCTAAAAGAGTATACGGATCGTCGATATCTTCTCCCCCTGTTTTCGGAAACTTTCCTGACCGCCGATGCCTTTTCCGCTTTCTTCCACCCTTGGCTCCTTCCCCCTGTCCGCGCTCCCCCGCCTGCTAGGGATAGTATTCCTGGTCGCCTGGCTGTGCCCCGGTGCCCGCGCCTCCAACCCCCTCGGCCTCACCCCCGGCACCGCCGCCACCGTCACCCTCGGCCAGATCACCACCCTCGCCAACTTCAACACCTCCACCGCCGCTGCGGACATCAGCTATACCAACTCCGACCTCGCCACCCGCTCCTACGTCGTGCGCCTGCCGACCGGTTATAACGCGTCCGACCCCGCCAAAACCTACGGCCTCGTCACCTACATCGATGCCGGCGATCCCCACTCCTTTCCCGCCTCCTACGCCGCCGCGCTCGACGCCCGCAACGTCATCTGGATCGGTGGCATCGGCATAGGAAACGCCCAGTTTACCAACCTGCGCCGCGGCGTCGCCATCATGGGCGCCTACCGCCTGTCCCAGCTCTACCCGATCGACCCCTCCCGCATCTACGTCTCCGGCCTCTCCGGCGGCTCGCGCACCGCCAACGATCTGGCGTATCTACGCAGCGACTACTTCCGAGGCTTCATCGGCCGCGTCGGCTCCAGCCTCCCCGCCATCATCCCCGGCTGGCAAACCGCCGGCTCCAATTCCAACGTAAACAACTTC
>CANIWJ010000212.1 GCA_947471035.1 Verrucomicrobiota bacterium
CGGGCGACAAACAGGTTAATTTTAAGCCTGTGGAGCGACTCAGACGTGGCTCACCAAATCGGAGACGGGGAAACGCACCTTGCCTGCGGTGGCGTATTTATCATCCGCCGCGCGGTAGCCCACCGCACAGGCTACGACGGTGGCAAACTCCGTGTCTTTCAGGCCGAGGACCTCGTCATAGGCGGCCGGGCTGATGCCTTCCATCGGGCAGGCGTCCACGCCGAGCAGGGCGGCGGCGGCCATAAACTGTCCCAGGGCGATGTAGGTTTGTTTGGTCGCCCAGGCGTCGAGCTGGCCGGCGGCGGTGATGTTGGCCAGAAAGCCCGTCATCATGCCTCGGTAGGGAGCGAGCGCCTCGACCGTGCCACCGCGCAGCTCGACCTGGCGGGCGAGAAACTTATCCACATAGGCCGCGTCCACGCCCTTGCGGACGGCGAAGACCACGTGGTGCGAGCAATCGGTCACCTGGGCCTGGTTCCAGGATAAGGGCAGGAGTTTGGCCTTCACCGCCGGATCGGTGATGACGATGAAGCGCCAAGGCTGGAGGCCGAAGGACGAAGGCGAGACGACCAACGCGTGTTCCAGCGCGGCCCAGGTGGCGGCGGGGATTTTTTTCGAGGAATCGAATTTTTTCGTGGCGTAGCGCCAGTCCAGTGCGGTGGTGAGTTGGGTGGTGTCGATGGGTGTCATGCGAATGAGTGGGCGAGTGCGTGGAGCATTACTTGGACCAGCGGGCGGCGGCCTCGGCGACGCGTTTGCCGAGGTGGGCGCCGGTGTCCTTATCGTCGGCGTCGGGCTTGGTCTCGGGTGGCTCGTAACCGGTGGCGGCGGCGGCGCCGCTGAAGAAGCCGTAGCGGTTGAGGCGGCCCTCGGCGAGAGGCGTCAGGCCGGTGCCGATCCACACCATGCTGTGCTGCTGGGAGAGCAGGAAAAAATACTCGATGGTGTTCAGCTTGTCGCCGCTGGGCGAGCCGGAGACCGAGAAGCCGGCGGCGATTTTATCCTTCCACTGCTGGTTATACCAGATGCCGCCGGTGGCGTCGGCGAAGCATTTGAACTGGCCGCTGGGTCCCGCCATGTAGGTGGGCGAGCCGAAGATGATGGCGTCGCTGGCGGTCAGGGTTGCCAGGAGGGTGTCGTTCTTGAAGCGGCCTTCGACGATGTCCTTTCCTTCGATCAAAAGGACATTAACGGTGGTGCCGGCCACGGTGCGTGCGCCGGCGGCGATGGCTTCGGCGAGCACGGCGGTGTGGCCGGTGCCGGTGTGATATACGATGGATACGGTAGGCATGGTGGTTGCGGGATGCTGAGTAGTGTTGCGTTACAAGATTGTTGGAGCGGCTTAAACCGCGAGGAAGGGATAATCGGTGTAGCCGGCGCGCGAGGCCGGGACGTAAAAGGTCGATGGGTTGGGCTGGTTGAGCGGCGCGTTGATCAGGAAGCGCAGGGGCAAATCCGGGTTGGCCAGGAAGGGCACACCGTAGGCGATGGCGTCGGCCGTATGTTCGCGGATCGCGGCTTCGCCGGCATCGCGGGTGAAGCCGCCGTTGCGCACCAGCGAGCCGCTGAAGTGTTGGCGCGCTATCGCCGCCAGCTCGTATTCGGCGGGGCGGTCATAGTTATCGTGGCGGAGTTCGAGAAAGCCCAGGCCGCGTTTTTCGCTCTCGGCGGCGACGTGGGCCACCAGCGCGGCGGGCGCGGAATCCGTCATGTCGTTGAACGGCACCAAGGGGGATATACGCACACCGATCCGGCCCTTGCCGAAGACCGTGGAGGCGGCGTCCACGATTTCGAAGAGCAGGCGCGCGCGGTTGGCGATGGAGCCGCCGTAGGCATCGGTGCGATCGTTCACGCCGTCGCGCAGAAATTGATCGATCAAGTAACCGTGCGCGCCGTGGATTTGCACCCCGTCGAAGCCTGCAAGCCGGGCGTTTTCGGCGGCTTTTTTAAACAGGGCCACGATGCCGGGAATCTCTTCGAGACCGAGCCGACGCGGCGCGGGGTAGGGGAATTTTCCCTCGGGCGTGTGGATAGTGTCGTTGCCCAGCGGTTTGTCCGAGGAGGACACGGGTTGCTGACCGTGATTGAGCAAGGGGTGGGTGGCCCGGCCGGGATGCCATATTTGCAAATAGATACGCCCGCCGGCGGCATGAACCGCATCGGTCACGCGACGCCAGCCTGCCACGTGAGCAGTGGAGTGTATGCCCGGTTGATGCGACCACGCCTGACCATCAGCAGTGACCATGGTGGCCTCGGCGATCAGTAGCCCGGCCGAGGCGCGCTGCCGGTAATAATCGGCCATGAGTTCGCCGGGCACGTTTTCCGCGTCGGCGCGCACACGGGTAAGCGGCGCGAAAAGCACCCGATTAGGAATCGAGAGTGAGCCGAGTTGGGTGGGTGAGAGGAGTTCCATAATTGGGAGATTTAAAGAGCCTGGTCCTGGCGGGCGGTGTCGGTGAGGATTTCTACAATTTCGTCACGGGTGATGGGGCCAAGGGCATCGATGCTGTGGCCGTCGCCGTAGGTTTTTACCGCGTAGTCCGCGACCCGGATCAAGTCTGCCGGGGTGAAGCCGAGCGAGGCCGCCGACTGGCGCAGGCCGTTGGCCGAGAGCCAGTGTTCGAAAGCGGCTACGAAACCGCTCGCGCACGTCTGCGTATCGCCGGTGAGGCCAAAGAGCCTCTGGCCGAGTTGGGCGAAGCGTTCGGTCGCGCGTCCATGCGCAAGCAGCCAGCGGAAATAGGCCGGGTAGATCGTCGCCAAGCCGCGACCGTGGGCCAGTTCGGGCCGCACGCCGCTCATGCTGTGCTCGATGGAGTGCATGGGGAAGCCGCTTTCGACGCGGCCCGCGCCTTGAAAACCGGAGAGCGCGAGGGTGGACGCCCAGAGCAGGTGCCCGCGCAGGTTTTCGTCCCCAAGGGCGGCGAGTTGTTTCGGCAGGGTTTCCAGCACGGTAAGCATCACCCCTTCGCTGTGGCGATCCGCCATGAGTGAGCCGGAGCCACCGAGTAAGTAATTTTCAAATACGTGGCTCAGGATATCCGACGCTCCATCCGCCGTCACCGTGGCAGGCACGGCTACCGTGTAACGCGGGTTCAGCCAGGATACGCGGGGTTTTAGGAAATCGTGGCCAAGCACGGATTTGCCATGGCTGGAGCGCTGGGAAATGA
>CANIWJ010000213.1 GCA_947471035.1 Verrucomicrobiota bacterium
GCAGTCGTTCACCCGCCCAGCATCGGCCCTGCGGCGGCAGAAGCGACCGTTAAAACCCATGAATCGGTTCACGTGCCAGATTGGGTGTAACAAAAGGGATGTCAGTGCAGCCGCCGAGGTGACACAGACATTCCTGTCTGTGCTCAGCTTACTAGGCTCAGCGACAAGTCCACAGGCAAGAATGCCTGTTTCACCACCGAGCTGACATCACTTTGTGTTACACCCTGCCAGATTAGCCGCGTGAATCGAGACTTGCATTTTATTCGATCATCATTCTGTTCCGCCCCATCGCATCCGTTGCGATAACCAACCAAACCAAAACCCAAAACCATCATGATCAAGAAGACCGCCCTTGCTGTCGCCGCCCTCGTGGCCGGCGTTTCCGCTCAAGCCGCTGACCTCTCCGTCACCCTCGACACCACCTACGTGACCGATTACGTATTCCGTGGCAAACAGGCCGGCAACGAGTCCATCCAGCCCTCGGTAGAGGCCACCTACGGCGACCTCTACGTCGGCGCCTGGCACTCCTCCTCCCTCAGCAACAAGCCCGTCGTTGCGGGCCTCGATGTCACCGAGACCGACCTCTATGCTGGCTACAACATCAAGATCGACGACACCTTCTCCGCTGACGTCGGCTTGACCCGCTACCTCTACGAAGGTCACAGCGCCGGCGACACCACCGAAGCTTTCGTTGGCATCAAGGCCACCGGTCTCCTCAGCCCCAGCCTCTACTACTACTACGACTTCGATCTGGAAGTGAGCACCTTCGAGGCTTCCGTCGGTTACAGCGTTCCTGCCGAGGCCATCAAGGCTTCCTTGGACTTCTCGGCCAAGGCCGGCAACGTCCTCACCCACAAGTCTGCTTCCGAAGACCGCGTTTACGGTTCGGTTGGCGTCGCCATCCCCTACAAGCTGGCTGAAAACGCCACCCTCACCGTTGGCGCTGACTACATCGTCAACGACGGCGGCGAGTTCATCGACGGCGAAGCTGACGGCTTCGTCGGCAAGCTTGGTCTCTCCATCGGCTTCTAATTTCGCCCTGCGAAGTTAGTCCGGAAAAACAGACACCACCTCACTCAAGACCCGTCACCGCTTCCGGCGGTGACGGGTTTTTCTTTTTTTCTCTGTAAATCGACTGTTGACAGGCCTCGTCCTGTCTTATGCCTTCCACCTCTTTTCTCATGAAAACGTTCCTCGCCAAGCAGGAGACCGTGCAGCCCAAGTGGCATCTCATCGATGCCGAGGGCGAGGTTCTCGGTCGCATCGCCGTTAAAGCGGCAAATCTCATCCGTGGTCGCCACAAGGCCTCCTACACGCCGTCCGTGGACACGGGCGACTTCGTCATCGTCATCAACGCCGAGAAGGCGGTGCTCACCGGCAAGAAGGACGACCAGAACGAATACATGTTCTTCTCCGGCTTCGTCGGCGGCGAAAGCTTCCGCTCCATGCAACAACAGCGCGAGCGCAACCCCGAGTTCATCATCGAGCACGCGGTCAAGGGCATGCTGCCCAAGAACCGCATCGCCGCCAAGATGCTCACCAAACTGCGCGTTTTCGCCGGCCCGGTCCACACCCACGAGGCCCAAAACCCCGTCAAGATCTCCGTCCGCTAAGCACTTTATCCCATGAGCGCTGAAACCACCATTTTTATTGCCACCGGTCGCCGCAAGTCCGCCACCGCCCGCATCCGCATCACCGAAGGCACCGGCAAGCTGGTCGCCAACGGCCGCACCTTTGACGACTACTTCTCCCACGAGAATTTCGCCAAGCAGGCCTACATCCCCCTGCTCACCGTCGAGTTGAAGGACAAGATCGACGTGACCGCCAATGTCGCCGGCGGCGGCGTCGCCGGTCAGGCCGGCGCGGTTGCCCACGGCATCGCCCGCGCCCTCCAGCGTATGAACCCCGAGCTGCGCCCCGCCCTCAAGAAGGCCGGCCACCTCAAGCGCGACCCGCGCGAGAAGGAACGTAAGAAGCCCGGTCAATCCGGCGCTCGCAAACGCTTCCAGTTCTCGAAGCGCTAAGCCGCCCGCCCGTTTTGCGAAAACCGCTCCCCCACCGGAGCGGTTTTTTTGTGCCCCCAAACGAGGGGTCTTCGCTTGCGAAGACCGTTCGAGGCAAACTCACCCTACAACAACTCCAACTGCGCCGTATCGGCAGCCGGGGCCACGGTTAGTTTCTTCTTTGGCTTGGCGCTGGGCGCGGCGGGCAACTCCACCGCCGTCTCGTCACCCTCCAGCTTGGCCAGAATCGCCCTCGCCCGATCAATCACGCTTGGGGGCAGCCCGGCCAGCCGTGCCACCTGAATACCGAAACTGCGCTCGGCCGGCCCCGCCACCACCCGGCGCAGGAAGACGATGTCGTCGTTCCACTCTTTCACCGCCACCGAGTAGTTGCGCAGCCGCGGCAAGTGTTTTTCCAGCTGGGTCAATTCCTGGTAATGGGTGGCAAACAGGGTGCGCGGTCCGCGCACGGGGTCGGCGTGCAGGTGCTCCACCACCGCCCAGGCAATGGAAAGCCCGTCGTAGGTCGAGGTGCCGCGCCCGATTTCGTCGAGAATGATGAGCGAACGGTCAGTGGCGTGGTTGAGGATGTTGGCTGTCTCGTTCATCTCGACCATGAAAGTCGAATTGCCGCGCGCCAGGTCGTCGCTCGCACCCACGCGGGAGAAAATCCGATCCACCAACCCGATCCGGCACGCCGTGGCGGGCACCCACGAACCCACATGGGCCAGCAGGGCGATCAACGCGATCTGGCGGATGTAGGTGGATTTGCCCGCCATGTTGGGACCGGTGAGCAAGGCGAGCTGGTCGGCGGTGGCAGAAAGACGGGTGTCGTTGGGCACGAAGGCCTGCGAACCGATCGCACGGGCGGGATCGCGCAACATTTGCTCCACCACCGGATGCCGGCCGGCGGTGATTTCCAAGACCGGCTCCTCGACAAACTCCGGCAGGCAGTAATCCCACTCGCGCGCCAGCTCCGCCCAGCCCGCCAGCACATCGAGCTCGGCCAGCGCCTGGGCGGTCTTGGTCAAGGCGATGGATTCATCGAGCACGGCGGCAACCAGCGTCGCGAAAAGCTCGTGCTCACGGGCCAGCGCGGTGTCGTCGGCCGAGAGTATTTCCTTTTCCTTCTGGCGCAGCGCATCGGTCAC
>CANIWJ010000214.1 GCA_947471035.1 Verrucomicrobiota bacterium
GATGCCTCGCACGCGGACAGGAGCGCAGGCATGGTCGGGTAAACGCACACCGGCGGCCAGCCGCGCGAGAACGGCCACGTCGGGAACGCGTTCCACCTGCACCCAGTATTCACGTTCGTGGGCATGGCGAGGATCGAGCAGGCGGGTGTTAAGCCCCGGCTCGTCGGAAAGAAGCAGCAGCCCTTCGCTGTCGGCGTCGAGTCGGCCCAAGGCATAAACGCGTGGCGGAAGCTTCGGGGTGAGATCGGCCAAGGTTCGCCATTTCGAGCCGGGCTCGGGGGTGAATTGGGAGAGCACACCGTAGGGTTTATGGAGGGCAATAAGCACGACGGCGCTCTTTTTGCGTGGAAATGCCCAAAGTCCAAGAAGCAACGTTGATTGCGGGCTGGCGCATTGGGCGCAGGAGTCCTTTTCTGAGGGCAATTCTATGCGCGCCATTCAACTTACCGCCATCAATCAGCTCGAAGTCCGTGAAGTAGCGGATCCGGTGCCTGCACCGGGCGAGGCGGTGGTGCGTATCGCGGCGGCGGCGCTCAATCATCGCGACGTCTGGGTGAAACTCGGACAATATGCGGGCTTGAAATTCCCCTGCATCCCGGGCTCGGACGGGGTAGGCGAAGTGGTGGCGGTGGACACGACGGCCGACGCCTCCTGGGTGGGTCGGCGAGTCGTGATCAATCCCTCTTTCGGCTGGGGGATGCGGCAGGATACCCAAGGGGCGGATTTCTCAATTTTAGGCCTGCCTCGGCAAGGCACCCTGGCGGAACGTGTGGCGGTGCCGGTGGGGCAACTCGCCCTGGCCCCGGAGCACTTGAGTGATGAGGAGGCGGCGGCCTTGCCTCTGGCCGGACTCACGGCCTGGCGTGCGGTTATGAGCCGTGCGCGTTTGCAGCCGGGAGAGCGCATCTTGATCGGTGGCATAGGAGGCGGGACCGCCTTGTTTGGCTTGCAGTTCGCGGTGGCGGCGGGGGCGGAGGTGTGGGTCACCTCGTCTAATCCCGCGAAGATCGCCCGGGCGGTCGCGCTGGGGGCGCGCGGAGGTTTTGGTTACACCAAGCCTGGCTGGGCGGAGGTCGCGCAAGCCGGGGCGGGCGGTTTGTTTGATGTGATAATCGACAGCGCCGGCGGCAACGGCTTCGAGGCCTTGGTGGATGTGGCCGCACCAGGCGGGCGGATCGTTTTTTTCGGCGCGACCCGGGGCAACCCGAACGTGTTGCCGATGCGTAAGATTTTTTGGCGTCAGCTCAGCTTGCTCGGCTCCACCATGGGCAGTCCGACGGATTGGGCGGAGATGCTGGCGGCGGTGAACAGGCATCGCATCCAGCCGGTGGTGAGCGATGTATTTCCCTTCGCGGAGGCAGCGCGGGCGTTTGAGCAAATGGAACGCGGAGAGCAGTTCGGAAAAATCGTGCTAAAACCCTGATTGGAGAAAAACACGCAACCCTTGCGGAAACCGGCTGTCCGCTCCCATGCTGATGTTGCCAAGCGGGATATCGCCTGCCACCAACGAGATTATCGTAATTTGATCCCCTACCCTTTGAAGAACTGTTTTCGAATTTCTCTTTTTTTGGCCGCCGCGGGCGTGCTGGGTCTTTCCGGCATGGATCTGTCTACTCTGACCGAGCGCTCGCCCTTTGCCCCGGCGGGATCGGGCAGGCCCGAGGCGGTCCCGGCCGAGGCGGCGCAGTTGGAGTTTCGCAGCATCGCATCGGATCAAGGCGGCATGATGTTTAGCATTTTCGATGCGACGGCCAACCGCGGCCACTGGCTGCGTATGGGTGAAGCCGGTTTTGCCGTGGTGAAATCCTACGACTCGGCGCAAAACCAAATCGAGGTCGAGCATCAGGGTAAAATCCTCCAACTCCGCTTGAAACGCGCCACCATCCAGGTCGGCGCGCCAATGCCTGCGCCGGTGATGGCGCAAATGCCCGGACTTCCGGTCAACAAAGATGCGAACGGTCAGGTTGCTCCTACGGATGCGCGGCGGCTCGAAGCGGTCGCCGCCGAAGTGCGCCGCCGGCGAGCATTGCGCACGGTGGCGCAGACCCCGGCTCCTGCCGGAGGGCCCGCGACAACCCCGGTTCCGGCCGCCCCTTCGACCTTGGTAGTGCCGGTGCCACCCGTCCCCTGAACCGCATATTTTTTAAACCGCCCGTTTTTCTCATGTCTTCTTCTCTGCTCTGCCGTTCCACTAAAAAACTGCGTTCCCGCCAGGCCTTTACCCTGCTGGAAATCCTGGTCGTGCTCGCCATCATCGGCCTGCTCGTCGGTTTAGGAGTTAAAAACGCCGACAAGATTCTCGGCGGCAGCCAGGTTTCGGTCGCGGGTATTTTTGTTAACGATACGATGAAAACGTCGCTCGTGCGTTACCGCATCGATATGGGCGATTATCCCTCCACGGCGGAAGGCCTGGAAGCCTTGGTCACCCCGCCGGCGAGCAAGGCCGAGCGTTGGAAGGGACCCTACATCGAGGCGAAGGGCGGCAAACTCCCCCAGGATCCGTGGGCCGAGCCCTATCAATACCGCTATCCCGGCACGCAAAACAAAGGCGGCTAC
The DNA here is from genome assembly GCA_947471035.1 of Verrucomicrobiota bacterium. Classification (GTDB taxonomy): domain Bacteria; phylum Verrucomicrobiota; class Verrucomicrobiia; order Opitutales; family Opitutaceae; genus IMCC26134_A. Next base: position 2,557 of record CANIWJ010000214.1, read on the forward strand.
GACCTCTTTTCGAAGGGTCCGGACAAGACCGAGGGCAGCGCAGACGATATCGGCAACTGGTAGGGCGTGGACGTGTGCGCTTGGCGTTTTCCGATGACGGGGCCGGCGGCGGCTTGAGACTCCGGCGGCAAGCCCCGGGTGCGGCATTCACCCTGCTGGAAATCCTGCTCGTGCTGACCCTGATGGCGTTACTCGGCTCGGTCATGATCGGCGGCGCGGCCTCCCTTCTGAGCGCCTCCAAAGATCAGGATCCGGAGTCGGCGTTGTTAACCTTGCTGCAAAAAACCCGCGGCGAAGCGGTGGAAAAAAACATGATCGTGGAACTCGTCCAGCATGCGGAGGAACAGAGTTTTTTGGTGAGCACCGGCGGGGTGGAAGTTTTGCCCAATAGCCAGGGTGGAGCCCGGGTAACCCTTTTACGCGCGGATTTTTCCGGGGCCTCCTTGATCGGTGGTCAGATTGAGGAACGTCCCTTGGAGCGCATACGTTTTTATCCCGACGGGTCGTGCGATCCGATGCGCGTGCAGGTGCGCAAGGGCGAGGTGCGGCGGGTTTATACGATAGATCCCTGGACGGCCTCGCC
>CANIWJ010000215.1 GCA_947471035.1 Verrucomicrobiota bacterium
GTGAAAAGGAAGCGGCCCCGAAGATAATCTTCGAGTAGCGCGGCCGTGATGGCGGCGCCTTGGCACCGAAACTCAGCGCGCGCCCCGACATTCCGCCCATGGACACACGCGATTACGCGAAGGGCGGGAGGAGCAACGAGAGTCAGCCTCGGGGCTTCAGCTCAACGAGGTCCCAGGCGTTGCCGTAAAGGTCTTCAAAGACGGCGACGGTTCCGTAGGGTTCGTGGCGCGGAGACTCGCGGAATCGCACGCCCCGGGCGAGGTAGGCGGGGTGGTCGCGGGCAAAGTCGTCGGTGTGGAGAAAAAACGCGACGCGACCGCCGACGGCGCGGCCGAGCTGGGCGCGTTATTCGTCATTGGCGGCGCGGGCGAGGAGGAGGGCGGCGCCTGCTGCGCCGAAGCCGGGCGGGGCGACCACGACCCAGCGTTTATCGGTAGATAGTGGAGTGTCCTTGACCAGGGTAAAACCGAGTTTTTGGGTGAACCACGCGATGGCCTCGTCGTAATCGCGGACGAGGTAGGAAACGGCGGCGAGATGGGCGGGCATGGGTTCGGATCGGCGCTTACGGTTTGCGGAAAAGGTAGTGGCTAACGAGCCATTCCTCGCCGTTTCGGTAGCCCCAGAGTTCGGCGCAGCTTAGGTAGAAAACGCGCCAGTAGGCCCACCATTTGGTGGCTTGGTCGGCTCCGTAGGTGGCGCGGAAAAGGGGCATGATCTCGGCGCGGTGGGCGTCCATGTTTTGCAGCCAGTGTTCGGCGGTCTGCTGGTAGTGGCGGCCGTTTACCTTCCAGTCGGTGACGAGGGTGAGATCGACTTGAAACTGCATGAGCAAATCGTGGGCAGGCATCTGGCCGCCGGTGAAAAAGTAGCGACTCATCCAGTCGGTCTCGTCACGGGCGATGAAGTGGTAACTGAAACGGCTGTGGGTGAAAATATGGGTGAAGAGCAGGCCGCCGGGCTTGAGCCAGCGTGCGATGTTGCGGAAGAGCAGATCGTAGTTTTTTAGGTGCTCGAACATCTCGACCGAAACGACGCGGTCGAACTGACCGGGCGCGATGTCGAAGGCGTTGATATCGCAGGTGATGATCTGGAGGTTGGTCAGACCGCGCTTTTTAGCCTCGGCGTCGATGTGTTCCTTTTGGGTACGCGAGTTGGAGATTGCGGTGATCCGAGCGCCGGGAAATTTCGCGGCGTTGTAGAGGCAAAGCGAACCCCAGCCGCAGCCGAGTTCGAGGATGTTTTGACCATCGGCGAGTTGGGCGCGCTCGGCGTAGAGGGCGAGCATGTGCTCCTCCGCCTCGTCGAGCGACTCCTTGCCGGTGGGGTAGAGGCAGCCGGAATACTTGAGGCGTTTGCCGAGGCAGTATTGGTAAAACGAAGTCGGTACCTCGTAGTGTTGCTCGTTGGCGGCGGCGGTCTGCTCGGCGAGCGCGCGGGTCTTGAGATCGGCCACGTAGGCGGCGCGGTCGTAGCGGGTGCTTTCCTCACGGATACGCTGGGCGAGCAGGCGGCGGATGCCGATGCGGATGAGCCAGTCGGGAAGGAGGTTTTTTTCGAGGAGGGAGTCGATCATGGCGGAAGAGAGAGGAAACCGCTAAATGACGCTAAAGAACGCTAAAACGAAATTGATTGGTGACTTGATTTAGCGAGGTTTAGCGAAATTTAGCGGTTTATCTTTGTTTCGGGAACCACGGCACGAAGGCGGAGACGCGAGCCTGGTAGGCGCGGTAGGCGTCGCCTTTGGTGCGCACCGCTTGTTCTTCCGTCATCGGGATGCCGGTCACAAAAAGCAGCAGGTAGAGGATGCTGGCGGGGGCGATCAGCCCGAGCCAACCCCAGTCGGCGGGCAGCGCGAAGAGCGCGAAGCTTACCCAGCTCAACCAGACGAAAAAGTAGTTCGGGTGGCGGCTCACCGACCAGAGACCCGCGGCGCAGACCTGGCCTTTGTTGGCGGGATTTTTCTTAAACGCCGCCAATTGGGCGTCAGCCAAGGTCTCGCCGAGAAGGGAGATCACAAAGAGGGCGAGGGCGGCGTAATCCAAGGCGGTGAAGCCGATCTCAGTTCGGCCGACCGCGAGCAGGAAGGGCGCGGCTAGAATCACCACGGACACCGCTTGAAACTGATAAAACCGGAACATCTGGCGCGGGAAGTCTGCGGCCCAACGAGTACGCATTTCATCATAGCGTCCGTCCTCCACCGGATGGTGCGACATGACGCGGCGGTAGAGATAGGTGCCGAGACGCGCGCTCCAGGCGACGACGAGAGCGGCGACCAGCCAACGGCGCGGGGCCCAGCCTGCGGCAAGGGCGGCGTAGAGCACGGCGACGGGTGCGAACGCATAACTCCAGGCGATGTCCACGATGCCGTAGTTGTCGAGGCGGCGGGCGAGCCTGAGCACGCCGATGAAGCCGGCAGAGCAGAGCGCGAGGGCGAGGAGAGCGATAAGAAGCGGAGGCATGGGCGGCGAGATTTGCTAAAGCACTGGCCGCACAAACGCAAAAACGGCGCGGAACGCAAAGGCGCCGCGCCGTTTTATGGTGGGACGGAGGAGTTTTGGAATGCGCCGGGTTTTAGCCGCGTTGGCCAGCGATGTTCGAGCCGGTCAGGGGCATTTCGCAGGCGACGGGCTTGGCGGCTGAGGCGCTGATCCAAGCCTTGCCGGCGGGCAACATTTCGTAGCCGTAGATCTCATTGAGAAGAATGCGCGCCATCATGTACCAAGCGCCCAGGGCGCAGGCGATCAGAACATAAGCGGCGGGGGCGGTAAGCGCGGGAAAGCCGAAGTGCGCGAGATCAAGCAGGATGAATCCGGCCAAGAGCAGGGTAAACGTGGTGGCCATCGCGCCGTGAATACGCAGGGCACCGATCCAGAGGATCACGGTGAAAAGCGTCCAAGCGACAAGGAACCAGCCGACATCGGTGCCGCTGGCTTTGAAGACGCCGAAATTGCCGGCGAGCAGCATCAGGCAAAGCGCGATCCAGAACGCGCCGTAGGAAGTGAAAGCGCAGTAACCGAAATTATTGCCTGTTTTCATTTCCTGCAGGCCGGCGATCATCTGGGCGAGGCCGCCGAAGATCAGACCGAGCCAGATTACGGGCCCGAGGCCGA
>CANIWJ010000216.1 GCA_947471035.1 Verrucomicrobiota bacterium
GGGGCGGGCGGCGGGGGCGGGGTGGATTCGCCTTCTTTGGCTGGGGGAGAGGGCGGAGTCGGGAGCTCGGCGGCGCGGGCGAAGGAGATTTTAACGATGCGACCGGTAAAGGTGGTGAAGCTGACTTCGCGGGGCAGGATGCGTGCGGCGATCACGCCGGGGTCGAGGTTGGCGGCCACGTTGGTGTAGCGCAGGGTGGCCAGATTTCCCGCCTGGGAATCGAGCAGGCTGGCTTTGACCTGCTGGCCGGCGGGGGTGGCCTGACTGGTCCAGGGTTTATCGGCGGCGGTGCGGGAGAAGGTGGCGCGGTTTGCCGTATCGGGAAACTGGATCGTGAGCGAAGCGATGTCGGCGGCTTTGAGACCGGAGAAAAGGGCGGAGTCGCGCCAGGAATCGGGCGTGGCGTCCACGTTTACGTTCAACCTGCCGAGGTAGGCCTTGGCTTCGTTGTTGAAGCGCAGAAAACGTCCGCCGCCATCGGCGTTTTTACCGAGGTCGAGGGCGAGCAGGTTTTTGCCGGTGGCGTCGAGGTAGGCGATGCGGGTCTGGTCGAGTTCGAGCGAGGCGAGGCGGGCGGGGTTGGCGGTCACGAAGCGCTCTATCTTGGGCGCAAGCAGATCGGTGCTGAGCCGGCCAAGACGCGCGACATCGGCGGGCAGGGCGGGAGTGCCGTCAAGCGTCCAGCGGCCTTCGGGGGAACGGGTGAAGGCGAGGGTGCGTTTATCGGCTTCGAGCTGGATGCGGGTGGCGGTGGCGAGGGTGGCGGGATCGGCGACGCGCTGGCCGACACGCGGGTCGAGCGTGGCGGGCAGGGCTTGGGGGCGTTGCAGCCACCAGACGCCGGCGGCCACAGGAGTGAGGATCGCGAGGGTGAGGAAGAGGGGGCGGAGACGCATGGGGGGAGGACGGTAAAGGGGAAAATGCGGAAATGCGGAAACGCGGAAATTTGGAAAGGCGGAGGGGCTGTATGGCGGAAAGGCGCGGGCTGACCGGGGGCGGAGATTTTTTATGCGGCGCGTTTGCGGTGGCGGGCGAACCAGAGGCCGAAGACGCCGAGTAGGGTGGGGGTGGCGAGCAGGTTGAGGAGGAGCAGACGCGTTTCGAGGGCGTCTATGCCTTCGCGCAGGGCGCGTCGGATGTCGCGGCGTTCGCGCCGCATTTCGAGTTCCTTGGCCTGGAATTCCTCGATGGATTTTAACACCTCCGGAGTGGCGACGAGGCGGCCGCCGTCGGCTGATTTACCCTGTAGGGATGTGATTTTACTCTGCACTTCGGCAAGGCGGGTTTCGAGTCCGGCGAGTTGGTCGTTATACTTGGCCTGGGCGTCGGCTTCCATGCGGGCGACGACTTCAAAGGGGCGCTGGGCGGAGTGTTTGCCGCGCAGGGCGATGAGATCGGGCGAGCCGGCGAGGAACTCGACCGCGTTGGCGGCGAAGGCGAGGTTGTCGTTGATGGGCTCGATCATTTCCTGGCCGAAAACAGGCGTGCGGCGCACGGAGAAATCGTCGAGCAGCCAGTCGGTATCGGCGATGACCAGGAGGGTGGTGGTGCCGGATTTCAGGCTGGGGGTGGTGGAGGCAGGAGGCGCGTTATCCTTGCTGGCGGGGTCGGCGGGCCGGCCCTCGGGGAAGGCGGTGGCGAGCGGGCCGCGCACGATGGCGGCGAGGGTTTTTTTGGCTGCTCCGGGTTGGAGGCTGCGGGCGACCTCGTCGGGTTGGGAGAATTGCAGGGTGAAGCCGGGGAGGGAGCCGGCGACGGGGCTGGTTTCGAGCAAGGGGATGATTTCGCGATCCGTGCGCGCGTCGATGGTGAAGCTGCCGGGCTCGATCAGGAGCAGGCTGTTGAGCTGCGCGGTGGCGGGGGAGGCGGAGTTGAAATTGGCGGCGGTGAGCGAGAGCCAGATGGGCATGCGCGAGACCTGGCCGTTGCCCAGATTTATCGGCGTGGCGAGGCGCGAGTCGCCGACGACTTGCTGGGCGTCGTAGTTTAAACCGTAGGCTTTGAGCAGACGGGGGAGGTCGCTGGCCGTATCGGGGCTGCCGCCGCCGAACATCGCTTGCTGACCGCCCTGGCGTTTGAACCAGGAGGAGGACGGATCGACGGCGAGCAGGACGGGTTTGCCCGAGAGAATGAATTGATCGAGGGCGTATTCCTGGGTGGCGCCCAGGCCGGTGGGATGGAGCACGGCGAGAGCGGCAAGGTCGGAGGGCAGACTGGTGAAGCCGGGCTGGATGGGAACGATTTGGAAGGCGCGGGCCCATTCGTCGTAAACGATCTGGCCGCGAGTGGGCGGACGTTGCCCCATCATCATGGGATTAAAAGGAGGGGCGGCCAGGGGCAGCTTGGTGAGCAGGCCGAGTTTGGGTTTGTTTAACTGTTGCACGGAGTGCAGGAGCGAGGAGAGGTCGTATTCAAGAAACTCTTCGCGCTGTGCGCTCAGGGTCGGGATCGCTTTTTGCTGTTCGGCCTGGGTGACGACGAGGCCGAGGTAGAACGGCTCGCCGCTCATGGGTATCTGTTGAGCCTGAAGACCGGCGGCCTGGGCCCGCTCCTCCTCGGGGGTGTCGGGCGCGGGCGAGGTGACGGCGAGGGAGAGTTTGCCGCCCGAGGCGCGCACATAGGCGCGAAGCATCTCCTCCACGCGGTCGGCGTAGTTTTTGTATTGGGTGGGCAGGCCCGCGGCATCGCGGCTGGCGTAGAGGTGGAGGGAGACGGGTTCCTCGATTTTCGCGAGAAGGGCGCGGGTGCCGGGGGAAAGGGTGTAAATTTGCCCGGCGGTTAGATCGCCGCGCAGCGGAAGCCGGGCGGCGATAAAGTTGATCAGGAGCAGGACCAGGGCGAGGAGGACAACGGCGATGGTTTTGCGAAGACCGATATTCATGGCGGGGATGCGTAGGGCCGGAGCGGTTGGGCGGGATGAGGGATTAGCGTTCGAGGACGACGACGTTGACGGTTAGGGCCAGGGCGATGAGGGAGCCGAAATACGCCAGATCACGCGGGTCAATGATGCCCTTGGTGAAGGCTTCGAAGTGGGGGATGAAGCCGAGGTTGGCGATGAAATCGACCGCCGCCACGGGGAGGAAGCTGGAGAGCAGGCCGTTGAA
>CANIWJ010000217.1 GCA_947471035.1 Verrucomicrobiota bacterium
AGGATGGCCATACGCACGAAATCGGTGTTATCGAAAGCGGCTTCCAGCTTCACGTCGGCGGGGCACTCCTTTTGCAGGCGTTCGACGCGCTCTCTAACCCGGTCGGCGATCTCGATCTGGTTGGCTCCGGGCTGTGGAGTGACGTAAAGCGCGACAAGAAGGTCGTCCTTGACCTTGACGGTGTTGCGCAGGTTTTGCGGGGCGAGTTCGGCATAGCCGACATCGGAGAAACGCACGACTTGATCGCCGCTGCGTTTGATCACCACGTTGTTGAACTGCTCGGGGGTCGAGAGACGGCTCAAGGTGCGCACGCTAAGCTCGACCTGGCCACCTTCGATTCGTCCGGAGGGTAACTCCAAATTCTCGCGCTGCAGAGCCTGGCGGACATCCAGAGGGGTGAGATTATAGGCGGCGAGCCGGGAAGGCTCCATCCAGAGGCGCATCGAGTAGCGCTTGTCGCCTTGCATGTTGATGTTACTCACGCCCGGTATCGTCTGGAGCTGCTCCAGAACGGTATCGGCGTAGGCGGTGAGCGACATCATGTCGCGGGTCTTGCTGGATACGAAAACGCCGAAAATGGGCTGGGCGTCGGCGTCGGCCTTGGTCACCACCGGCGGGTTGGCATCGACGGGGAGATTGCGTACGGCGGAGCCGAGTTTGTCGCGGATATCGTTGGCGGCGGTTTCGATATCTACCGAGATATCAAAATCGACCGTGATACTGCTCGAGCCCTCGCGACTGCTTGAGGTAATGGCGCGAATACCGGCCACGGCATTCACCGCAGCTTCGATAGGCTCGGTGATCTGCGATTCTATCACCTCCGCACTCGCTCCGGGATAGGAAGCGCTGATGGAAATAACGGGCGAATCCACCTTGGGGAACTCGCGCACGCCGAGACGGGTGATCGAGAGCGTGCCCAGGATGACGATGGCCAGGGACGAGACAATCGTCAGAACCGGACGCTTGATGCTAAGTGAGGCGATGGACACAGCGGAAAAGAGAAAGGTGGACTACTTGGTGAGAGTGACTTTGACCGCCAAGCCTTGGCGCAACTGCTGTACGCCCGTGGTCAGCACCACGTCGCCGGGATTGAGGCCCTTGATGATTTGCACCTGGGTCGAAGTGCGCGGACCGGTGGTCACAAGCACGCGCTGGGCTTTGCCGTCCTTGGCGACAAAAACAAAGCGTTCATCGAGCCCCGAAATCACCGCGATGGCGGGAACGAGCAGGGCGTTTTCCGCTTGCGAGACGCTGAACTCGATATCGGCGTAAATGCCCGGAATGAGCGCGAGATCGGGATTATCACACTTGGCGCGGAGCAACAGCGTGCGCGTGCCCACATCGATGCGCGGCTCCACCGCATAAACCTCGCCGGTAAAAACGCGCGAGCTGCCCGCGACCTTGAACGAAACCGGAGCACCCGGTTTGATCCGGGTGGCGTAGCGCTCAGGCACCGAGAAATCGACCTTCAGATTCGACACCTTCTGGAGCGTGGCGATGCGAATAGTCGGGTTGACGTAAGCCCCGAGACTTACGAAGCGCAAACCCACGACACCATCAAAGGGCGCACGAATCTCGGTTTTGCGAATATCCGCCTGGATGAGCGCGCACTCGGCTTCCTGCACGGCCAGTTCGCTCCGGGCGGCGTCGTAATCGAATTTACTTACCCCACCCTCATCGACCAGCTTGGCCAGACGCTGTTCGCGGAAACGCGCGAGTTCGCGGCGCGCCTCGGCCCGGCGCAAACTGGCAACCAAGGTGGAATCGTCGATTTTGACCAACACATCACCGGCCTTGACCGGCGTGCCTTCACTGAAATTAAGCGCCACGATCTTGCCGTTCACCTCCGTCTGGAGCTCTACGCTCTCTTCACCCCGCAAAGTGCCGTTGGCCGCGATCTTTTCCGCAAATAAAACCGGCTCAACCTTTACCCCGTTTACCGGTATCGGCGCTCCGCCACCACCCGCTCCGCCACCCGCACCGGGTGGCCGCGCACCACCCGCAGCCCCGGGCGGGCCACCGGCGCCCGCTGGAGCTCCCGCCGCGGCAGCCGAAGGCGCGCCCGCAGGTTTGCCACCCGCTGCCGGACCAGCGGCCGCCGGCGCAGCACCGGGTGCACCGGGAGTGGCCGCAGGAGCCTTAGCCAATTCGGCCGGAGCCTTGGGCTTGAAAATAAAATAGGAAGCTCCGGCAGCCAACGCGATGAGCGCGATGACGGCAATGCGAACGGGATGTTTCATTGTACTGCAAAAAATTGATAAATATTAACTTAAAAAATTTCCAGCGGGATTCAAGAGCTTGGACTCTCAAAACCGGACCGGGTTCCCCCATCCGGAAAAACGCCGGATAGGGGGTTATCCACAAGCATAGACCATGCCTTACTATGAAATGTTTTCGCGGCAATCAGAGTAATAGAGCTAAGACTTTTGCTGTCCCGCACCCAAGCGGACAAACAAGGCCAGGTAATCCCGCGCCCGTTCGGCGGGTGCAAACGCCGAACGGGCAAACTTCGCCGCCGCCGCGCCCGCCGCCGCCCGCGCCAACGGATCGCTCAGGTAACTCATCACTGCGGCGGAGAACGCCCCTTCGTCATCCGCCGGCACCAGGACACCCGTGATCCCGTCGGCGATGCACTCATCGACCCCGGTGGCTCGCGCCGCGACCACCGGCAAACCGTGCGCCTGGGCCTCAATGAGAAAATTGGACAAGGACTCGGCCCGCGAAGCCAGCACCGCCAAATCGGCCGCCGCATAAAAAGGCCTGGGATCCTCCTGAAACCCAAAAAAACTCACCCGCTCCGCCAGCCCCAGCCGCTTCGCCAAAGCCGTGCAAGCCGCCCGCTCCGGCCCTTCGCCCACGAACCAAAGCCGCCAATCCAGCCCGCCCGCCGGCAGGCGCGCCGCCGCCTCGAGCAGCGCACGTTGATTCTTCTCCGCCCGAAACATACCCACGCATAACATCACCGCCGCACGGGCCCCCACCCCCTGCGCTTGGCGCAGACTCTCCGCCGCCGCACTGCGCGCCGCCCCTGCTTCCATCGCCGTCGCCTCACTCAGCGGCCTAAATACCAAGGCATTATGAATCACGCTCACCCG
>CANIWJ010000218.1 GCA_947471035.1 Verrucomicrobiota bacterium
GACGGCGGGGCGATCGGACGCGCCGTGCGCTCGCTCGGACGCGAATTCAGCGGCTACACCTGCGACGTCAGCCGGCGGGCATTACTGCTCGCGACCATCCAAGAAATCAAAGCCCGCCACTCCACCCCGGATATTCTGATCAACAACGCGGGCACCATCCTCCGCCAGCCCGCCGCCGAGCATAGCAGCGAGTCCTGGGATCAGGTTCTCACCGTAAACCTCGACGCCCCCTTCCTGCTCGCCCGCGAATTCGGGCGCGACATGGTGGCGCGCGGCCAGGGCAAAATCATCTTCACCGCTTCACTCCTCACCTTTCAGGGCGGCGTAAATGTACCGAGCTACGCCGCCAGCAAAGGCGCGATCGGACAACTTACCAAGGCCCTCGCCAACGAGTGGGCGGGGAAAGGCGTAAACGTGAATGCGATCGCCCCCGGCTACATCGAGACCGACAACACCGACGCCCTCCGCCAGGACCCGACCCGCAACGCCCAGATTCTCTCCCGTATCCCCGCCGGTCGCTGGGGAGCCCCCGATGACTTTAAAGGCCCGGTCGTTTTCCTCGCCAGCGACGCCGCCCGCTACGTTCACGGCGAGATTCTCGTCGTCGATGGTGGCTGGATGAGCCGATAAAAACCAAACGCCCCGTAATCTTCCACACACTTTCTAGCTCGCCTCATGCACGCTCTTTTGAACGCCTATCGCCTATCTCTGCTCGTCTGCTTCGCATTGCTACCACTCGGCTCCGGACTGGCCGCCTCCGCCGACCTGCAAGGCATAGGTCGCCGTGCCGAACTCGAAGCGAGCATGCTCCGGCTCCTCGAGTTCCCTTACGCCGACATTAAGGAATCAGCCAAATTCGACTGGAAAGTCGGCACGTATTTCACCGGTGTGCTCGATGCCTACCAAGCCACCGGCAACCCGCGTTTTCACGACGCAGCCCTGGCTTGGTCGCAAGACCGCAAATGGAAGCTCAACGGCACCCCGCTGTTTGCCGATAATCTCTGCCTCGCCCAGACCTACCTCGGTCTTTACTTTTTGGATCGGGATCCCGCAAAAATCGCCGACACCCGTAAAAAACTGGAACCGTATTTCACCCGGGAAAAAATCCTCCGGAAAGAATTCTACACCAAGTGGCCCGAAGAGGAGCGTGCGTTCATCGGCCGCAATGTCTGGTGGTGGTGCGACGCGCTTTACATGGCCCCGCCGGTTTTCGCCCAGATGTACGCCGCCACCGGCGAACAAAAATACCTGGACCGCCTGCACTCTTTTTACTGGGACGTGATCGACTACCTCTACGACCGCGAGGAACAACTGGTTTTCCGCGATCTCGAATATCTGAATACCCGGACGCCGAGTGGAAAAAAGAAATTCTGGTCTCGGGGCAATGGCTGGGTTTACGGCGGCCTGGTGCGCATCCTTGAGCACCTGCCCGCCCGGGATCCACGCCGCGACGATTACCTGAAACTCTACCGCGAACTCACCGCCTCCATTTTAAAATACCAAGGCGCGGACGGCCTCTGGCGCACCAGCCTGAACGACCCCGCTTGGTTCCCCGACAAGGAAACCAGCGGCACCGCCTTCTTTTGTTACGGGTTGCTGGCCGGCATCAATCGCGGCTGGCTCGCCCGCGAGGCCCACCTAACGCCCGCGCTCAATGCCTGGCGCGGCCTCAACACCTGCCTGAATGATCGTGGCTGGATCGGCCATGCGCAGATCGAGGCGGAACGCCCCGGCCCCGCCCCGGCCGACGCCTACATCGACTACACCCAAGGCGCCTACCTGCTTTCGGCGGCGGAGCTTTATAAGCTTAACCTGCACAACGAACCCGCGCCCGCCCGTCCGGTTGTAAATCCGGACAGCTCACCCCAAACCCCCGACGGCCCCGCCCCCGCCACCTGGGCCCGCTTCGTGCCCGAACGTTTGGACGACTTCGCCTGGGAGAACGACCTAGTCGCCTTCCGCACTTACGGCCCCGCCGCCCGCGCCGCCAAAGGCCGGGAAAACAGCGGCGTCGACTGCTGGCTCAAACGCGTACCCTACCCGATCATCGACGCGTGGTATGCCGGCGAAAAAGCCGGCAAAAGCTACCACACCGACCACGGCGAGGGCAACGACCCCTACCAAGTCGGTCGCTCCCGCGGCTGCGGCGGCATCGCACTCTGGCAGGACAACGCCATGGTACTCTCCGGCCCCTACCTGGCTTGGAAACTCATCAGCCGCGAACCGGCCCGCAGCGTATTCGAACTTCAATACGAATACCCGCTGGCCGAAGGCCCGATCCAGGAAACCAAACGCATCACCATCGAGCTGGGGCAGCGCCTCATGCAGATCGAGTCGCGGTTCACCCAAAACGGCCGGCCGGTTTCTCGCGAGGTCGCCATCGGAGTGACCACCCACGACGGCAAGGCCGCCGTCACCCTCGACCCCGCTCGCGGCTGGATGGCCTGTTGGGAAGTGATCGAAGGTCAGGGGCTGGGCACCGGCGTCGTGATCGCGCCGGAGAAAATCCTGAAAATGTTCGAGCTAAAAAGCCCCAAAGCCGACGAGAGCCACGCCGTGATTCTCACCCGCACCGATGCCGACGGCCGCGTGCGCTACCGCGCCGGCTACGGCTGGCAAAAAGCGGGGGCAATCACCTCGCCCGCCCTCTGGCACGAATACCTGGCGACCCAGACCCGCTAAATCCACGCAACCAACCGCTCAATGTCCACAGCCCCCACCCCGCCCCGCTCCGACAGCCAAACTCAGGGCGACGCCATACCGAGTGGAGTCATCGGTCGCTACCGCTGGGTCATATGCACCCTGCTCTTTTTCGCCACCACGATCAATTACGTTGACCGCCAGATCCTCTCCCTGGTTAAGCCGATTCTCGACGAGCAACTCGGTTGGACCAACGCAGAATTCGGCCTGGTAAACTCCGCCTTCCAAGGTGCCTACGCGGTCAGCCTGTTAATCTTTGGCTGGTTGATCGACCGCTTTGGCACCAAGCGCGGCTACGCCCTTTCGATCACGCTCTGGAGTCTGGCCGCCATGGCTCACGCCTTTGTGGGCTCAGTCACGGGTTTTCTGGTCGCACGCATCAGCCTCGGTCTA
>CANIWJ010000219.1 GCA_947471035.1 Verrucomicrobiota bacterium
AGTGACGCCGACGTGCGCCGCGATATTTCGAGTAACATCCTGCAATATCGGCGGGCACGGCAGGAGATTCAGCAGGTCGCAAAGTTGAAGAATTCAGCTGATACCCTGTCCCAATCGGCCGACGAAGCCCTGGAGCGAAATCGAACCCAGGTTTATGTTGTCAAGGATAGCAGTTCCGCTGCGTCGCTCCCGCGCGCAAAAGGCACACGGGAGTTAGCCGCCGAGGCTGGTGCAGCACCGATAGTGTCCTCGCCTGCGGCATCTCCGTTTTCAGTTGAGGCAGAGCCGGCAGCTCCGGCTGAGGCGAAGGGGGATACATTCGAGGTTAAGGCTCAGATCGCGCGGGTAAATTTGAGTGAGGCGATGCCTGATTCGATAACACGCTCCGGCTGGACACCGTGGCGCGATGCGTCGGGTCTGCACCTGTTTGGCTGGCGGGAATTGCCTGATCGCACGGTGATCGGGCTCGAGTTGCGGTTCGATGCGATCAAGGCCCGGTTGGGAGAGGTTTTTCCGGCTGAGCCGAACACGGGCGAGGCGTATGTATTACGCGATACGACGGGCCAGGCTTGGCATACGAGTGGGGCGGCGACTTTGCCTGTGGTTCTGGAAGTGCCGTTGGTCGGTTCGGCGTTGGCGGGATGGACGGTGGCCGGCCACGGCTTATTAATGGCTAACCCGCGCTCGGGGGCGGGAGGTTTTTTTGTCTTGGGCGCGTTGCTGATTGGTTTGCTGGTGCTGGCGATTCTCGCCGCCGGGGCCATGTTGGTGCGTCAGGCGCGGAGGAGCGAAGTGGAGGCGGCGTTGAAAACCTCGTTTGTCGCCAATGTTTCCCATGAGTTAAAGACTCCGCTCACCACGATTCGACTTTACGCAGAGCTGCTGGCGCAAGGGCGGGTTATGGACGAGGGGAAGCGGTCGCATTACCTGGTGACAATGAGTCAGGAGACGCAGCGATTGGCACGGTTGGTGGGCAATGTTTTGGATTTTAGCCGCTTGGAGCAGGGCAAAAAGAAGTTTGAACGCACGACCTTCGATCTTGCGGCCGAGCTTGGGCGTCTCGCGGAGACACATGCCCCGCGTCTGGTGGAGGCAGGTTTACGCTTGGGCGTGGCGTTGCCGAAGACTGCGGTAGTGACCACGGATCGTGAAGCGGTGGAGCAAGTGTTGCTGAATCTCTTCGATAATGCCTGCAAATATGCGGCGGACGGCGGCGAAGTTACGTTGGCGCTGGCTCCTGCGACGGGTCCTAGAGCGGGTTGGCTAGTGAGCGTGGGAGATCGCGGTCCCGGCGTGGCGGAGGGGCAGCGCGAGTGGATTTTTGAGAAGTTCCACCGGGTGGACGACCGGTTAACTGCGGCCAAGGGCGGGGCGGGGTTGGGGCTGAGCATCGCCAGGCAACTCGCGCGTGGATTGGGTGGCGATTTGGAATGCAGGGAGCGCGATGGCGGAGGTGCCTCGTTCGTGTTGTTCCTGCCACACTCGGACAAAGATTTTAACGCATGAAAGCACGTATCCTGATTGCCGAGGATGATTCGAATATACGGCTGGGCCTGATCGCCACGCTGGAGAGCGAAGGCTATGACGTCACGGCCGCTTCAGATGGAGCGCAGGCCTTAAAATTGTATCCACAAAACAAGTATGATTTGGTGGTTTTGGATGTTATGATGCCCAAGGCGAGCGGCTACGATGTATGCCGGGAATTGCGGGTCGCCGGTGCGACCACGCCGGTTTTGTTTCTCACCGCAAAGGGCGAAGAGGTGGACAAAGTAGTGGGGCTCAAACTGGGAGCCGATGATTACATGGTTAAGCCATTTGGAGTTCGGGAGCTTTTGGCGCGAGTGGAGGCTTTATTGAGGCGCGGACGCGCTTCGAGTGGGACTGGAACCCTCGCCGCCGGCGTTGCGGTGCCATCGATTTTCCGGTTGGGCCAGGCGGAGATTGATCGGCGGACCTTCACGGCGCAGGTGCCGGGTCGTGCCGCCGTCGTTCTGACCGCACGAGAGCTGAAACTGGCGGAGGTATTGGTGGCCCATGCTGGTGAAACCCTCACCCGTGATCAGTTGCTCAATGCGGTGTGGGGAGTGGGGTATTCAGGGACCACGCGTACGCTGGATCAGCACGTGGCCCAGTTACGCAAGAAGGTGGAAATCGAGGCGAACACGCCGAATTCGATTATAACGGTTCATGGCGTAGGTTACCGTGCGGCGCGCGACGAACGCCAAGTTTGAGCAGAAAATCAGTTGGCAAACGGAGCCGAGGTTTGCCCGCGCGGGTGAATCGGCTTTCATCTTCACCATGCAACCCAATCTTGCTTCGGGCTATTCGCGTCGCTTTGTCATAAAATCGCTCGGAGTCGGCGTTGCCGCCCTGGCTTTGGGACGGAAGATTTTCGCCCAGGCGGCGACTCCTTTGCCCTTGGCGGGTGGCACGCCTCAGCCCTTCAGCCTGCCCAAGCTTGCCTATGCGTACGACGCTTTAGAGCCGCACATCGATGCGCGCACGATGGAGATTCATCATACGAAGCATCATCAGGCTTATATCAATGCCGCCAACAAGTCGCTGGAGGCGCGGCCGGATCTGCGCGAGTTGTCGGGCGAGCAGTTGATCTCGCGGCTGGAGGCGTTTGAAGACCCCTTGCGCACCACGTTGCGCAATCAACTTGGGGGGCACCTTAATCATTCTTTTTTTTGGAAGATTCTTGCGCCTGCTGCAGACTATAAACCGGGCGCATTGCGAGCGGCTATCGATAAAGAGTTCGGTTCTTTGACGGCTTTTCAGGCTGAGTTCGCTAAGGCGGCTGCCGCGCGTTTCGGGAGTGGATGGGCCTGGCTGGTGGTGCAGGACGGGCAGCTGAAAGTTTTTTCGACCGCCAATCAGGACTCTCCGCTGATGCAGGGTGCACAGCCAGTCATCGGGCTCGATGTTTGGGAGCACGCCTACTACCTGGCTTATCAGAACCGGCGGGCGGATTACGTGAAGGCTTTTTGGGCGGTTTTGAACTGGGATGCAGCCGAAGCGGCTTACGAAAACGCGAGCTCGCTTTGAGTCGGAGCTAGGAGGGTTACACGAAAAAGGCCGTCTCGTAAC
>CANIWJ010000220.1 GCA_947471035.1 Verrucomicrobiota bacterium
TCGCTCATCTACATCCGGCTGGAAGACGCCGAGACCCTGCAATCCAACTCCCGTTTGGCCCTGCTCGCTCTGGTGGTGATCGTCAATCTCGCCCTCGTCCGCGCCACCTACTCGCTCGGCTCGCTCGACTACTTTCTGGAGCGCACCACCGTCGCTACGCTCCTGCCCTACATCGCACCAGTGCTGATCGCGCCCCTAATCGTGGCCCTGCTAATCGACTGCGGCTCGGCCATTTTCATGGCCCTGTTTATTTCTATTTTCACCAGCGTCATTTGGGGCGGACGCCTCGATCTGCTCGTACTTAATTTCTTATCCTCCCTGGTCGCCATCCAGGGTGTGCACCGCACCACCCGCCGCAGCCGCATCCTTCGCGCCGCGTTTCATGCCGGTATCACTCTGGCCGCCGGCATCATCCTGCTTGGCTTGGCCGAGCGCCTGCCAGTTCTGGCCGTACTCAAACAATTCATCGCCGGCATCGCCGCCACGCTATGTTGCGGCGTGATCGTGGTCGGTCTCCTGCCGTTTCTCGAACACCTCTTTAAACGCACCACCGACATCACCCTGCTTGAGCTAACCGACTACAACCACCCGCTCCTCCGCCTCATGCAGCTGGAGGCCCCCGGCACCTACCATCACTCGCTGGTCGTTGCACAACTCTCCGAAAACGCCGCCGCCGCCATCGGTGCCAACCCCCTCCTGGCCCGTGTCTGCGCCCTTTTTCACGATATCGGCAAGACCGCCAAACCCCACTATTTCATCGAGAACCAGCACGACGGCGACAACCCCCACGACGACGCCAACCCCTCCCTCTCCGCCCTCATCATCAAAGCCCACGTAAAAGACGGCGTGGACCTCGCCCTCCGCCATAAACTCCCCCGCCCCGTCATCGACGTTATTCAGCAACATCACGGCACCACCCTCATTCGTTACTTTTACCATCGCGCAATTCAGGCCCTGCGCCGCCGCCCCGAATCGAATTCCCCGCTTCCGCCCCTCCTTGGTATTTCCTCGGAAACCGTGGCCGTGCACGATGCCGCCGCCCAAATCCCCGAGCAAACCTACCGCTACGACGGCCCCTGCCCGCAATTCAAGGAAAGCGCCATCATCCACCTTGCCGACGGCATCGAAGCTGCCGCCCGCAGCCTGCCCCGAATCTCGCCCCAACACCTGGGCGAGATCATCGACCAAATCGTCCGTGAGCGACTCAACGACGGACAACTCGACGAAGCCCCGCTCACCTTGGCGGAGTTAAACCGCGTCAAAGAAAGCTTCGTGCACACCCTGCTCAACATGCTCCATGGCCGCATCAGCTACCCCGCCGCCCTCGGAGCCAAATAACCCGGCAGCTTCGATCGTTTTTCAAGAGCACAAAGCGCCCTAGCTCCGACCTTGAACTGACCGCACCACACGCCCACCTTCCCCGCAACTACCATGCCCCTCATCCCCAAGCTTACCGAAAAACTCCAGCGCCACCCCAAGCGCGTCGTCTTCGCCGAAGGTGCCGACCCCCGCATCATCCAGGCCGCCCGCCAATGGGTCACCCGCCGCATGGGCGCACCCATTCTCCTCGGCGACCGCGCCGCCATTAAAGACGCCGCTGCCAAGCTCGATATTAACCTCCAAGGAATCCGCATAATCGAGCCCGAGCGCAGCGAAGACCTCCCGCTCTTTATCACTCATCTGGAACAAATCCGCCGCATCAAGGGCCTGAAATCCGCCGAAGCCTCCGAAGCTCTCAAAACCAACGGCTACTTCGCCACCATGATGGTCGCCACCGGCCAGGCCGACGCCCTCGTCTCCGGTGCCACCCTCTCCGCCTCCAGCGCCCTGCGCCCCATCTTTCAAATCATCCCCCGCCTGCCCGATGTGCAGCACGCCTCCTCCCTGATGGTGCTCGATTTCGACGAGAAAAAAGTCGGCTCCGACGGCTCCCTCTTCCTCTCGGACTGCGGCGTCATCCCCGACCCCACCGCCGAGCAACTCTGCGACATCGCCATCTCCACCGCCCAGATCGCCCGCCACCTCACCGGCGAGATCCCGCGCGTCGCCATGCTCAGCTACGCCACCAAGAGCCTCTCCAACCAGCCCTCGCTGGTTAAGGTCCGCCACGCCACCGAGCTCGCCCGCGCCAAAGCCCGCGCCCTCCTCCTCGATATCGAGATCGACGGCGAACTCCAGGTGGACGCCGCCCTCGATCTCGCCGTCGCCACCGTGAAAAACGTCACCAGCGCCGTCGGAGGTCGCGCCAACGTCCTCATTTTCCCCGATCTCAACTCCGGCAACATCGCCTTTAAAATGGTGCAGCTCCTCGGCGGTGCCAACAGCTTCGGTCAGATCCTCACCGGTCTCTCCAAACCCGTCGCCGAGATCTCCCGCGGCGCCTCCGCCCACGATGTTTTCGGCGCCGCCGCCATCGTGGCCACCCAAGCCATCGACCAACGCCTGCTCTACGGCCACGCCTAGTCCTTACCCATCCTAAGCTCCCTCTTCGCACCATGGCTTCCGATACACCCTTCCCCTCCTCCGAAGCCATCGTCCGCGAGTCCGGCGAACCAACCCAGGGCACGCGCAATCCCTTCGCCCTGCCCGCCTTTCCCCTGCTGAACCGTCCCACCAATACGGATACCAAACGCGTATTCGTCGCCGCCACCCGCATAAACGACGGCAAGACCACCACCTGCCTCGGTCTCTACGGCGCCCTCCAGACTCGTTTCCCCCGCGTCGGTTTCATCAAGCCCGTCGGACAGCGCTTCGTCGAAGTTCAGGGCCAGAAAATCGACGAAGACTCCGTCCTGCTCGACTCAATCTTTCAGGTTCGCGTGCCCATCGAGAGCATGAGCCCCGTCGCGGTGGACAGCACCTTCACCCGCCGCTTCCTGGAAAGCCCCGAAACCATCCTCCCCGCCCTCGAAGACCGTATCTGCCGCGCCTTTGACCGCGTTTCCTGGGAAAAAGACTTCACCATCATCGAGGGCACCGGCCATGCGGGCGTCGGCTCGGTTTTCGATCTGTCCAACGCGCGCGTCGCCAAACTCCTTAACTCCAAGGTCCTCCTCGTCTCCCCCGGTGGCATTGGCCGTCCGA
>CANIWJ010000221.1 GCA_947471035.1 Verrucomicrobiota bacterium
AAGAGACCGGAACGTTTTCACTTTGCTCCGAACGCGCAATTAATTCCGGCATTATTAGTGCGGACATAAGAGGCAGGCGGAATAACTCATGCGCGAGATACGCAGCTTGTCTGGCGGGACGGGGGCGTTATGCGTGACGGATTATGAGTTTGTACCCGATGGGCGATACCGCCTACTTGATCACGTTTGAGGCTAAAATGAGTCCGAGCCTGCTGGCGCGGGTGCAGGCTTTGGCGACGAATTTACGGGCGGATTGTTTGCCCGGAGTGGTGGATATCGTGCCGGCCTACGCCTCGGTGGGGGTTTTTTATGTGCCGGAAGAAGTTGCCATCGGCCGGGGGGAGCTGCCCTGGCGCTTGGTGGCGGAGTGGCTTGAGCGTCATCTGGCGGGCGATGGGCCGGTGGTGAAAAAGCCCCGGAGAGCGCCGCGCAACCATGTGTTGCCGGTATGCTACGGAGGCGAAGCCGGACCGGACCTCGAAGTGGTGGCCAAGGCGGCCAAGCTCACGCCAGCGGAGGTGATTAAACTGCACGCGGGCGAAACCTACCTGGTGGCGGCGATCGGGTTTTCTCCGGGGTTTCCCTATTTATACGGCATGCCCAAGAAACTCGCCACGCCGCGGCGGACTACGCCGCGCTTGCGAGTGCCGGCGGGCAGTGTGGGCATAGGCGGGGAGCAGACCGGTATTTATCCGTCGGAGACACCGGGGGGCTGGCAGGTAATCGGGCGCATCGCGACCCGCTTATTCGATCCGGAGCGGGAAGAACCCGCGCTGCTGGCGCAAGGGGACACGGTGACATTCAAGCCCGTGGCCGAGTTGACGACGCCCGAGGCGACGCTGCGAAAAGCGCCACTCAAGTCCGAAGCGGAGGCGGAGGCGGCTGAAGGATTGGCGGATGGGGCGATTGAGGTGATAAAACCGGGTTCCCTGACCACGGTGCAAGATCTGGGGCGGCGCGGCTTTGGCGCGCAGGGGGTGAGCATGGGCGGGGCGCTCGATCCGTGGGCGGCGACGATGGCTAATCTCGCGGTGGGCAACGCGCCGGATGCCCCGGTGTTGGAATGCACGTATGCGGGGCCGATACTGCGTTTCGAGACGCCGGCCGTGGTGGCGCTCGCAGGCGCCGAAGTCGCGGGGCGCGCCAATGGACGTCCGTTCGCGCTGGCGGCGGGCGAAGAACTGGATTGCTCGTCGCTGACCAAAGGTGCGCGGCTCTACCTGGCGGTTACAGGAGGCATCAGCGTGCCCCGGAAAATGGGCGGGGCAGGCACCGTGCTGGGCATTGGTTTTGGCGGTTTCGCCGGGCGGGCGCTCAAGACCGGCGACCGGCTGGGCTATAAAGTCGGTTCGGGGGCGGGAGCCGTGGGGAAGGCTTGGCGACTGGCAGCACCGGTGCCTCTGGTCGGGCGCAAAGAGACTATCGAAGTGCGTTTGGTGCCGGGGCCGGACTGGGCGCGGATTTTTAAAGGCTTGGAAGCGGGCGGGGCGGAACGCGCGGTCGAGTCGCGACGTTTTGAGTTGAGCGCCAAATCCGACCGCATGGGGCTGAGACTGGCGGGCGAGCCCTTCACGATGACGGCAGGCGAGGAAGGCTGGTCGCGGCCGGTGGTGCCGGGCACGGTGCAGCTCCCGCCTGACGGACAACCGATTATCCTCATGGCGGAAGGTCAGACGATAGGCGGCTACGCCCAGCTCGGCCAGGTGGCATCGGTGGATCTGGCGAAACTGGCGCAGGCCAAGCCGGGCGCGGAAATTGTTTTCCGCATGTCCGAGCTCAGCACGGTGCAGCAGGCCAGACTCAAAATCGCGGGCGATATGGCGCGATTGCGGGTCGGCTTGGCGATGCAGCGTTGATGGGCGCAGGGCAACTCATGCACGCGCCGCACAGGATCGACCTCAACGCCGACATCGGGGAAGGCGGCGCGTGGGATGAAGCCCTCTTTGACGGTGGTATATCGTCGGTGAACGTTGCCTGCGGGGGCCATGCGGGGGATGCGTTTACCCTGGCCACGGCGTGCGCGTTGGCGGCACGCCACGGAGTCGCTTTGGGCGCGCATCCCGGTTATGCGGATCGGGCGAATTTCGGGCGTCGGGAACGGGTTTTGAACCCGGCGGAACTGACCGGGTTAATGACGGGACAACTGCAGGCTTTGTCCGAAGCGGCGAGCCGCGCCGGAGTGCCTATGGCGCACGTAAAGCCGCATGGAGCGCTTTATCATTTTCTGCATCGGGATCTCGCCGCCGCCGAGGCCTGTGCCCGGGTGGTGGCGGCCGGATGGCCGAACGCGGCGCTGGTTGGTTTGCCGGAAGGCGAGTGGCGGGCGGCGGCGGCGAAGGTCGGGCTGGGCTATGTTGCCGAAGGGTTTTTGGACCGGGCCTACCGTGCCGACGGAACGCTCGTGCCGCGTGATCAGCCGGGGGCGGTTTTGACGGAAGAGACGGCGGTGGTCGCGCAGGCGCTGGCCTTGGCGAGGGGGGGCCGGGTGCGCACGCTGTGCGTGCATGGCGATGGGCCGGATGCAGTGCGTTTTCTCAGGGCGGCGCGAGGCGCGCTGGAGGCGGCGGGCTTTACGATTTCTGCGGTGCGGCCGGAGTGAGCGGAGGCAGGGACTTGCTCGGCAGGAGGAGCAAAACGAGCCCGCCAAGCACCATGAAAAGCGAGTAAAAGGTTCCGCGGGTAAGCCCAAGGATGAGGTCGGCATCGGGCTCACGATAGAGTTCACCGATTGAGCGAACCACGGCGTAAGCCAGCAGGAAAACGCCGGTGATGCGGCCCGGTTTCTGGCGTAGCCAGGGTGTCTTCCAGAGCAGCCACTGAGTGAGGCCGAGCAAAAGCAGACCTTCCAAGGCGGCGGCGTAGAGCTGGGAGGGGTGGCGGGGCTCGATCAGTTGGGTAGGAGTTCCGGGTGGTGCGCTTTCGGGGAAAATCACCGCCCAAGGCACCTGCGTGGTGCGCCCCCAGAGCTCGCCGTTGATGAAATTCGCCACCCGTCCCAGAAAAATCCCCGCCGGTGAGACGGTTGCCAGCAGATCGCTGAGGTGTCGCCAAGGTAGTCGAAAACTGCGTGCGGACCAGGC
>CANIWJ010000222.1 GCA_947471035.1 Verrucomicrobiota bacterium
TAGGCCTCGGTGATCTTTTGCAGGAAGGCGGCGCGGATGATGCAGCCACCGCGGAAGATCTGGGCGATCTGGCCGAAGTTGAGTTTCCAGCCGTATTCGCCCTGGGCGGTGCGCATGAGCTGGAAGCCCTGGGCGTAGGAGCAAATCTTGGAGCAATAGAGAGCGTCGTGAATCGCTTCGACGAGGGCCTTTTTCTTGGCTGGGGAGACTTTGGTGATCTTGGGCCCCTTGAGCACTTTGGCTGCGGCGACGCGCTCTTCCTTGATCGCGGAGAGGCAGCGGGCGAAGACGGACTCGGCGATGGTCGGAGCGGGAACACCCATGTCGAGGGCGTTGACCGAGGTCCATTTACCCGTGCCTTTTTGACCGGCGGTATCGAGCACCACGTCGACAAAGGGCTTCTTGGTGACGGGGTCTTTCTGCTTGAGGATATCGGCGGTGATTTCGATGAGGAAACTGTCGAGTGCGCCTTTGTTCCAGGTGCTGAAAATCTCGCCCATTTCGGCGGGTTTGAGACCGAGCAGACCCTGCATGAGAGAGTAAGCCTCACAGATCATCTGCATGTCGCCGTATTCGATGCCGTTATGGACCATCTTCACGTAGTGGCCGGCACCGTTTTCGCCGATATAAACGGTGCAGGGAACGCCACCCTTGACGGGCTTGCCGGGCTTGGCGCCGGTGAGCGGCTTGCCGGTCTTTTTGTCCACTTTGGCGGCGATGGCCTTCCAGATGGGCTCCAACTCCTTGAACGCGGCCTTGTCGCCACCGGGCATCAGAGAGGGGCCGAAACGCGCACCCTCTTCACCACCGGAAACGCCGGAACCGATGAAGCGGAATCCTTTTTCTTTAAGCGCTTTTTCGCGGCGGATGGTGTCGGTCCAGAGCGCGTTGCCGCCGTCGATGATGATGTCGTTCGGGGCGAGAAGAGGAAGGAGACCGTCGATCACCGCGTCGGTGGCTTTGCCGGCCTGCACGAGAATGACGATTTTGCGGGGCAGAGCGATGGACTGGACGAACTCCTCGAGGGTCTTGGTCCCGATGAGGCCACCGGGGGTGGAGGGGTTTTCGGCGGCAAACTTTTCGGTCTTTTCGACCGTGCGGTTGTAAACCGAGATTTGGAAGCCGTGATCGGCGATGTTTAGGGCGAGGTTCTGACCCATCACGGCGAGGCCGATGAGTCCGATGTCGGAGTGCGTCTTTGGCATGGTGGAAAGGTAAAGTAACAAGCGGTAGGCGCAGGAGCGGCGGGGGCCAACTCAATTTGCCGCAAACGTGCTCATAAGGACCTTAAAGAAAACTCATGGAGCGGTTTTGTGCGGTTTTAAAGGACCCCGGGACGCGTCTTTGGTCTTTCGTCACACGCGCATCGACGCCAAGGTAAACTACAGATGCTCGAAGAACGCGAATCGTCCACCGCCCCTCGCCAGCAACAGAAAAAACCCTCTTTTCCGATCGGTGAAGCCTTGCGCACTTACCTGCTGCGTATCCGGCGTGAGCGCGAGCTGCCGGTGACCTACGAGCGTTTACGACGCTTCGCCGACAGCGTACCGCTCACTGATCGCAAGGGCCGCCCCACCCTTTGGGAAAGTGTTTTCTACGACCGGCTGGACATGCAGTCGCTCCACGATGATTTGAAACGCGTATACGCCATCCTGCGTGTGGATGGTGATCTGTCCGTGATGCAGCATCTCTACGTGGACCGCATCGATTTCTGCGCCTTTGGGAATTCGGCTCCGTTTCGCGTGCGCATCGTAAACGCTTACAACGACAATCCCGACCACTTTTACGTAAAACGCGGCGACGCATCCCGCGTCTACGGTTTGGAACTGGAGCATCTGCTTTCACCCAACCGCCTGAACTACGTCACCTGCGGCGGCACCTTGGTTGAAGAACATATCGCGGGCATCCCGGGCAACGAATTCATCGACCGCTGGCTGGAAAGCCCGGAGATACGCCCGATACGCCTGGCCAAGGAATTGGTGAAGTTCAACGAACGATGCTTCGTTCGTCTGCTCGGTGATATGCGCGCCTATAACTTTGTGGTCGTGGTGACCCCCGATTTCGAAGGTGCGCAGATCCGGGTGCGTGCGATGGATTTTGACCAGCAAAGCTACGAGGGACGTCTGAATCTTTACCGTCCGCAATTCTTCAAGGACAACGCCCCGCTGGCTTTGTTTTGCACCAAACACCTGCGCATCGAGACGGCGCGCCAGTATCAACGCGAAGAGCAGGTTCTGATGCTTCAGCGTGCGACGATTATCGAGGATCGCCTCGGTCTGTTGCTCAAGGCCATGTCGTCCGAAACCCTCGCGCCCCTGGCCCATGTGCATCAACTGCGGGAGTCGTTAGCCGAACATTACCGCCGCAAAGAGTACCTCGCCTGTGAATCCATGGGCGCGCTGGTCCGCGAGAACCTGCAAAGCATCCGTATCGCCGTCGGCACCACGAACCCCAGCACGACTCCGCTCGGCCACTAAACCGGCACTTTCCTGCCATCAGACGACCATAGCCATGACGACCCCACCGCCCGAAAATCCCCGCCCGATACACCATGAGGAAGCGCGCCACCTGCTGATGTTGGGCCGCGATCTCGCCGGGGGGCTCAAATTACTGATGCAGCAATTTAACGTGCTGCAAACCCGCGCCCAACTCCTGCTCACGGTTTCCACTCTGGCGCTGACCATCACTGGATTCTCCGGACCGCGCATCGCGGCGGCAGGCGCTTTTCAACGCTACGCCATGGCCGGGGGCCTGGCGTTTGTGCTGGCTTCCATGCTCCTGATCCTGGGTGGCTCTTTGCGTATTCGTTGGGTTACCCAGTTTCGCCTGCCAGACGGTGCGAACGATGAAGCCCTTCTTGCTCAAATCGTGTGTTACCGCGACCGCAAGGCCCGGTTGTTTTTTATCGAGCTCTGTCTGTTACTTGCCGGTCTCTCGGCATACATCGCAGCGGTGATTGGTTACTTTCTTTTTGGAGCAGTGGTTTAACCGGACATCACTGCGCGATCCGCTTACTCGTAGCGCATCGCCCGACCCAGGTAATCGAGCGACAGCATTTCTTTCCAAACGCGATAACGA
>CANIWJ010000223.1 GCA_947471035.1 Verrucomicrobiota bacterium
GAAGAGCTCTTCGAGATGAACAACGGCTGCATCTGCTGCACCGTGCGCGGCGACCTCATCCGCATCCTCGGCCGCCTCATGAAACGCAAGGACCGGCTCGACGGCATCCTCATCGAGACCACCGGCCTCGCCGACCCCGGCCCCGTCGCCCAGACCTTCTTCACCGACGACGAAATGAAGGCCGCCTTCCGGCTCGACGGCATCGTCACCGTGGTGGACGCCAAGCACATCTGGCAACACATCGACGACACCGATGAGGCCCAGAAGCAAATCGCCTTCGCCGACGTACTCATCCTTAACAAATCCGACCTCGTGCCCCCCGCCGAGCTCGACCAGCTCGAAGCCCGTATCAGCCGCATGAATTCGGCCGCCCGCATCCTGCGCGCGCAAAATGCCGACGTCCCCCTCGCCTCCGTGCTCAACGTCGGCGGCTTCAACCTCTCCCGCGCCACCGAGCTCAACCCCCAGTTCCTCGCTCCCGAATACCCCTTCGAATGGGCCGGCGCCTACGCCCTGCCCGCCGGCAACCACACCCTCGAAATCGGCCACGCCCCCGGCGAGTGCAACCACCACGACCATGAGCACGGTCACGACTGCGGACACGATCACCACCACGAAATCGAACCAGAGATGGACGTAGTCCTCCTGCCCGTAAAATCCCTCTCCGCGCCCGATCTCGACGCCGCCCGCGACGCAGCCGTGCATGTCTTCGCCGACTGGGAAAACAAGGTCGCCCCCGGCGATGCCGTCACCCCCGGCGCCACCCTGCACCGCCTGCAACTCGTCGAGGGCCACGCCCGCTTCCGCCTGCCCGTCGCCGCCCCCGGCCTCTACGTCGCCTTCGAGCAACACGGCGAGATCGCCCTCCACATCGAAGTGATGGGCCAGACCGTCAAACCCGCCTGGCAACAAGACTTCGCCCCCGCCCATACCCATAACGACGCCGTCACCTCCGTCGGCATCAGCACCCCCGGCGAAGTGGACGGAAAAAAACTCAACGACTGGATAGGCGAGCTCCTCAAAACCAAGGGCGGCGACATCTACCGCTGCAAAGGCGTGCTCGCCGTAAAAGGCTCGCCCAACCGCCTAGTTTTCCAAGGCGTGCACATGCTCTTCGACGCCAAATTCGACCGCCCCTGGGGCAAAGACGCCCGCACCAACACCTTGGTCTTCATCGGAAAAAACCTCGACCGCACCGCCCTCAACGCCGCCTTCCAAGCCTGTTTGACCTGAGGCACCGAGCCGGCATTTGTTTCGCATCATGGAAGCCCCGATAACCGATATCCATCCAGCCCTTAAGGCGGCGGAAAAGGCCGGCTTCGACCTAAACCTGCTCGAGTCCAACCTCGCCCTTTCTCCCGCAGAACGCTGGCGCCAGCATAGCCTGGCCCTCGATATGGCCCTTGAACTCCAGCAAGCCCGCTTAATCCGTGATCCAAGACTTCAACCGGCTTCTCCACCGTCTCGCTGATTCCGGCCTCGATTTCGTGATCATCGGCGGCTTCGCGGCCGTTACCCATGGCTCGTCCCTAATGACCAGAGACTTGGACATTTGCGTCCTGCTGAATGATTCCACCGTCGAAAAACTGCGCACCCTGCTCGCCGACTGGAACCCCAAGCACCGGATGACACCGCAAAAGCTCTCGTTTCTGGAGTTTCCCCAATTCGGTCCGGTGCAAAACCTCTATTTGGAAACAGATTACGGTATAGTCGATGTGCTCTCTTCCGTACTAGGCGTCGGCGATTTTCGCCGCCTGCGAGACCAGGCGGAAATCTTCGAGATCGGCGGGCGCGCCTACTCCGTCATCTCCCTCGCCGACCTCATCACCGCAAAAGAAGCAGTAGGTCGCGAAAAAGACCTTCTCGCCGTCAAAGAACTCCGCGCCATCGCCGCCAAACGCACCCCCTGAGCGAGCCGAGTAGCTCGCTCGTGCTTCCACCCCGTATTTCCGTTTGCGGAGCGACCTCCGGCGCGCAAGGTCTCCGCCTAACCATGTCCGCCACCGCGCCCGCCATCGCCACCACTCAAGACAACGCGCTCGCCGAGCTCCTCGCCCCGACCGACGCCTTCGCCCCGCGCCACAACAGCGCCACCCCGGACGAACAAGCCCGCATGCTCGCCGCCCTCGGCTACCCCTCCCTCGACGCCCTGATCGACACCGCCGTCCCTGCCGTCATCCGGCTCGAGAACCCCCTCACCCTGCCCGCCCCGCTTTCCGAATCTTCCGCCCTCGCCGAGCTACGCGACATCGCCAGCCTCAACAAAGTCTACCGCGCCTTCATCGGCCAGGGTTACTACGGCACCTTCACCCCGCCCGTCATCCAGCGCGCCATCCTCGAAAACCCGGGCTGGTACACCGCCTACACCCCCTACCAGGCCGAGATCGCCCAGGGCCGCCTCGAAGCCCTGCTCAACTTCCAGACCGTCGTCACCGACCTCACCGGCCTCGACATCGCCAACGCCTCCATGCTCGACGAGGCCACCGCCGCCGCCGAGGCCATGATGCTCTGCCATCGTGCGAAAAATTCCACCGAGGGCGGCCTCTTTTTCGTCTCCGACCGCTGCCACCCGCAAACCATCGACCTCGTCAAAACCCGCGCCACCCCGCTCGGCATCACCGTGCAGGTGGGCGACGCCGCCAGCTTCGACCCCGCTGCCGCCCCCGGCCTCTTTGGCCTGCTCGTGCAATACCCCGACACCACCGGCCAGATCCTCGATTTCTCCGCCCTCTTCGCCCGCGCCCACGCCTCCGGAGCCTTCTCCGTCGTCGCCACCGACCTGCTCGCGTTGACCCTCCTCAAATCCCCCGGCGAACTCGGCGCCGATGTCGCCGTCGGCTCCGCCCAGCGCTTCGGCGTGCCGCTCGGTTTCGGCGGCCCCCACGCCGGTTTCTTCGCCACCCGCGACGCCCTTAAACGCCAGATGCCTGGCCGCCTCATCGGCGTCTCCCGCGACGCCCAGGGCAACCCCGCCCTCCGTCTCTCCCTCGGCACCCGCGAGCAACACATCCGCCGCGACAAAGCCACGTCCAACATCTGCACCGCCCAGGTCCTCCTCGCCGTCATGGCGTC
>CANIWJ010000224.1 GCA_947471035.1 Verrucomicrobiota bacterium
CAAAAAGATCGCCGCCCCCAAGGCCTGATTTTGTTCGCCCTCCTCAATTAACCACCACCCAGCATGAGCACCGTCACCATTTCAGCCACCATGGTTAACGACCTGCGCGCCCAGACCGGCGCCGGGTTGTTGGATTGCAAAAAAGCCCTCGTCGAGACCAACGGTAACGTCGAGGAAGCCATCACCATCCTTCGCAAGAAGGGTGCGGCCAGCGCCGCCAAGAAGGCTGATCGCGACACCAAAGAAGGCTGTATCGAAAGCTACATCCATCTCGGCGGAAAAGTCGGCGTGCTGATCGAGGTCAATTGCGAGACCGATTTCGTGGCCCGCAACGACGACTTCCGCAGCTTCGTCAAAGACCTCTGCCTCCACATCGCCGCCGCCAACCCGGTCTGCGTTTCCCGCGAAGAAGTGCCTGCCGCCGACGTCGAGAAAGAGCGCGAGATAGCCTCCTCGCAAGTCGCCGGCAAGCCACCCGCCGCCATTCAAAAAATCGTCGAGGGCAAACTGGACAAGTTTTACTCCACCATCGCCCTGCTGGAGCAGCCCTTCGTCAAGGACCCGGAAAAGACGATCAAGGAGATCCTCACCGCCAAGATCCAGTCGACCGGCGAAAACATCCAGATCCGCCGTTTCGTGCGTTACCAGCTCGGGTCGTAAGCCTGAACTGAATACGCCCTCCGGCTTCACAAGCGCTCCCCGCTAAAGGAGCGCTTTTTTATTGCCGCCATTATCCAACCACGAACCCGCGTCTCCCGCCGCCAGTGATTTTTGATTCACCCGCGAAGCAATCCTGACCACATCCGTTATCCATGAAAGTCACCCGTATCCAGATCGCCGTCCGCGGCCTGACTAATTGTTGCCCCAACTGCGGAGCGCGCACGCTTTTCGTGCCGGGAGCACCCTTTAAGGTCGCGGCCGCCTGCACCGCCTGCGGACTCAAACTGGAACGCGAAGAAGGCAGTTTCCTCGGAGCCATGTCCCTAAACTACGGCATGACGATTTGCCTGTATCTGGTGCCGGTGCTGGTCGCTTACCTGCTTGGCTGGTTGTCCGGCCTTGCGGCGGCGATCCTCGCCGGAATGGGCGCGGTTGGATTCCCCATTTTGTTTTACCGGTCATCGCGCAGCTGGTGGTTGATGAACTACTATCTGGTCTTGCCCCAACATTTGCCCGCCAATCAACGCGCCGTGCAGCCGGGCGAGGACTTCAACACCTGAACTCTATTTGGAACCTGCATGGGTTGGCCGAGAGTTACCCGCACTTTCTGCTTCCGTTCGCTCATCGGCGTCGTAAGGTCGCGCTCCCACGCAACCGGAGAGGTGGCAGAGTGGTCGATTGTACCTGACTCGAAATCAGGCGTGCCCGCAAGGGTACCGAGGGTTCGAATCCCTCCCTCTCCGCCATTCGCTCGGCGAATGGCGCTTAGACGCAGCCGAAGAGAATGCGCAGCATTAGAGGCGGGGATATGGACGGCGCAGCCGCGCCGGGGTAAGACCCTGGGCGAAGCGAATCAATCCCTCCCTCTCCGTCAGGTTTCACCTCTGAAGGTGAAAAATTTTCCAAGGGTCCCGTATGAAAACCTTGCCTTGGCCCTCGCATACCCGTCGCTCAACCTGACCGACACATCCATGGAAACCCTCGCCAATCTTTTTTCCCAAAACCAGCGCTGGGCCGCCACCATCAGCGAACGAGACCCCGAGTTTTTCGTTAAACTCTCCCGCCAGCAAAATCCCGAATACCTCTGGATCGGCTGCTCCGATAGCCGCGTGCCCGCCAACGAAATCATAGGCCTGCTCCCCGGCGAAGTCTTCGTCCATCGCAACATCGCCAACGTCGTCGTCCACACCGACCTCAACTGCCTCTCCGTCCTCCAATACGCCGTCGACGTATTGAAAGTGAAACACGTCATGGTCGTGGGCCACTACGGCTGCGGCGGCGTGCGCGCCGCTCTGCGCTGCGACCGCGTCGGCCTCGCCGACAACTGGCTGCGCCACGTCCAGGACGTAAAAAGCCGCCACGAAGCCTGCATCCAGTCCCTCAA
Source organism: Verrucomicrobiota bacterium (assembly GCA_947471035.1). Classification (GTDB taxonomy): domain Bacteria; phylum Verrucomicrobiota; class Verrucomicrobiia; order Opitutales; family Opitutaceae; genus IMCC26134_A. Next base: position 2,045 of record CANIWJ010000224.1, read on the forward strand.
CGGCTTCGACACCCGCAGCAACCGCCTTTGCGAGCTCAACGTCATCGAACAAGTCTCCAACGTCTGTCAGACCACCATCGTGCGCGACGCCTGGGAACGCGGCCAGGAACTCACCGTCCACGGCTGGATCTACGGCCTCAAAGACGGCCTCCTCCGCGACCTACATATGACTGCCGCTTCCGTCACCGAAGCCGACGACGCCTACCGCGCCGCCGTGGCGGAACTCGCCAGCTAGTCGCCCCCATACTGGGGCCGGAATCGCCCTACCTCTCCAGACATTGGGTTTTACCTGCCAACCCCTGCGCCCGCCGCGCAGCCTTGGCCAAACTCCGCGCAGCCAGAATCGCTCTTTTGCGATATCTTGCGCGGACTTATGTCTTTCCTGCCCTTCGACTCCGGCCTCTCCCCCGCAGGAGGCTCCACCTGCCCGCGCGGCACCGCCCTGCTCACCAACTCGTTGCTCAACAAAGGCACCGCCTTCACCGAACGCGAACGCGACGCCCTCGGGCTGCGCGGCCTGCTTCCGCCCCGCGTCTTTACCCTCGAAGAACAGGTCGAGCGCGTCCTCGGCAACCTCCGCCGCAAAGAGTCACCGCTGGAGAAATACATCTTCCTCACCACCCTGCAAAACCGCAACGAGACGCTCTTCTACCGCGTCATGCAGGACCACACCGAGGAGATGCTTCCGCTCATCTACACCCCGACCGTGGGTCAGGCCTGCCTCGAATACGGAGCCATTTTCCGCCGCCCCCGCGGCCTTTACATCAGCATCCGCGAACGCGGCCGCGTCGCCGAAATCCTCCGCCACTGGCCGCTCCACGACGTGCGTATCATCGTCGTGACCGACGGCGAACGCATCCTCGGCCTCGGCGACCTCGGCGCCCTCGGCATGGGCATCCCCGTCGGAAAACTCTCCCTCTACACCGCCTGCGCCGGCCTTCACCCCTCCTACGGCCTGCCCATCACCCTCGACGTCGGCACCGACAACGCCGCCCTCCGCGCCGACCCTCACTACCTCGGCCTCTG
>CANIWJ010000225.1 GCA_947471035.1 Verrucomicrobiota bacterium
AAACAAACAAACCCGCCGAGGCCTTTCCGCGCACGAGCAGCGAAGCCAGCGCACCCAGGTGCGGCTCATGCCCCACCACCGCCAGATCGCCACGGTTGTGCGGATAGATCTGCAGGCGCTCGGCAAAGGCCTGCGGCTCATCCTCCGGCAGCAGTCCCGGCGTCTCCACCAAAGCCACATCGAGCCCCAGCCGTCGCACCAGATCCTCCGCCGTCTCCCGCGAACGCGACAGCGGACTATGCCAGACCTGCGTCGGCTGGAAAACCGCCTTGCCACTGAAAAACCGCGCCAGGCGCGCCACCTCGGCCCGCCCGCGCTCACTCAGCGAACGTTGTGCATTATCGGTTTCCGGGACCGCGTGCGCGTGGCGCACCAGATGGAGAAGCATGGGAAATGGTTTTGGGAGATAAACCGCCCCGCATCACGGCGACAGCCGTTCCACGATCCAGTCCGAGGCCTTGTCTTTGCGGCGATACCGCAGTCGATCATGCAGGCGGCTGCGCCGTCCCTGCCAGAACTCCACCACTTCCGGCGTCACCCGGTAGCCGCCCCAAGCCGGCGGCAGCGGCACTTCCGCCCCGGCGTATTTGTGCTCCAGTGCCTTCATCGAATCCTCCAATACCGCCCGGCCGCTGATCACGCTGCTCTGCTGCGAGACCCACGCCCCGAGCTGGCTGGCCCGCGGCCGCGAGTGGAAATACGCCTCGCTCTCCTCCCGGTTCACCCGCGCCACCACGCCCTCCACGATCACCTGCCGCTCCAGCGCCAGCCAGGGAAACAACAAAGTCGCCCGCGGATTCACCGCCAGTTCGCGCCCCTTCCGGCTCTCGTAGTTGGAAAAAAAGACAAAACCCCGCCCATCAAACGCCTTCAGTAAAACCGTGCGGCTGGTCGGCCTCCCCGACGCGTCGGCGGTGGAAAGCACCATCGCATTGGGCTCGATCAACTTCGCGCCCTCCGCCTCTTGGAACCAGTGTTCGAACTGGCGAAACGGATCCTTGGCCAGGTCCTTTTCGACCAAACCAGCGAGACTGTAATCCTTACGAAGTTCGGCGAGCGACGACATGCCGCCAACAAGCCGCCCCCCGCGCCCCTTGTCAAAGCTTGGAGCGTCCACCCGTAAAACAGCTCCTGCAGCGGAGGCTTGTTGGCCAAAACCCGCGCAGATTCGCGGCGTGCCATGGCGACGCGAAGCTTTAAGCTGCGCCCACTATGCTGCAAAAACTCGGATACTGGGCCTGGCTGGGAGGCGCGGCGCTGGCGGGCATCGCCGGCATGGTAAACGCCATCGGCTACTTGAGTTACAGCCACCAAGGCGTTACCCACCTAACCGGCACTGCCAGCCAGTTGGGAATCGCGGTACACGCCGGGGACACCGTAAACACCGGCCACTTGGTCCTGGTGATCGTCGCGTTTTTTTCCGGGGCGGTGCTAAGCGGCTACATTATCCGCCGGCAAACGCTTAAACTAGGAAGGCGCTACGGCATGGCGCTAGGGCTGGAAGGGGCGCTGTTGTGCATGGCGGCCCTGTTGATGCGCCGCCACCACGAGGCGGGCAGTTATTTCGCCTCCGCCGCCTTCGGCCTGCAAAACGCCATGGCCAGCACCTATAGTGGAGCGATTTTGCGAACCACCCATGTCACCGGCATCGTGACCGACCTCGGCGCGATGCTCGGGCACGCCTTGCGCGGCATGGAGATCGAGTGGCCGCGCGCCCGGCTCTACCTGATGGTGCTGGGCGGCTTCACCGCCGGCGGAGTGGTGGGTGCGGCGTTATTCCGGTTGGTCGGCACAGACGCGCTTTTTTATCCCGCCGGCCTCACCCTGGCCGTCGCGGCGGGCTATGGAGCCTACTCGCACTACGTGCGCATTCACCCACCAAAGCCGCCTGTAGCAGACTAATTCATAATTCTTATAAAAATTGGTTAAGCGTTCTTTAGTGATTTTTTCGGTTAAAATCCCTAACCACTAACGCACACTCATGATCGATAATAATATCGGCCTTTAGGGCAAATAATACTCGAGGATGTCTAACGGGCGCAACCCGACTGAACAAAGAACGTGTGATATCCAGAAGGTTAATCAGTATTAACATTAAACTATTTCGATTTCATACAACGACAACCTTGTGATACCCTTGCACCTGTTCGTCCTAGCTAATAGTCTTAGCACAGATGAGCTGAGACCGCATCCACGCACGCGCGTCTCACTTTTTAAATACAACGGGAGCTATGATCTGTGCACTGACCGCACGTCCCTCTTTGATCGCGGGCAACGCACGCCACGTAAACAATGCTTGGACAACTTGTCTAAGAATACTCTCGTTCAATTCCGGATCCGTGGGGCACGTCACTTTAATTACCTGCCCCGCCTCATTTATACTTAACCGGAAGCGCAAAGGCCTGCCTAAGGCTGTTTCTGGAAAGCTCGCCGGAGTGGCAATCATTTCTGCATTTAATAACTTCGGGGGTCCTGATTGCGGCTTCGCCTTAAGATACAACTCAGTCAATCGCGCGTAATAGTCGTTGGATAATGCGGCGAGTTTATCCTTCAGACGGGAATCAACATAAACCAAACCCTGGTCATCAAAAAAAAGCAGACTGGTATATATCCGGCTGGCGGATTGGTAGTTTTCCGCGAATGTGCCCACCTTAATACTGAACTCGGTTGCTACGCCCGGGTTGGCGGGGCCAACTTTAAACCCGGTTATACGATTCGCCCCCGAGGGCTTATCCTCGGATACAATGCACACCCCGCGCATACTGTTGCTTGGTAAATTAAACTCAGCCTCCATGAATATCCTATCATCGCTCCTCATTACCAATGTGGACGAGAAGTTGGTCACTAAATCGCGAGTCTTGCTCCGCAAGTTGGTAACGCGCACCAAGGATTTTCTCGCAGTCGGCACAAATACGTAAGTCGGTTTGTAATCATTCTTTTTCTTACCCTCGTCCTCCAATACAGGAACATAATCCTTATAATCCACGATGGATTTCAGTCCTTTTTCCGTATAAACATAAGGCAAGTAATTCACCGGCCCCAAGGGTGGTTCCTCATAAACCAAGCCC
>CANIWJ010000226.1 GCA_947471035.1 Verrucomicrobiota bacterium
ATCCTCGGCGAATTGCAGGCCGGCGGGCTTGCCGCCAACACCCCGGCTGCGGTCGTCCAGTGGGCCTCGCTCGGACGCCAGCGCAGCGTGGCCGGCACGGTGGCGGATCTACCCGCTAAAGTGGCGGCCGGCAAGTTGGCCGCACCATCCATAATTTTTATCGGCGAAGTGGTCCGCGATCACGAAGCGATAGACTGGTTTGAGCATCTGCCGCTCTTTGGCCGTCGGATAGCGATCACCCGTACCCGCGACCAAAACAGCGAACTACGCGAAAAACTGGAAACCCTCGGGGCCGAGGTTCTTGAACTCCCCCTGATCACGATTTCCAAAGCCGTGGACAAACACGGCTTCGTTGAGATTCTGGCCGAGCTCGGCGGCTACGATTGGATCGTATTCACCAGCGCGAACGGCGTCCGTTATTTCTTCGAGGATTTCCTCAAAGGCTTTAAAGACATTCGTGCGCTTGGCCTCTTGCGCTTCTCCTGTATCGGTCGCGCCACTGCGCGGGAAATCGAGAAATACCACATCCGCGTGGAATGCATGCCCGACACCGCCACGGGCCTCTCCCTCGCCGATGCCTTGATTGCCACCGGCAGCCTCGATAGCGCCAAAGTCATCGTCGTCACCGGAAATCTGAACCGCGATAAACTGGTGCGTAAGCTTGAGGCTGCGCGCGCCATCGTAGACCAGTTGCCTCTCTACAAGACGGAAAAGACCGATCTTACCGACGACCCGGTGGCGGACGATTTCCGCCAGCACGGCGCCGACGCCATCCTCTTTGCCAGTTCCTCCGCCGCCGAGTCGTTCCACGCTCAGGCGGAAGGCCTGAAACTCGCTTCCACCGCGAAAACTCCCTTGGTCGGCAGCATCGGCGAACAAACCTCCGAAAGCCTCACCGAACTGGGCATGCCACCGGATTTCGTGGCCGCAAAGCCCAGCCTCGACTCATTGATTGAAGGCTTGCTCGCTCAGTTAAAGGCGTAATCCGAAATCGGAACCGGTACTACGCCGTAAGCTCCGCAGTTGGTTGCGGTAGGCAGCCGATTCCCATCTCGATTTCGTGTTTAACAACAAATTCTTCGCGAAATGAGACTTTATAAATGGAACGTCCCTGCCGTTCCGCTGCTATGAAGCTCTGGAGGGTCAAGGATAGAAATGGATTTTTGCTTGGGAGGATGAGGAAGTCAGACCGGGTTTTTGCTTTCTTAAGATTAGTTGCCCCGAGCCGGGGTGCGGGGGCGGCGGCGAGCCCCCGCCAAGGGGGTGCGAAGGCGTTCTTGGGTGCCGACCTGGAAGAAGAGCCTCGGGAATCGTGGTCCGCCCTCACGCGAGGATTGCCTCGGTGCAAACTGCTATCGGTCGGGCCCGGAGGCCGCGACAAGATGACGCTTCCGCGTTGCGGAGCAAAAGGGGGAGGACCCGGGCGGTGCCATCTACGAGACGGGCTTTGAGGCCCAAGCGGAACGTCGCACGCGCTCCGAGTCCAAAGGGTCTTCGGCCGGTCGGGCCAAAAGGTGTTAGGTGGGAAAGAACGAAAGCAGGAGGATCAGGCGGGCATCAGGCGGGTGGCGGTGGCGGTGAGGCCGACCTTCTCCGGCGTGGTCCGGCCGGTGGCCAGTCGCCAGACGTCGATGGCGAGGCGGCGGGCGATGGCGACGATCATGCGCTTGCGCCCCCGGCCACCGTTTGCGCTCAGAAGCTTTTGCAGCGGGGGATACTGCGGTTGCCAGCGCAGCAGCCGCCAGGCGGCTTCGATGAGCAGGTGGCGCACGCGGGGGTTGCCGTGCTTGTCGATGGACAGCTCGCGTTTGTTGTCGCCGCTGGTGTGTTCGCCCGGGCAGAGGCCGGTGTAGCTGGCGACCTGGCGGCGGTTTTGGAAACGCGTCCAGTCCACCACCTCGAGCAGGAGGGTGATCCAGGTGAGCGCTCCGACGCCGCGCGGGGCTTGGACCTTGCGAAGCTCGGCCAGGGCCGCGACCTGTTTTTCGGCCTCGCGCAACTGGGTGCGAAGCAGGGCGAGCTGGTCGCGCAGTTGGGAGAGGGCGAAGCGGGTGTGGGCGGGGAGTTTTTCGGCCAGCTCGTTCCAGCGGGCGAGCTGCCACCAGGAGCCGCGGACACGATGGCCGAGGCGCAGGAAGGCGCTGCGGCCGGCCGCGCTGCAACGGGTGATCTCGCCGACGAGTTTGCGGCGATGGCGCAGCAGCGCCCGATCGTCCTCCTGTTGCTCGGAGGGAACGTAAACCTTGCTGAAGGCCTGGGTGTTGCCGCGCACGAAACGGTCGAGCTGGTCGCAGAGGGCGCGGGCGTCGCGCTTGTCGGTCTTGCGCCGGCCGTTGAGGGCGACCGGGGCGACGACGTGGCATTGCACGCCGAGCTTGGTGAGCTCGCGGTGCAGCCAGTAGCGCAGGGGCCGGCCTCGTAGCAGGCGTGCAGGGCCGCGCCGGGATGGGCGGCCTTCAGCTTGGCGATCCACCCAAGCAGCTTTTCGGTTTCGATGCGCTGGCCGGGCTTGGGCAGGGCGTGGTCAAATTGCGCGACGACCATCGCGGTGGCGGCGTGCAGGTCGATGCCCAGCTTGATGCTCTCGATCTTGAACGCGGTGACGGAGTGGTTTTGTTGGAGTTGTTCGTTCATACAGGCCGGTTGGTTGTTCGTCTTCTCCTCGACGGCAACCAGCCGGCTTCATGTCATCTACCTTTTAAAGGCTTACTTCATCTTCGCGGTGTGGAGGCACGCGACAGGGACACGTTTGGGTGAGTAGGAGACGTAGTGCAGGACGACCTCCGTATGGCAGAACTTTGTCGAATCGTGGTTGCCACCGTGTTCGCTGCGGATGCTGAGATTGATGCCGGGGCGGGTCCTTTTAGGTTCCTCGGGTTTTAGTCGCACCGGTGAACACCCCATAGCGGCGGAGCGGGGGAGGGCGTAGGTTTGGTCCTTAACCTCATGAAAAATATAAAACGGATACTCTTTTGCGCAGTTGCCTTGTGTGTGGCGCCGTATCTGCCGGCCCAGGCCACCAAACAAGTAACTGTCAACGCCTCCGTGGCCGAGATGCTCACC
>CANIWJ010000227.1 GCA_947471035.1 Verrucomicrobiota bacterium
CGCTCCGGCACCGGTCAGCAACTCACCGTTTACACCGAGTTCATCTCCGGCCCCCGCTCAGCCACCCAGCCCGACGGCCCCGAGGAGATGCACGTCATCTTCGTCGACAACGGCCGCACCGACGCCCTCGCGAGCGACTGCCGCGAAATCCTGCGCTGCATCCGCTGCGGCGCCTGCCTTAACGTCTGTCCCGTCTATCGCCAGGCCAGCGGCCATGCCTATCGCAGCGTTTACCCCGGCCCCGTCGGCGCCGTCCTCTCCCCCTTGCTCGCTGGTGAACGCTTTCCCGAGCTGGCCGACCTCCCCAAGGCTTCCTCCCTGTGCGGCGCTTGCAACGAAGTCTGCCCGGTCAACATCCCCATCCCCGACCTCCTCCTCCGCCTGCGCAATCGCGGCAAACAAGAGGGCTCAAAAGCCGCCGCCGCCGGCACCCCACCCATGGGCGCCTGGTCCCTGCTCGCCTCGCAACCCTTCGTTTGGAAAACCTCCCTGCTCGCGGGCAATAGCCTCAACTACATCCCCAAGAGCCTTATCCCCGTCCCACCCATGCAAACGTGGCTGCGTGATCGCACCCTGCCCGCCTGGCGCGGCGGTGCCTTCCGCCAATGGCTCGCCAACCGGCCTACCCCGCCCGCCGCCAAATAAAGCCCGCCTCCGCTCACCGCTCCCATGCCCTCTCCTCGCGAAACCCTCCTCGCCCGCGTCACCTCCGCCCTGGCGCCACTGCCCGTACGCGCCCCCCTGCCCAACTGGGACAATGAACTCGTCATCATGCGCCAGGCCCGCGGGCCCGTGGACGCGTGGACCTTTTTCGCCGAGCGCCTGAAAGCGGTTAACGGCACCCCGCTCGCCTCCGCCGCCGCGCTCATCGCCACCCTCACTCAAGGCGGCTGGAAACACGGCTACTGCGACCCCGAGCTCTGGGCCGAGCTCCGCCCCGCCTTCGAGGCCGCCGGAGGCTTCAACGTCGAGACCACCTTTGATCGCTCCCGCATCGACGAATATCAGTTCGGCATCACCGCCGCCACCGCCGGTGTCGCCGAGACCGGCACCCTCGTGCTATCCGACCGCGACACTTCCCGCCGCCTCGCCGCCCTCTCCCCCTGGGTACACGTCGCCGTGCTCCGACGCGCTCAGATCCACATCGACGTTCCCGCAGCCATCGCCGCCCTGCCCCAAGACCCCAATGTCGTCTGGTGCACCGGCCCCTCCAAAACCGCCGACGTCGAAGGCATCTTGATCGAAGGCGTGCACGGCCCCGGCATCCAGATCGCCCTCCTCCTGGACTGATTTTACTCGCACTCTGATTTGCCCCTAGCGGCTGAACCCCCATGGTGCCTCCACCATGCACTCCGCCGTCCCTGCCACGATTAATCGCCGCCAAGCCCTGCGTTTCCTCGGCCTCGCCGGCACCACCCTCCTCGCCGCCAGCCACCTGCGCTCCGAGCCCGCAAGCTCCGCTGCTTCCCCCAGCCTCAGCGGACCTCAAGCCGGTTACTACCGCTTTAAGATCGGCGCCATCGAGGCCCTCGCGCTCCAAGACGGCGGCCTCACCCCGCCCCCAGACCAAGGCCCTTTCGGCGTCGGCGAAAAACCCGGCGCAGTCGCCGCCGCCCTCGACGACGCCCTGCTGCCCACCGACCGCCTGCACCTCGACTTCAACGTTCTCTTGGTCCGCATCGGCACCCAACTCGTGCTCATCGACTCCGGTGCGGGTGCCAACTACGGCCCCGCCGCCGGATACCTACCCGCCAGCCTCGCCAACGCCGGGGTAAAACCGGAGCAAATCTCCGCCATCATCCTCACCCACGCCCACGGCGACCACTTCGGCGGCCTGGTTAACGCCCAGACTGGCGCGCTCAACTTCCCCAACGCCCAGATTTTTATGTCCCGCAAGGAACACGCCTTCTGGACCCAGAGCACACCCGACCTCTCCGGCATGGCCGTGCCGGCCGACGCCGCCCAAGGCTTCACGACCGGCGCCCAGTCCGTGCTCGCCGCCATCAAGCCCCGCCTCCAACTCGTGGCTCCATCGGACAAGATACTCGACAGTATCGAACTCCTCGATACTCCCGGCCACACTCCGGGGCATCTCGCCGTGGTCATCAGCTCGGGCCGCGATCAACTCATGCACTTCGTGGACGCCGCGCACCACCACGCCCTGAGCTTCGCCCACCCCGACTGGCGCTTCGCCTACGATACCGACCCCGCGCTCGCCACCGCGACGCGGAAAAAACTCTTTGATCGCGCCGCCGCCGACCGGCTCCGTCTTTTTGGCGCCCACATGCCCTTTCCCGCCCTCGGCCGCGTGCGCCAGACCGGCAGCGCCTACACCTACATTCAGGAGCCCTTTCTCCTCGGCTAAACCGCGCTCCTGCGCCGCTTATTCCCCGCAATTACATACCGCCCCCTATCATTATAATTCATACTATAGTATAGTGGGTTCGTGGTCATCGGACCACCTGTTAGAAATCAGAGTCAGTTAGGTTAGGCCTCGGAATCGAAAAACTACCCAGTCATCGAATTACTCCGCCAAAACCACCGACGAAGAATAGCGCCATAGCCGCGCCAGCGGCCCCGAGCCGCACCGAAAATGAGCCGCCCCGACCCAGTTCGAGGCGGCTCAATCGTTTTCTTAAAAGCCGCGCATGGTGCGTTTTGTGCTTATCGGCGCACATGCCCAAACCCACCCGCCGTACGTTTATCAACACTTTGGCGGCCACCACCTTGGCCGCACTCGCCCACCCGGGCACGATCCAGGCCCAAACCCCCGTGCCGACACCCCCGGGCCCCGCCACCCCGACACCACCCACTGCCGTCGGCAAACGCACGGTCGGCATGGTGCTCTTCGAGGGATTCCAATGTCTCGATGTCTTTGGCCCCATCGAGATGCTTAGCATGGTTAGAGGCCAATTCACCTTTGTGATGCTTGCCGAAAAAACCGGCCCCATTCGCAGCTCCCAAGGCCCCGTTGTCATCGCCGACCGCACCCTGACCGACCCCGGTGAGATCGATATCTTAATCGTCCCCGGCGGGATGGGCACACGGCGCGAAGTAAACAA
>CANIWJ010000228.1 GCA_947471035.1 Verrucomicrobiota bacterium
TGCGACGCCACCGCCGCCGATTCGGGCAAAGCCTCCGCCCCCGCCCCGGTGCTGCCCGAACTCACCCCCGGCCCCGACGGCAAGGTCCGCCTCACCGACGCCGAATGGCGGCAACGCCTCACCTCCGAGCAATACCGCATCCTGCGCGACGCCGGCACCGAACGCGCCTGCAGCGGTGCCTACTGGAAAGCCGAGGGCACCCCAGGCGTTTACCACTGCGCCGCCTGCGGCCTGGCCTTGTTTAACGCCCAGACCAAATTCGACTCCGGCACCGGCTGGCCCAGCTTTTACCAACCCATCGAAAAGGGCCGCATCCTCGAACGCACCGACACCACCCTCGGCATGGTCCGCACCGAAACCCTCTGCTTCCGCTGCGAGAGCCACCTCGGCCACTCCTTCGAAGACGGCCCCGCCCCCACCGGCATTCGCTATTGCATGAACTCCGGCGCGCTTATCTTCGTGCCCGCCGCACCCAAAACCTCACCCGCCGCCAAAGCCCAGCCTTGAGCCCGCGCTGAAGTCCGCGCAGCATAAGGTTTTAAACTCCTCCCGCCGCGCATGTCCAAAGTCATCCAGTCCGCCACCGATCCGGTAAAACAGTTCTCCGTCTTCACCGAGAACCGCGTCGGCCGCCTCTCCGATCTCACCACGCTTTTCCGCACCAACAACGTGCACGTGATGGCCCTCACCGTGCTCGACTTCACCGACACCACCATCCTGCGCCTCGTGGTGGACGACACCGACAAGGCCCGCGAGCTGATGGTGAACAATGATTTCCCCTACACCGAGTGCGATGTCCTCGCGGTCGAGATCAACGACGAGTCCGACCTGCGCGAGGTGCTCGCAGCCCTGCTCGAGGCCGAGATCAACATCCACTACGTTTACAGCTTCATCAAACGCCCTGAGGGCAAGTCCGCCCTGGTCCTCAACATCGAAGACCCCGACGTCGCCGCCCAATCGCTCAATACACACGGCTTCCGCGTGCTCACCCAGTCGGACATCACTCGCTGAACACATGTAGGGCGGGGTGCGGCGACCCTGCCCTACACCTGACCCGACCATAAAAAAAGGGCGACCCGTCAGGGCCGCCCTTTTTGATAACCAAAATTACACTCACTCCTCCGCCGCCGTATCGGCCTCAATGGCCGAAGCCGCCCGCCGCTTGGTACGAGGACGCGCCCCCTTGGCATCGCTCGCTGCAGCTTTGACCGGGGCTGGCTTTGCTTCGCCGCCCGCCTTGACCGGCTTGCGCACCGCCGCCGACTTCGCCGCCTTGGCATTCAGCCAAAGCGAGCCGTCCTTGGCATACCGGCTTATCCAATAAATCTCGCCCGCATGCTCGACGAAAACCGGTTTGGCCTCCTCCGCGCCCTCCGCCACCGCCTGAGGCACCACGATGCCATGCCCGGCAAGGATAGCGACCAAGGCCGACTCTTCGCGTCCCAGCGCGTTGGCCAAATACGCCAGCGAACCCGACCACCCGCTCTTGCTGCGATTCGTCTTTAACAACAAGCGCAGCGCCGACAACTGGCCCTCCGCCGGAGCGGGCGCATCGACGGGAGCCGTCGGCTCAGCAACCGTAGAAACCACCGTAACCGGGGCGGCGGCCACCACAGTCTCGGCCACCGGCTCGGGTGCCACCGCCAGCGGCGGCATGGCGCGAGGCACCGCCCGGAAAATCGGCGGTTCATTCGCAGGCGCTGCTTCCTGTGTCGAATCCACCACTGGAGCCACCGGTGCGCCCGTTTCTGGAACAGCCGACGAGGGGCCCGCCGCAGGTGCCGCAAGCTCCGCGCCAGACGAAGCCGGCGCGCCCGGCGCACTTGAGGCCACGCCCTCGCTCCGCTCGCGCGGCGAGGCTTCGCGGCCATTAATCCAGAGCACGCCGTTGCCGTCTTTATTTACCCAATACACATAGGCTCCGATGATGTGATTCTCCGCTTTGCCATTGGCCAACTCCGAAGGAACCAAGCCGAGCTCGGCCAGCGCCGCCTTCAGCACCGCTTCCTCCACCTTGAAGTATTTCGCCAGATACGAGCTGGAGCCGGAATAGCCCGGACCGCGCCGATTACGCCGCATCTGCGGCCGGATCAGGTCCAGCAAAGCCTCGCCTGCCGGCAAACTGTTCGCAGTCGCCGCCGGTGTCACCGCAGTCACCGGCATCAGCTCCACCGCCGGAGGGACTAAAGGGGCCACCGCCGCTTCGGATGGAGGCAGTATCACCGCCACGGCAGCCGCCTGGGCCGCTTCGCGGGCCGCCGCTTGGGCGGTCGCGAGGGTTCGGGCCGCTTCTCGCGCCGCATCGCGCGCGGCTTGCGCCGCCGCCTGCTGGTCGCGACGCGCCTGCTCGGCCACCAGGCGCTGGGCTTCGCGCTCCACGCGCCGGGCCTGCTCGGCCGCTTCCCGCGCCGCCTGCTCGGCCGCACGCTTGGCCCGCTCCGCCTCCGCCGCCGCATGCTCCTCGGCCAGCGCCACGAAAACCGGATCGGACGGATCCAGGGGCTTGGCCGGAACGATGCGATACTTCGGACGCGGTTTTTCCCGCGTATTCAGGAAAAATTGGCCGCGATTGTTTTTCTCCACCCAATAAAGATCCCCCTCGTACTCCACATAAACCGGCGCGTCGGTATCGTGCTCGGGAATCACAAAGCCGCACTCCACCATCGCTCCGTGCAGATCCGGCTCGGGCTGGTCCCATCGCTTGGCCAGATAATTCAGCGCCACCGACTGGCCGGGCGTGGTCGGATTCTTGCGCAGGTGCGGTTTTATCGCGTCGAAAAACACCGGCAGATCGTCCTCAAACGCATCGTCGTTCCAATCCTCGGAACCATGCGAGGCCTCATCAGCCAGCGCCTCCGGATCGTGGTCGCGATCGGTGTCGCGCAAGCGGCGCAGGCTGTCGGGTCCGCCCGCCTTGTCGCCCGCGCTCGCACCCTCCGGCGCATCGGCGGAGGCGCCGGCATCGCCGGCGTGTTGTTTGTGCATCAACTCGGCGCGCAGCTTGTCCGCCTCCGCCTTGGCGGCGGCGGCGACCGCCGCCTCCA
>CANIWJ010000229.1 GCA_947471035.1 Verrucomicrobiota bacterium
GAAGCAGACATGCTGGTGAACCTGGCACATGTCGCCGACGTGAGGGACGACGGGCAGGCTGTAGCTGCGAGCCAGGTCGGCGACCTGCCAAAACTCGGTGATACCGGCGAGTCGGACCACGTCCGGTTGTACGTAGTGCACGCCCCCCGCATGGATGAAATCCCGGAATTGCGAGGTCATGTAGAGTTGCTCGCCCATGGCGATCGGGGTGGCGATGGTCTCGGCCAGGCGGCGATGCCCCTCGACGTCGTCGAAGTAGATAGGTTCTTCGATCCAAGCGATGTCGAAATCGACGAGTCGTCCGGCGGTTTGGATCGCTTGGGGCAGGGTCCAGCGCCCGTTGGCATCGGTCATGATGCGGATATCGGGGCCGAGGGCCTGGCGCACGGCCTCGACGCGGCGGAGGTCCTCGCGTGGATTGGGGCCGCCGACCTTAAGTTTTACGGCACGGTAGCCCTCTTCCTGCACGAGACGCTTGCAGTCGTTTACCATGGTTTCCAACGACCAGTTCAGCCAACCACCGTCGGTGTTGTAGGCTTCGACTTTCTTTTTGGCGGAGCCTCCGAGGAGTTTCCAGAGCGGTTGATCAACGGCTTTGGCTTTAAGATCCCAGAGGGCGATATCAATCGCGCCGAGGGCGAGGTGGGTGATACCGGCGCGGCCCACCCAATAGATCTCAGATTGTTTGTGCAGCTTTTCCCAAAGCGCGACCACCTCTTGAGGGTCCTCGCCGATGAGTAGCGGCCCGTAGCTATGGATGATGCAGTCCACGATCAGGCGATCAGTGGGCAGGTGGGCATGGGTGCCGGAAAAGCCGTAGCCGATGTGACCGGTGTCGGTATGAATGGCGACACCGGGAGCGCCCCAATGCGTCAACTTGTGCGTGCTGTCGGCGATGCCGCCGCGGGTGACCGGAGCGTGCAGGATAATGGGTTCCAGTTTGGTGATTTTCATATTAGGCAAAGTTATCGAAATTGATCATGGCCTTGACCAAACCTGCTTCGCGGTGGATGGCCGGGAGGCGTTCGGCGGTGTCGGCGAAGTCAAAGCTGTGGGTAATCAGTGGCAGCACATCCACTTGCTTGGACTCTATCAGGCGTATGACTTCACGGAAGGTGCCGCTCAAGCCGGCGCGGCTGGCCATAAGCGTGAGCTCGCGACGATGGAAATTGGGGTCGTCGAAGCACAGATCACCCACAAATAAACCTAGAAAAACAATACGGCCGCCGTGTTCGACGATTTGGAAAGTGCCGCGCATGGAGGCCGGATTGCCGGTGGCATCGATGACCACCGAGGGCAACTGGCCGAAATGTGCCTGAAGATTCTCCGCGAGGCTGGCATCGGCCGGCAGGGCGGTGCCGAGCTGCATGGTCTCGCAGGCGAACTTCAGTCGATCCGCTTGGATGTCCACGCAGACTAAGTTGGCACCTGCTGCCTTGGCAAAAATGGCCGCCGCAAGTCCGATAGGCCCCATGCCAAGAATCACGGTTGGCTCACCGGCTTGGATCGCGGCGCGCTCGATACCATGCGCCCCGATGACGAGAGGCTCGACGAGTGCGATTTGGTCCGTGATGAGGCCCCGGGCCGAGTGGAGTTTAGCGGTCGGGACGCACATGAGCGGCGCATGGCCGCCGTCAATATGCACACCGAGCACCTTGAGGTTTTTGCAACAGTTGGTCTTTCCTGAGCGACAGGCAGGACAGGTACCGCAAAAATAATAGGCCTCAACGGCGCAAAGATCCCCCGTCGTCAGGCCGCTGCCCGCCGGTGCGGTAACGACTTCCACACACAACTCATGCCCCAAGCGACGGGGATAACTGAAGAAGGGTTGTTTACCGGCCAGCGCGTGAATGTCGGTGCCGCAGACTCCGCAACGTCGGACGCGGACCAGCGCTTCGCCTTCTTCCGGGACTGGTGTGGCAACTTCAGTCCATACAAGTGAACCGGGTTGTTGGAGGGACAGTGTTTTCATCGAAGTGAGGGGTAATTGCTGGCGGGGTATGGAGGAGGAAAATGAATCAAAGGGGGCAGCGCGTTATCGCGGTAAACCAGGCGGAAAACCTGTGAGAATTGGACTGGAAATTAAAGACTCTTGAAGTAGCCTTGACCGGTAAAATGAGTGAAAATGCTAGTTCTGTCATTCAAGTGGCCAACGGCACCCTGAGTCCGCCTCCGGGACGTCCGAACTGGGCGGGACTCGGTGATTTACCCTTGATTTATCTGGGGTGGGGAGAGCGAGATTTTGCCACGCACCCTTTGCCGCGGCATGCCGATCCGGGCACGAACTACTTCGTGCTTTTATGCGGCGCGGTGGTGGTGGAGATCGGGGGCGAGAGCCGGACGATGCGGGCTCCGGCCGCTCTATTGGTGGAGCCCGGAACCCCTTTTAGCATACGCCAAAATCGCATCAACCCGGTCACGGTTTTGGTGTGGGTGTGGCGCGGACTGCCGGAAATTGCAGAGCTGATTCCGAAAAAAGCAGGACACACCCAAATCACGTTGCCGCACAGTCCGCTCGATTTTCTGGAACAGGTGCATGTGCAATGTAGAAAAGAGGTGTCGCTTGCCGATGCTTCGCTTCCCCGCACCTTATCCGCATTGCGCTCGTTAATGGAAGTGGAGTTGCTGCGCGCCAGCCGCCATACGCCTGCCGCAGGGGATGTACGCTGGGCACTCACCCACGCCTGGCTCGCCAAGAATCTCGCGATTCGCGCCACCGTCCCCGCTCTCTGCGATTATCTGGATATGTCTGCGAGCACCTTGACCCGGTTCTTTCTAGAACAGACCGGGACGACTCCAGGGAAATATTTCCGCAAGCTGAAACGAGAGGAGGCCAAAAGGCTGATCGTGGAGCACGGATGGCAAGTAAAGGCGGTGGCTCACCATCTAGGATACAAACACGCCAACGACCTGAGCAGAGCATTGAGGGGAACGTAGCTCAGAGCCCAGGTTTGGTAGATAAAAGCCTGATGCCCATGCGATTTTTATGCGGTTTATGAGGGCGGTTAGCATGTTTTTATCTGGTGATTCGGAGGCGTAGGAA
>CANIWJ010000230.1 GCA_947471035.1 Verrucomicrobiota bacterium
AAATCCCCACTCGTAATTAATCGCGCCGGTATAGCCGGGTTGCAGGGTGGGGTTGAAATTCCAATCGATCTCGCCCTTCATCCCGCCCAAGTAAGCATAGGTATGGGTGTAACCTACGTAACTGAAGGTCCCGGCTGCGAAGGTATCGGCAGCAGTGGTGGTATTTGAGGATCCCATCGGCCAACGCCCAGTAAAGTTTTGCCGAAAGTAGGTGGCGAGGGCGGTCTTGGCTTGTGTAATGGCGGTGGTGCGTGCGCTCCCGTTGCTTCCGACTGCGGCCTGAACCGCAGTTTTTACCGACTGCATGCCCGGGCGGTTGAGGTCGATATGGTCGAGTAAATCTTCGTCCGCCATGCCCGGTCCGGTTGAGTTAATGGCTACGGTACCGCCGCAATAATTTATCATATAACTTCCCGGGAACGTACCACTTCTTAGTAAGCGCATGCGGTTGGCGGTGTTATATGCGCCGCTGGTGACAGTCATTGCTGATACAGGAATGGCCAATCGACGCCAGCCTGTCCATTGCAAGGGTAGGGCGGCCCGCCTGCCCAGCATTTCCACGGTGAGTTGTGCCCCCAAGGGAGCACTTGAGGGCAGGTGCATCCATATTTCAACGAACCTCCCTGTAGTCAATGTAGCCCCGACCAAGGGCACATCGACGGAAGACTGAGCGGACGGTGTCCAAGAAAGGTTAACCGCACCTCCCCTTTGCGCGGTGGACACCATCAACTGCTGAGCAACGCAGTTGCTAACAGAGCCTGTTACATAAAAAGCTATAAGAGCAAGATACGTGACTAGACGCCGCAGATAAACGGGGTGGCAGGGCGTAGATTTTGAAAACCGATTTTTTGGGGTAAGATGGGGCATAAGCAAAGAACTGAAATATGACTACTTGGTCTTGTTTTCCGTAAAGGGTGATGGCGGAAAAAAGTGGTCGAAACACTGCAATCTCGTGCTGCTAATCGCGTCTTAGCAGCGGAGGCATTTTGTATGCCTAGGGGGCCCATCAAGGCGGATCGGTATATTTCATGGGAAAGGGTGTAATTATAATAAACAGCCCCACGTGCTTACTTGGGGTTGCTTGCGTCTAACTTTATAAGTGCGAGTTCCCAGGGTATTTCGTGGTATCCGTTGAAGTTGCCCAAGGGGACGCCAGGAACGCGGTTTTTCCCATTCCAGCCTTGGTAGAGAAATGTCATATCCTCCGGATCCAATATCATGGACTCATCTTGAATGGCGCAAAGCATCTCGCCGTGGCTGATGTGGGGGCTCCAAGGTTGGGTTCCGTCGGCGGATCTTACATTATTAAAACCGGCGAAAGGTCGGCTGGCGTCGCCATTTATCAAACGCCATTCTCCCTCCAGGCTATCGGCCACGAAAGAGGTAAAAAATCGCAAACCTGTTTTGGGTTCGATGGCTTCTATTATGGTTAAATAAAGTGGCGAATTTTTAAGCCTAA
The DNA here is from genome assembly GCA_947471035.1 of Verrucomicrobiota bacterium. Classification (GTDB taxonomy): domain Bacteria; phylum Verrucomicrobiota; class Verrucomicrobiia; order Opitutales; family Opitutaceae; genus IMCC26134_A. The sequence goes on from CANIWJ010000230.1 coordinate 1,460, forward strand.
ACGTGCAACTGGCCTCGAAGATCACTGAGGTAGGTTGTTTCATGACCACTACGGGCGGTTCCCAGCCCAATGGAAACTTATCCAGACTGGTGGAACTGCGCATAAAGTGGCCGCTGTCGTCAGTGAAAAAGAGATACATCCTTTTACCGTCACCGATCAGGGTAAAATCGAGCCACCGCACGCCTTTCTTTTTGGGTAGGGACTCCGGCACGGATGGGAAACACATCACCGGCGGGGTGATGGTTTCAGGGCGATCAATATCGTCCATGGTGCTGAACGCCGGACCTTCCGCGTTGATTGCAGGGTCTTTTCGTCCATAAAAAAGATACCATTTTTGGTGTGGCGTATAATAAAAGACAGCCGGGGCGGAAGTGTAGGCTTCATCCGTAAACAAGGGCACCACTTTGGCCTGTTCGGGGTGATTCCAATCCGAGAGGTTTAGATAAGCCATGCTGTGACGGACTTTTCCGGCCACGTAACATTTGCGGGAGGCAAAAATGTGCCAGCCACTCTTGGCCTTGACGACCGCCGGGTTTTTGTAGGCGAGATGGAACGCACCATCTTCGGGTATAATGGGGAATTTCAAGGGGGCGCTTGTTACCCAAGAAAGATCCCCCTTAAGAACACGCGCCAGCCCTGCTTCGGTGGTGAGGGCTTTAGCAGGTGGTGTCGCGCAGACGAATGCACTAAATAAAAAACACCCAAAAGCCACGCCATTCAAATTAAGATCATTCGAAACGGATTTAAATCGAAGTATAGTCGCGTTAAAAACCAGTCCGATTGTACAGAGTGTCTCAGATGCGTACTGGAAAGGTATAATAGGCATCGATCTATAACTTGGGAGTCGTCGTAACGGATAGGGAGGACTGGTATGAAGTGTCCCGGGGGACACGAATCGTTCCGGAGGAGGGTAAACCACTCAGGATGATGGAAGAATCCGGGCTATGGCTCCATCCTACGTTCCAAACAGTTTTCCCCAACGTAATCGTAGCCGAAGTGCTGGATGAACGCTTAATAGTTGGTGCTTTGCCCGCAGTTGCATAGTATTTTGGCGGAACCAGCAGTGTAGCAAAGGTCGTAGGTCCTTGCTGAGTGCGCAAATGTCGCACCGTGAGGGCGGGCAGTGGCGGTCCGCTTTTGCTTCGGTCCCATGTGCCACCCTTTATCACATCCCAACCGAGGATTTCCGGTTTGGTGACGGCCGAATCAGCATGAAAGGCATCGAGTCCCGTTAATGGCATGATGGCCAGAAGGGGACTTCCCTTCTCGCCGCATAAGGCGACTCCGTCGGCGGTGAGTTTAGCCTGCGTGGTGGCGGCGTGCCACCGCAGATCATAGGCGTGGGGTAAGTCGTCGGCAGGCGTAAGTGTGTCGAGCACGAGTGTGATGCCAGAGCTCTTGAGGAAAACGATTTCCCTTCGATGATGTGCGCGCAGTTGCTGTTCACGCCCGTAGCCGCCTACGTGCCAAGCGCTGGCATAGATATGATCCGTCGCTTCTTTATAGACAGGGGCAGGGGTTTCCGGTGGCAGCAGGCCGTTGGGATCTTCTTTGGTTGGTTTGGGCCTAAATTGATCTAA
>CANIWJ010000231.1 GCA_947471035.1 Verrucomicrobiota bacterium
CACGTAAAAAATACGCCGCCCTCAGGGCAGCGTGGTGCTTCCCATCAGGTAGCGGTCGCACTCTCTCGCGGCGGCGCGGCCTTCGTTGATCGCCCAGACCACCAGGCTCTGGCCGCGGCGGCAGTCGCCGGCCGCAAACACGCCGGGGAGGTTCGTGGTGTGCACGTTGTGCTCGGCTTTGATGTTGCTGCGGGGATCGGTGTCGAGGGTGAGCGCCTTGACCAAGGCTTGCTCGGGCCCGAGGAAACCCATCGCCAGCAGGACGAGCTGGGCGGGGCGGGTTTTCTCGGTGCCGGCCTGCTCGACGGGAACGAAGGCGCCCTTGTCGTTTTTCTCCCACTTCACTTCGACGGTAACGACGGACTCGACGCGGCCCTGAGCGTCGGCGTTGAACTTTTTGACCGTGGTCAAATAGACGCGCGGGTCGGAGCCGAAGCGGGCGGCGGCCTCTTCCTGACCGTAGTCCACCTTGAGCGTCTTGGGCCACTCGGGCCAGGGGTTGCTGGCCTGACGCTCGAGCGCGGGCTTGGGCATGATCTCGATCTGGGTGACGCTGCGGCAGCCTTGGCGCAGGGAGGAGCCCACGCAGTCGGTGCCGGTGTCGCCGCCGCCGATCACAATTACGTCCTTGTCCTTGGCGTTGATCGGGCTGGCGGAGCCGTCGCCGGAATCGAGAACGGCCTTGGTGTTGGCGGTGAGATACTCCATCGCGAGATGGATGCCGGCGGCTTCGCGGCCGGGGGCGGGCAAGTCGCGGCCCAGGGTGGCGCCGGTGGCGAGCACGATGGCGTCGTGGTCCTTGCGGAGCTGGGCGGCATCGTGGGTCACGCCGATGTGCGCGTTGCACACGAACTTGACGCCTTCCTGTTCGAGCAACTGGACGCGGCGCAGGACGACCTCTTTTTTATCCAGCTTCATGTTGGGGATGCCATACATGAGCAGGCCGCCCGGGCGGTCGGCGCGTTCGAACACGGTGACAGTGTGGCCGGCGGCGTTGAGCTGGGCGGCGGCGGCGAGACCGGCGGGGCCGGAGCCGATGACGGCGACTTTTTTACCGGTGCGCTGGCGGGGGGCGGTGGGGATGACCCAGCCCTCTTCCCAGCCCTTGTCGATGATCGAGCACTCGATGTTCTTGATCGTGACGGGCGGGTTGTTGATGCCGAGCACGCAGGACCCTTCGCAGGGTGCGGGGCAGACGCGGCCGGTGAACTCGGGGAAGTTGTTGGTCTTGTGCAGACGCTCCAAGGCTTCCTGCCAGCGGCCACGGAAAACGAGGTCGTTGAACTCGGGGATCAGGTTGTTGATCGGGCAGCCGGAAGCCATGCCGCCGATGAGTTTGCCGGAGTGGCAGAAGGGGACGCCGCAATCCATGCAGCGCGCGCCCTGGTTGCGGAGCTGCTTCTCCTCCAGATGGAGGTGAAATTCGTTCCAGTCGCGGACGCGCTCGAGCGGGGGCCGGTCGGCGGGGATTTCGCGGAGATATTCGAGGAAGCCGGTAGGTTTGCCCATGGGATTTGGAAGGGGGTCGGAGTTTTAAGATTTTAACGCAAAGACGCGAAGGCGCGGAGGTCGCAAAGAAAGGAAGGGAAACTCTGCGTGCTTGGCGGCTTTGCGACTTTGCGTTGAAGGATTGGGGGGTGGATTAGTTGCCGCCGACGCGGCTGGTGTCGCGGGCGTTTTCTTCGAAGGCGGCCATGATGGCTTCTTCGCCGGTGAGGCCCTGGGACTGGGCTTTCTCGATGCAGGCGAGCATGCGCTTGTAGTCCTTGGGCATCACTTTGACGAATTTCGGGAAGGTGGCGTCCCAGTTGGCGAGCACCTCGGCGGCGCGGGCGCTGCCGGTGAGCTCGGCCTGGCGCTGGATGAGGGCGCGCAGCTCGGCCTGCTCGGCGGCGGTCTCGATCTTCTCCATGGCGACCATGGAGAGGTTGATGTTGCCCTTGAGCTGGTCGGCGGTGTCGAGCACGTAGGCCACGCCACCGGACATGCCGGCGGCGAAGTTGCGGCCGGTGGGACCGAGGACGACGACCTTGCCGCCGGTCATGTATTCGAGGCCGTGGTCACCCACGCCCTCGACCACGGCGGTAACACCGGAGTTGCGCACGCCGAAACGCTCGCCGGCGCGGCCGCCCACGAAGAGTTCACCATTGGTCGCGCCATAGAGGGCGACGTTGCCGATGATGATGTTTTCCGAAGGCGCGAAGCCGGAGTTAGCCGGGGCGCGGACGATGATCTTGCCGCCGGAAAGGCCCTTGCCGACGTAGTCGTTGGCGTCGCCGGTGAGGCGGAAGGTCATTCCCCTGGGCATGAAGGCACCGAAGGACTGGCCGGCGGAACCGGAGAAACGGATATCGATGGTGTCCTCGGGCAGGCCGACCGCGCCGTATTTGCGGGTGACCTCGCTACCGGTGATGGTGCCGACGACGCGGTGGATGTTTTTAACCGGGAGCTCGGCCACGACCTTCTCGCCGCGCTCGATGGCGGGGGCGCAGAGGTCGAGCAGGGCGGTGAGGTCGAGGGACTTGTCGAGGCCGTGGTCCTGGGTCTGCTGGCAGAAACGTCCGACCTCGGGGCCGGCGTCGGGCGAGTAGAGCAGGCTGGAGAAATCCATGCCCTTGGCCTTCCAGTGGGTGATGGCCTTGCGCGGTTCGAGGCGATCGGTGCGGCCGACCATCTCCTCGATGGTGCGGAAGCCGAGCTGGGCCATGAGCTCGCGGACCTCCTGGGCGATGAAGGTCATGAAGTTGACCACATGCTCGGGCTTGCCGGCGAACTTCTCGCGGAGGCGGGGGTCCTGGGTGGCGACGCCGGCCGGGCAGGTGTTGAGATGGCAAACGCGCATCATGATACAGCCGGTGGCGACGAGCGGGGCGGTGGCGAAACCGAACTCTTCGGCCCCGAGCAGGGCGGCCATGATGACGTCGCGGCCGGTCTTGAGCTGGCCGTCGGTCTCGACCGCGATGCGGGAGCGCAGGTTGTTCAAGACGAGGGTCTGGTGGGTCTCGGCGAGACCGAGTTCC
>CANIWJ010000232.1 GCA_947471035.1 Verrucomicrobiota bacterium
GGGTGCAACTGGCCGTCACATCGGAAGAAATGCAACGCGGCCTCATGGGCCGCCGCGACCTCGGGCCGGACGATGCGATGATCTTCGTTTATCCCGCTCCCACCCGTATGAGTTTCTGGATGCGCAACACCCCCACCCCGCTCGACATCGGCTTTTTCACCGCCGACGGCAAACTGGGGGAGGTTTATCAAATGTACGCCTTTGACGAAACCCCGGTGAAATCCACCGGCACCGACTACACCCTCGCCCTGGAACTCAACCAAGGTTGGTTCGCGAAAAACGGCGTAAAACCCGGCGCCCAGCTCGATCTCGGCCAACTGGCTACGGCCCTGCGTGCACGCGGGTTCAAACCCGAACGCTACGGAGTCAACGCCCCCTGAGTGCCCAACGCTCTGAGGCCCGCGCCTTCGTTGCTTGAACCTTGAATCCTGCCGCGCGGACAGGGACGCTCCGAAACTATGAATCTATTCGAGCTCAAGGTGGAAGTGGCCCCGGCATCCGTGGATGCCATCGACGACGTCCTGCTGGAACTGGGCGTCGACGGCTGGAGTCTGCTGCAAGACGTGATTATCGCCCGCGCCTGGATCGTCGGTATTTTTACCTCCGCAGAACTGGCCCGCACCGAGTGGACCCAACTCGCCTCCCAGCTCCCCCCCGAAGCTAACCCCGGAACGCCGATGGAGCGTCCCTTGGGAGATCAGGATTGGCGCGATAGTTACAAGGCCCACTTCAAGGCCTGGCGCTGCGGACGGCTCCACTGGGTGCCCGTCTGGGAACGCGCGACCCACATCCTCGGCAGCGGCGAAACCGCCATCTGGCTCGACCCCGGTCTCGCGTTCGGCACCGGCAACCACGAGACGACCCGCCTCTGCGTGGAACGTCTGGTCGCTCACGCCGAATCCCACGGCACCGCTGGACGCGTGATCGACGCCGGCTGTGGCTCCGGCATCCTCGCCCTCTCGGCCTCGCGACTGGGTTGGGGCGACGTCGAAGGTTTCGACAACGACGCCGAAGCCGTGCGCGTCAGCGAGGAAAACGCCACCCTCAACGAGCTCGCGCACGCGGTGCGCTTTTTCACCGGCGATCTGGTCGGCGGACTGGCCGGCGGCAAACAAGCCGGCGTCGTGCTGGCCAACATCCAAGCCGATGTGCTCATGCGCTTCGTGCCTGAACTCACCGGCGCGGTCGCCCCCGGCGGCCTCCTTGTGCTGAGCGGTATCCTGGCCCACGAAAACGAACAGGTGCGCGCCGCCTTCGCCCCCGCCACTCAAGGCTGGCAAATGGAGCACCGCGCGATGGGCGAGTGGAGCGATATCGCGCTGACGCGGCCGTAGCCGAAACAAGCGTCGATCCCCGCGTTGAGCCCCGCACCGCTCAACGCGCCCCGAACAACGCCGAACCCACCCGCACGCACGTACTGCCGGCCGCGATGGCCAGCTCGATATCCGCGCTCATCCCCATCGAAAGCTCGGGCAAAGCCACCCCGAAACGCGTCGCGAATTCATCGCGCAGCGTCCTTAGATTGGCAAAGGTCCGCCGCGCATGCTCGGCCGTCTCCGCCGCATCCGCGCCCAGCGGCGCGATGGTCATCAAGCCGTCCACCCGCAGATTCGGGGCCGCCAGCGCCGCCTCCAGCAAACGCGGCGCGTCCTCCGGTTCGCAGCCGAACTTCGCCGGATCACGCCCCGCATTCACCTGTAACAACACCGCCAGGGGCCGCCCCAGCTCGCCGGCCGCCTTATCCAGTTGGCGCACCAGTTTCTCCGAATCCACGCTCTGCACCCGATCAAACGTCTCGGCCGCCAGCCTCGCCTTGTTGCTTTGCAAATGCCCGATCAACTCCCAGCGCAAAGCCGCCGCCCCTGCCGCCGCCGCCAGCGGTCGCTTGGCCGCCGCCTCCTGCACCCGGTTTTCACCCACCGCCGCCAGCCCGTGCCGCGCCGCATAGATAGCCGCATCGGCCGGATGCGTTTTAGTCACAGCGAGAAGTTTAACTTCTCCCGCCGCCCGCCCCGCCGCGAGGCAAGCCGCCGCGATACGCGCTTCGACTTTTTCGACGCGAGAAAAGAAATCTTCATAGGTAATCATAGGGAAAGTGGGTTTTCTCTGTTGCGGGGAGATTAGTAGGATTTATAACTGAAAGCACAATTTAGGCCCATTTCCCCATGCAAATCGAGAACTTCAAAATCTTTGCCGACCTCGTGGAGACGAAGAGTTTTTCCAAAGCTGCAAAGCTCAATAATATCACCCAATCGGCGGTCAGCCAGCAGGCCCGGGCGATGGAAAAACACTTCAAGGCCCTCCTCATCGACCGCAGCCAGAAACAATTCCAGCTCACCCGCGAGGGCTACCAGGTTTACGAATCGTCCAAAGAGATTCTGCACACCTACGATAAGCTGGATTCGGACCTGCAAGAGCTCAAAAAAGTCATCAGCGGCACCATCCGCATCTCGACCATCTACTCCATCGGCCTGCACGAGCTGCCGCCCTACATTAAAAAGTTCCTCCACGATTTCCCTTCCGTAAACGTCCGCGTGGAATACCGGCGCAACAACCTCGTTTACGAAGACATCCTGCACAACTCCGTGGACTTCGGCCTCGTCGCCTTCCCCCAGAAACAGCGCCAGATCGAGATCCTCCCCTTCCGCAACGACCGCCTCGTCCTCATCACCCCGCCCAACCATCCCCTGGCAAAAAAAGGCGAGGTCTCCGTCGCCGAACTGGCCGGCCACAAATTCATCGGCTTCGACCCCGACATCCCCACCCGCAAGGCGGTCGACCAGATCTTCCGCGACCATAAACTCGAAAACTGCGAACCCGTCATGGAGTTCGACAATATCGAGACCGTTAAACGCGCGGTCGAGATCGACCACGGCATAGCCATCGTGCCCCAGGCCACCGTGCAGCAAGAGGTCCGCGCCGGCACCCTCACCATGCTCAAGCTCAAGGGTAAAGACTTCACCCGCCCCCTCGCCATCCTCTACCGCAAGGGCCGCGTGCTCA